>JBKPRD010000217.1:0-7413 GCA_046734415.1 Actinomycetota bacterium | reverse complement strand
AGACACCAGCTGGGCTGGCGGTCCGGATCGCACAGCGCCTGCTCGCCCTCACCCTCGCGATGCTGCTCAACACCCTCACCGGCCGACCCGCACGCGCCCTCGCCGCCTATGACGGCCGCTAATTCACATCAAGCCTCTAGTACCGAGCTACTGGTACGCCAGCTGATGGAGGGCGGCCGCGAGGACGCGGATTCCCTCGACGGCGTGCTCGACCTTCGTGAATTCCTCCGGTGTATGGCTGCGCCCGCCTTCGCTCTGCACGAAGATCATCGCCGCTTTCGCCGCAGCGGCCATGTTCTGGGTGTCGTGGCCGGCCCCACTGTGCATCGTCAGAAAGGGGATCTGCTGTGTCCGGGCGGTTTGCTCGAGCAGCGCAACGAGGCTAGCGTCGCAGACGCACGGCGGGAGATCGAGCGGGATATTCCACGAGATGCGGAGCCCCCGCCGTTCGGCGACGGAGCGCATGAGCTCCTCCTGACGCTGGTGCAGGCGCTGGATCTCCACGGGGTCGGGATGGCGCGTGTCTACCGTGAACGTCACCTGCTCCGGAACCGCCGGCGCGAGGTTGGGCTCGACGTTCACCTTCCCGACCGTGGTGACGGCAGGACGGCCGAGCTCGAGGGCGATATCGATCACGCCGAGAATCATCTCGGCCGCTCCTGCCATCGGGTCGAGCCTCGTGTCCATCGGTCGTGCGCCGGCGTGGTCGGATCGTCCGAGGACCTCGACGACGTAATGGCGGATACCGGTGATCGACCAGACGATCCCGACGGGCAGCTGCTCGTCCTCCAGGATCGGCCCCTGCTCGATGTGAAGCTCGATCCATGTGTCGAGGTCGTCGCGGGCGGCCTCCGGAATCCGCGCCGGATCGAGACCGACTGCGCGCATCGCATCGCCGATCGTCTCGCCCTCGTAGCCGCGGATCTTCTCCGGCTCGTCGCGCTCGATTCTCGCGGTGATCGCCCGCGAGCCCCAGAAGCGCGCGGCGTGGAACCGGCTCGCCTCCTCCTCGCAGAGCGATACCGCCTCGAGCGTTCGGCGCGGCCGGCCGAACTGCTCCCGGAGCGCGCGCAGCGCGACGACGGCGGCGATCACGCCGAGCGCACCGTCGTAGCGGCCGCCGGGCGTTTGGGAGTCGATGTGCGAGCCCGACGCGATCACCCGCCCGGGGGCGGTTCCGTCGAGACGGCCCCAGACGTTCCCGACGGCATCACGGCGGACGGTGAGGCCCGCTTCGACACACCAGGACGCGACCAGGTCCTGAGCGGCAACCCATTCGGGCGAGTAGACGGTCCGCCAGACCCCTGTCTCGCCGTGAGCGCCGTGCTGCGCGAGCTCGAGGACGTAGCGCTCGACGAGCTCGTTGTCGATCGTCACCTCGGTCACCCGTCCTCCCCGTGCTGAGCACGCGGCCCGGGCGTTTGATCCGCCCGGGCCGCGCCTCTCCGTCCTAGACCGTGACCGCCGGCTGGAGCTTCTCGCCGAACCGGGCACGCTTGACGAACCGGCCGGTTCCCGGCTGCGCGACGAGCTCGCCGTCCTCGACGACGAGCTGACCGCGCACGAGTACCGTCTCCGGCATGCCCGTCACCTCGGTGCCCTCGAAGAGGTTGTAGTCGCATGTCGAGTGGTGCGTCTTGACCGAGATCGTCTGCTTCTTGTCGGGGTCGAAGACGACGATGTCGGCGTCGCTCCCGACGGCGATCGTGCCCTTCCGCGGGTAGAGGCCGAACAGCTTCGCGGGCGTGGTCGCGTAGAGCTGGACGAGCCGGTTCAGATCGAACCGCCCGGCCCTGACACCGAACTCGTGCAGGATCTTGAGCCGCTCCTCGACTCCCGGAGGGCCGTTCGGGATCTTCGAGAAGTCGTCCGTCCCGTTCATGTCCTTCTGGCCCTTCCAGTTGTACGGCGCATGGTCGGTGGAGACGATGGACAGCCGGTCGGAGGCGATCGCGTCCCAGCACGCCTGCACGTGCTGGGAATCCCGCGGCGGCGGTGTGTAGACGTACTTCGCCCCCTCGAACCCGGGCTGGTCGATCTTCGAGAAGTCGATCCTCAGGTACTGCGTGCACGTCTCGCCCCAGACCGCCCAGCCCTTCTCGCGGGCGCGCTCGATCGGCTCGATCGCGTCGGAGCACGAGACGTGGACGATGTAGACCGGGCAGCGGGCGATGTGTGCGAGCTGGATCGCACGGTTGGTCGCCTCGCCCTCGGTCTCGGGCGGCCGGGTCAGCGAGTGGTACTTCGGCGCTCCGTTGCCCTCGGCGAGCGCCTCTTTGACGAGGACGTCGATGGCGTCGGCGTTCTCGGCATGGATCATCACGATCGAGCCGTTCTCGGCGGCGACCTGCATCGTCTTGAAGAGCGTCTCGTCGTCGACGTGGAAGTCGGTGCCCTTGTAGGCCATGAAGAGCTTGTAGCTCGTGATCCCCTCGTCGGGTAGCCTGGCGAGATCCTCGAGCGAGCCGCCGCTCTTCAGGTCGGTGACGATCAGGTGGAAGCCGACGTCGATCACCGGCTTGTTGGTCTCGATCTTCTCGTGCCAGGTCGCGAGACCCTCTGCGAAGGTCTGGCCGGGGTACTGCACGGCGAAGTCGACGATCGTGGTCGTGCCGCCGAAGGCCGCGGAGACGGTTCCCTCGTAGTGGTTGTCCGCGGTCGTCGTCCCACCGAAGTAGGTGTCCATGTGCGTGTGGACGTCGATGCCGCCGGGCAGGAGATACTTGCCGCTCGCATCGATGACGCGGTCGGCGCTCACGTCGAGCGATGCACCGATCAGCTCGATGTGGTCGTTCTCGACGAGGACGTCCGCCGTATAGTCGTCGGCCGCGGTGATGATCCGCCCGCCGGTGATCAGGGTTGACATGACCTTTCCTCGCTCCTTTCTCGGGCGTTCGGTTACGGGGCGACGAGGGCCGAGTAGGTGTCCGGTCGCCGGTCGCGGAAGAACCCCCATTCGTCGCGCATGGTCGCGCTCACCTCGGTATCGATCTCGCAGTGGAGGATCGTGTCCTTCTCGCTGCCGAGCTGGCAGACGATCTCGCCTCCGGGATCGGTGAAGAACGCGCGTCCGTAGAAGTCGGTCGGGCCGCCGCCGACGTCGACCCCGACACGGTTGATGCCCGCGACCCACATGCAGTTCGCGACCGCGTGGGCTCGCAGCTCGAGCTCCCAGAAGGTGCTGCCCGCCGCCGTCGCCGTGGGCACGAACATGAGGTCGCACCCGCCGAGCGCGAGCGCGCGCGGCCCCTCCGGGAAGTGGCGGTCGTAGCAGATGACCGTGCCGACGTTGACCCCGGTCTCGGTCGGCCAGACCGGATACCCGAGGTTCCCCGGGCGGAAGTAGTACTTCTCGATTCCGGTGATCGCGGCCATCTTCACCAGGGGAATGCTGTTCTTGCGGTACTTGCCGACGATCGACCCGCTCGGGTCGATGAAGACGGCCGTGTTGTAGAGCTCGCCGTCCTGCTGCCGCTCGTAGAGCGGAAAGAGAACGTAGACGTTCGCCTCCCGCGCGGCCGCCGAGATCGTCTCGGTCGAGGGGCCGGGGATGCGCTCGGCGAGTGCGAGCCACTTCGGGTCGATCTCGAACGGGAAGTAGACGTTCGTCGCCAGCTCGGGCAAGCAGATGATCTCCGCGCCCTCGGCCGCGGCTTGCTTGATGAGCCGTGCGCCCTTCTCGACGTTCTCCGCCGTCTGGTCGGAGAAGGTCATCTGGATGACGGCCGCTTTCGCTTTCACGGGCTTCTCCCCCTCTCGATCGCCGTCGTCACAACTCCGGCATCGGTAGTCGAGGCCGACGCAGAGCGATCGTACGAGATTCACCCGCACCGGTGCCGCCTACTACAGTTGCCCGGTGCTCGATCCGGCTAGGACGGTGGCCGAGCTCCGCGAGCTGCAGGAGCTGACGGGGAACTCCGACGGCGCGCAGCGCGTCTGCTGGACCGAGACCTGGGCACGGGCTCGGGCCTGGGTCGGCGGGCAGCTCGCAGCCCTGCCGGTGGACGTCGAGATTGACGAGGCCGGGAATCTCTGGGCCACGCTCGCGGGCGAATCGGAACGTGCCGTGCTGATCGGCGGCCATCTCGACTCCGTCTCCAACGGAGGCTGGCTCGACGGCTGCTTGAACGTGCTCGCCGGTCTGGAGGTTCTGCGCCGAATTGCGGAGGGCGACCGGCCGGCGGCCACCGTCCGGCTCGTCGACTGGGCTGACGAGGAGGGGTTCCGCTTCGGACGGAGCCTGTTCGGCTCGAGCGCGGCGTCGGGCAGTCTCCAGCCGGCCGACTTCCGGGGCCTCCGCGACTCCGAAGGCCTGCTGCTGCCGGACGTGCTCGCCGGCTACGGCGTCGAGCTCGACCGTGCTCTCGAGGCCGGCTCCCAGCTCGCCAACGCCGCGGCGTATCTCGAGCTCCACATCGAGCAGGGACCGGTGCTCGAACGCCTCGGCCTCCCGCTCGCGGTCGTGCTCGGCACCTACGGCGTGGAGCGCCACATCGTCCGGTTCCGCGGTCAGCGTGCCCATGCGGGCGCGACGCCGATGGACATGCGGCGCGACCCTGTCGCCGCCGCCGCCCGGTTCGTGCTCGAGGGCCGCCGGATCGCAGGCGAGGCGGGAAGCGTCACGACCGTGGGCACCATCTCGGCCCCCGGCGGGATCGTCACGGCGGTCGCCCCTGTCTGTGAGCTCTCGTTCGATCAGCGGCATCTCGACGACGCGTCGCTTCAGGCGATGGTCGGCGAGGCGAAGGAAGTGAGCGAACGGATCGCCGCCGAAGAAGGGGTCGAGGTTGAGTGGGCGGTCCAGTGGCGCATCGAGGCGCGGCCGTTCCACCCGGAGCTGATCGACTTCGCCGAGGCTGCCATCGTGGAGACGGTCGGCTCGGCACACCGGATGCCGAGCGGGGCGCTGCACGACGCGGCCGAGGTGGCGAAGGCTGGTATCCCGACGGTGATGATGTTCGTCCAGAGCCTGCGGGGCCTCAGCCATACCAGGGAGGAGGACACGCGGACCGAGGATCTCGACGCTTCGGTCCGGGCGCTCGACCGGTTGGCCGCCAAGACGATCGACTGGGTCGCGCAGCGTGGACCCTGAGCGGCCGCCGCCTCGTCCGTCCGTTCAGGCCCTTCGTTTGGAGATCAGAAGGCCCTCCAGCCTCCATCCACGACGAGCGTGTGACCCGTGACGAACGCCGACTCGTCGCCGGCCAGAAAACGTACAGCTCCGCGGAGGTCATCGCCACGGGGGAGCGTCGGCAGCGCGGTCCGCGGGCCGAGCACCTCCCGCCGCAGGCGCTCGCCGAGCTCGCTGTCCGCGAACATGTCGGTCGACATCGGCGAGGGGAAGAAGCCCGGCGCGATCGCGTTGACCCGCACATTGTGCGGGCCGAGCTCGACCGCCAATGCCTTCGTCAGTCCCTCCACCCCGCCCTTGGAGGCGTAGTAGGAGACGACCGGGTACTCCCTCGTCGCACCGTGACCGAACACCGAGCTGACGTTCACGATCGAGCCCGAGCGCTTCGGGACCATCACGCGGGCGACCTCTCGCGAGGCGAGGAACGTGCCCGTCAGGTTGACGTCGATCACCGACCGCCAGTCCGCCAGGGTGTGCTCGAGCAGCGGCCGCATCAGCGTGGCGCCAGCGTTGTTGACGAGGATGTCGACCGTGCCGAAGGCGTCCAGCGTCGCCTCGACGAGCGCGATGACGCTCTGCTCGTCCGAGACGTCGGCTTGCACCGCGACTGCGTCCGTGCCGTGACTCCGCTCGATGTCGAGCGCCACCTCCGCGATCAGCTCCGATCGCCGTGCGGCGACGACGAGCCGCGCGCCGGCCTCCGCCAGACCGTGTGCGAACTCCGTTCCGAGCCCGGCAGAAGCGCCGGTGACGATCGCGACACGACCGTCGAGGCCGTAGGCGCTCACTAGCGCGCAGGCTTGACCGGAGCTGCGGCGTTGATCCTCGGCGCGACCGTCCGGCCGTACAGGTCGATCGTCTCCAGCAGATTCGGGATGTACGGATAGATGTTGAACTCGGAGACGCCCAGGGCGGCGAGCTCGCGCAGCTTCGTCTCGCACTCCTCTTCGCTGCCGAGCACGCAGAATCGATCGCAGATCGCGTCCGGAACGTACTTGCTGTGGTCGGCGCCGGGGTGGCCGTGCTGCCGGTAGTCGTACTCGGGCCGGTCGTGCACGTAGTCGAACAGGACGTCGGGGAGGTCCTGCGCATCGTGGTGGCGGAGGACGTCGGCGATGTGGTTTCCGACGAGCGCAGGAAACCAGCGCGTGCGCTCGCGCGCTTCATCCAGGTCGCTCGAGACGTACGTCGCAGCCGAACAGTGGACGACGATCTCGCTCGGGTCGCGACCCGCCTCCTCGGCGCCCTCACGCACGAACTGCAGACCCCACTCGATGAAGTACGGGTCAGCGACCTGGAAGACGACCCCGTCGCCGATCCGGCCGGCGAGCGTCAGAGCCCGTGGGCCGTAGCCGGCGATGTAGACGGGAACCTTCGCCGCCGCCCAGTCCATCTCCACGTCGATGCCGTCGATCGTCATCTTCCGTCCGCTGGTGAGAGTGCGGACGACCACGGCGGTGTGCTCCACCGCGGCGAGTCGCGCCGGCTTCCTCTTCAGTACACGGACGACGCTGTCGCCCCTTCCGATCCCGCAGATCACCCGGTTGCCGGTGATCTCGGCCAAGGTGGCGAACGCGCTTGCGGTGACCGTCGGATCTCGACTGACCGGGTTGGTGACGAGCGTCCCGAACTCCATCGTCTCGCTGCGTGAGAGCCCGATCAACCAGCCGAGCACGCTGTAGCAGTCCTGCCAGATCACGTGCGAGTCGAACATCCAGAACTGGTGGAAGCCCGCGTCCTCGGCCGCACGCATGATCTCGAGCGATCTCGCGGCGGGGGCGTTCCCATGCGCCACACCGAATTTCATCTGGACATCTCGTCTTCGAGCGCTCATGTCCGGCTCGCCGATTATGACGGGCTCAGTCCGCCGAAACCGCGGGAGAGGGCGCGACGTAGTCCCCGCGGAGCCCGCGCAGCGCTTATGTCCACGCGCAGCGTGGGCGGGCCCGGAGACCCGCCCACTTTCGAGTCGGAGGCACCCACACCTCAACTCGAACTCAAGGTCACGCGCGCGCTGTGTGGTGGCGGCGGTTCTGGCGCGAAATGAGCAGACCGGCGCCTGCGCCTCCGATGAGGAGCATGATCCCGAGGGTGAACCCGGCGCCGATGCCGGCGTCGTCCCACTGGAAGCCTGTCGAGCGGGCGACCTGTGTGGAAACCGTCGCAGCCGGCTTGAACATCGCGTAGCAGGAGGCGGCCCTGTTCTGCTGGGAGCAGGCGCCCGCGGTCCAGGACTTCACCTCGTCGGGGGTGAGGCCCTGTCCCATCAGGTAGCTAACCGC
>JBKPRD010000216.1:0-3916 GCA_046734415.1 Actinomycetota bacterium | reverse complement strand
CCGCATCTCACCCCCCGTCAGGTCGAGGTGCTTCGTCTGCTGGAGCAGGGCCGCTCGACGAAGCAGATCGCCGCCGAGCTCCACCTGAGCACCGAGACAGTCAGGAACCACATCCGCCGTCTCTTCCGGGCACTCGGCGTCAATTCCCGACTCGAAGCCGTCGCCGCCGCCCGGGCCGTGCCACCATCCTGATCGAGCACGAGCCCGTCTCTTTCTGGGTCGACGCGACCTCGTCGGCGAAGAGCACCGGGTAACGCGGTCGCGCGCTCACAGGCAGCCACGAACGTGCCGAGGAATTGACCCGATTGGGTCCAGCGGGCGAGGTCAGGCAAACCACACACTCAATGGGAACAAAGGAAGGGCGCGTTGAGAGGGGCGCGCCGTCGGAGCGATCGCAATACCGCATCGCCTAGATCGAAAGGAAAGCAATGAAGAAGTGGATCCTCACAGCGCTTGCAATCTTCGCCCTCGTCCTCCCGGCGGTCGCACTCGCGGGCGCGGACCCGACCAACGGCGCGCTGAAAACGTTCGGCGACGGGCAGGTCACGATCAAGGGCTGGAGCGCAACGATCAAGAACGACCCCGGTGAGCACGGGGGCGTGTACAACAAGAACGGCCCGAAGAAGTCACGGCTGGACCAGGTGAAGTTCAAGTTCAAGACCGACGGTGACGTGCAGGGCGGCGCTCCGAGATGGAGCATCCCGATCGACGTCAGCGGAGACCAACACCAGGATGGCTACGCGTTCCTCGACGCGGCCAACTGTGGTGCGACGATCGGCACGAACGACGACCACGTCGTCACGAACGTCTCGACGTCGAACCCGGACTGCAAGGTGTTCTTCGGTCCGGACGAGTGGGCCAACTGGGCGGCGTTCGCGGCCGCCAAGCCCGATTACCGGGTCGCGAAGAAGGACATCCCGTTCATCATCGCGGACGGCGCCGCGGGCGACTACCACGTCTACGACCTCCAGTTCGGCTAAACCCACGACGCAGCGCCGGGCGGGCCAAGCGCCCGCCCAGGCGCGCCCTTTCCACCTGTTACTCGTAGGACGGGAGCGTCGCTCTTGATGAGGGCGCCGTAGCGCCGCCCCACCACCTCACCAGCCGGAGCGCCCGATAGTCGGTTCCGTGCGAGAGTTCGTAGGCCGGCTGCCGTTCGTCCCCGCGGCGCATCCACCCGGCGCGGTCCTCGCCGTCCGGTCTCGCGGGCTCGTAGATCAGGAGCAGCACGCGCGCGCCGACGATGCCGCCATGTCACGGCGAGTGTGACGTATCTCATTGCCCTTCCTCGCGTAGCAGCCGGACGTGGTCAGACGGGTTCGGGCTTCCCACTCTCCAGTGAGCGATTTGCGGCCAGAGAGACGAGCAGCGCTCGGCTTGCCTGATCCGCCGTCGCCTGCTCCGGTTGCCGACCTTGGTCGACGCAGTCGACGAAGTACTCGAGTGCCGGCCCCCATGGATCCGCGCTCTCGACCGGGATCGTCACCGACGGGCCGTCGTGTGGTGTGACGCGCAGGCCACGGGCTGATTCCGACGCGCCGATGTTTCCCTCGCCCTCGACCGCCGCGGCGGAGAATGCGTACTCGGCCACTCCCTCGTCGCAAAGCACGCGAATGTTGCTGGAGAACGGATACGAGCGGGGCATCGCCACGCTCCCTTCGGCGAGTCCGGTCGCGTCGTCGTACTCGACCAGCGCCTGCACGTGGCCGGGGCGCGGCTCCCGCGCAAAGACACGCCGCGGCTCACCCAGCAGCCAGTTCATCTGGTCGAAGTCGTGCACGAGCAGATCGACGGGCACCCCGCCCGACTGCTCCCGATCGGCCATCCAGTCGTTCCAGTCGATCGGAGGAGAAAGCCGATACGTGGACACGGCGCGCGGCCGTCCCAGTTCGCCGGAGGCGACACGATGCTGCAGCTCGACGTACTCGGGCCAGAAGCGCAGGACGAGCCCGACGACGAGTACGGCACCGCGGCGCGCAGCGGCGTCGACGACTGCGTCCGCGTCGTCGGCCGTGAGGGCGATCGGCTTCTCCAGGAAGACGTCCTTCCCGGCCTCGAGTGCCCGCTCCGTCCACGTCCGGTGCAGCGCGGAGGGAAGGCAGATGTCGACGGCATCGATCTCCGGATCGAGCACGGCTTCCTCGAGGTCGGTCGACGGTACGGCCCCGACGACATCCGCCACCCTCGCGGCCCGGTCGAGGCTGCGGGCAACCACCCGTTTCACGCGAACCCGATCCTCGAGCCGCTTGTAGTTGGCCGCGTGGGCGCCGCCCATGAAGCCGGCACCAAGGATGGCGACGGAGATCAACGGCGAAGGCCGAGACGGTCGTGCACGTCGTCCATGTCCCGGACCAGGTCGACGACTGCAGTCTTCGCCCACTCGAGGAATTCCTCGCCCCGCTCGGCCGTGGAAGCGCTCGGGGCGCCCCAGACCCCGCCGCCTTCCTCGAGCAACGACCAGAACGATCCCGGTGTCGCCAGGAACATCGGGTCGAGGAGCGCAAAGGGGTTCGTTCGCAGCTCACCGAGCTCCGGGACGAAGTCCCGAACGCGGTCCATGTCGCACAGGTCGGGATTGATCGCCAGCACCGCCGAGGTCTCGCCGACGTTGGCGTGGATCCCGGCAGTACCCGAGAGGTACTGCTCCGCCTGCTCCGGCTTCAGCCCCTGCCAGTACGGGAAGGGATAGATCCGCACGTCCGCGGGGAGCTCGTCGTAGACGTCCGCGGCGGCGTATTGCAGCGCCCACGAATTCACGTAGTGGCCGTTCAGCAGGACGATCTTTTTGAAGCCGGCCTCCGAGAGCGTCATGCAGACGTCCCGAACCAGATTGATGAACGTCTCGAGTCGGAGGTATACGAGGCCGCTCGCGCCGCGGTGATCTGGCGCGAGGCCGAAGCCGATCGGTGGAGCAACGAGCGCATCGAGGTCGCGGGCCGCCCGTTTCGCGACTTCCAGCGGGATGTAGACGTCGGTCCAGAGCGGCCCGTGGTCGCCGTGATCCTCGGTCGAACCGACCGGCACGATCGCCATCCGCACGTCGCGCTCGAGGTACTCCCGCACCTGCAGATTCGTCATCTCCGGCATGAAGATCGACGCTGCCATCAGAGCCCCAGTCCTTTCAGGTGTTCGTGCGAGCGCCGCATGCTCTCGTTGACGTCGGCGAGCGGCGGCCAGGGCTCGCCCGTGAACTCCAGCTCGACCGAATACGGCCCTGTGTAGCCGGCCCCCCGCAGGATCTCCAGGACGCGCCCGAAGTCGACGGTGCCGTCGCCGATCGCTGGGAAATTCCAGACGCCCTTGCCGCCGACGGTGTCTTTCAGGTGAACGTGGGCGAGGTACGACGTGATCTTCGGGAGGTCGTCGACAGCCTTCACGCCCGAATAGAACTCGACGTTGGCCGTGTCGTAGTTGACCTTGACCGAGTCGCGCCCGATCTTCTCGAGCAGCGGGATCGTGACGTCGCTCGAGGCCATGATGTCGCCGTGGATCTCGAGCGCGATCACCACCCCAGCTGCCTCCGCCGCGTCGGCGAGCTCACCGATGTTGCCGAGGAAGGCCGCCTCGTTCTCGTCTGCGCTCTGGTGGCCGCCGACGGCGGTATTCACGATCGGTAGCCCGTAGTCGGCTGCCCAATGCGCCGCCTTCACCCCGTGCTCCAGTCCCTCGCGCGTCGTGAGATCGGAGTGGGCGCTGAGGCTCACGGCCTCCAGGCCGTGGCCCTCCAGCTTCCGGCGCACGGCGGCAGGATCGTCGTCGAGGGAGACGTGCTCCGTCCAGCCGGGCACGGCCGAGAGCTCGACGCTCTTGTACCCGGCCTCGGCGATGCCCGCCAGGGCCTCGTCGAAGCCGTAGGAGTGGTAGGTGTTGGTGTGACCGGCGAGCAGATTCGCCATCGGCTCCTCCAGAACTCGGC
>JBKPRD010000215.1:0-11083 GCA_046734415.1 Actinomycetota bacterium | reverse complement strand
CTTAGGAACTACACCTAGCCGAACGTGAATGCGTAGGCGCTCACGCCGGGTGTGAGGCGCAGCTCCAGCGTTGCATCGCGGAGCTTCCCGGTGACGAGCGTGTACAGCTTGTCCGCCGTCACGTCGACCGTCCGCAGCGGCTTCCCCTCGACGAAGACCTCGACCCGGCCCTTTCCGCCGAGGACGAGATAGACGTTGCGGGCGTAGAAATGCAACCGCAGCCGCGCGTCGCGCCCCGCAACGATGCGCTGCGACTCGACCCGCCAGGAGCCCCCGTAGGCGAGAGCATTCTGGCCGAGGGCCTGGGGAAGCTCGTAGCCCGCCATCTTCCCCGGGTGGAGCTTCGACCCCGCGTACCGCGCGAGGCGCTCGTAGCCAAGGTAGGACTCCGGCGTGAGCACGCCCGTCGGAGTGAGGTCACGGAGCTTCGCAGCGGCAGGTGCGCCGGGGTGCTCGCCGAGCAGCAGCCGGATGTTCCGCTCGGTCACGTCGTAGCTCCCCTCGCCGAAGTGCGCGTAGCGCACGTGGCCGGTGCGGTCGATCAGGTACTTCGCCGGCCAGTACTCGTTCTGGTACGCCGTCCACGTCCCGTACTCGTTGTCGAGCGCGACGGGGTAGTGGATGCCGAGCTGTCGCACCGCCGCGCGCACGTTCGACGGGACGTGCTCGAACGCGAACTCGGGCGTGTGGACGCCGACGATCACGAGCCCGTCCTTCCGGTAGAGCCGGTCCCACGCCTCGACGTGTGGCAGGGTGCGCAGGCAGTTGATGCACGAGTACGTCCAGAAGTCGACGAGGACGACCTTGCCCCGCAGCTCGCGCATCGTCAGCGGTCTGCTGTTGATCCAGCCGTCGATCGCGAGGAAGTCCGGAGCCGGGCCGAAGTCGGGTAGGGCGACCGTCTGGGGCTTCACGCTCGCGGCCCGCGCGACGCCGCCGCCGGAGTGCGTGAGCTTGCGGAGCTCCCGTTTCGCGACGCTCGACCGCTCCACGGGCTTCTGCAGCACGTTCGTGTAGTCGGAGAGCCAGGTCTGGAGCCGGGTGTCGGCGTCGAAGACGATCGCCAAGGTGGCAAGCGCGACGACGATGCCTAGCGCCGCCCGCACCTTCTGCGCCCGCGGCCGCAGGAAACGCTGCCCGCCGAGCGCAACGACGAGCATCGGAACGGCCGCGCCTAGGGCGTAGGCGATCGTCAGCACAACGGTTCGCCAGCCGAAGTTCAGCGTCGCGGCCTGGACCGTGATCGCCGCCAGCACGGGCCCGGCGCACGGCACGAAGACGAGCCCGAGGCTGAGGCCGAGCAGGAACCCACCGCCGAGGTCCCCGGCGGGTGCCCGCGCGAGGCGCTGGAACGGCCGCTCGATCAACACCCCGATCTGCGGGACGATCAAGCTGACTGCGATCACGAACAGGAGCGCGATCGCGATGTTGCGCAGCAGGTCCTTCGGCAGGCCGAGCTGACCGAGCACCCACGCGGCGAACAACGTGAACACCGAGAAGCTGAGGACGAGCCCGGCGACGATCGCGAAGGGCTTGCGGCGCCCGCCGGACGCGCCTCCGGCGAGCAGGATCGGCAGCACGGGGAGGACGCACGGCGAGACGGCCGTGATCACTCCCGCGACGAACCCGATTCCGAGCAGGAGCAGGAACATCCCTGCTCCGTCAGGGTAGCGCCGAGTTCGTTACGCCTCGGGCTTCTCGGTGGGGGCGGGCTCGAGAGCGGACGGCTGCTCGGGCGCCGTTCCGTTCTGCGCCTGCGCCGCCTGCGCGGCGGGGGACGGCTTCTTCTTGCGGCGCCTCCGCCGGCGCCGGCCGGGATGCGCCTTCGGTGCAGGCAGGTCGTCGGCGAGCGCGCTCCCGACCTCCTGGATCGTCCCGAGCTCCTCGCGCGCGGCCTCGAGCGTATGGTTCGCGCGCGGCGTGTAGCCCTCGGCCGAGGCGAGCAGCGCGGCAGCGGTCGCGAGCGGCACCTCCTTCGCCGCGGCGGCGAGCCTGGCCGCGTTCTCCTCGTGCCTGTGCCCGCGCGAGTTCGCGAGTGCGCCCAGAAGCCGCTTGGCCTCCGGATACTCGGCGCTCGCCTTGCGGTCGAGGACCTTGCGCACCGCGCGTGCGAGCCGCCAGGTCCAGCGGGCGAGGATCTGGTCCGGCGCGTCGGGGCGGCCTTCGCCGATCGCGCGGAGGAGGGTACGGACGCCCTGGACGCGGTCCTTCTCCCACGGCGGCGCCTGGGTCACCAGCGTGACGAGGTCGTCGAAGCTCGCCCGGTCGACGGTCATCCCGACGCGGTCGGCGAGCGCCATCATCCGCAGCCGCCGGTTCGGGTTCTCGGCGGCGCAGGTGAAGAGGAACTGCTCCAGCGCCGCCTTGCTTGCGCGTGCGGTCAGCTTCTCGAACAGTGCGACACGGTCGTCGAACCGCGCCTGGCGGCCGGCGATGCGTGCCCAGAACCGCTGCTCCTCCTCGTCGAGGTAGCGCGGGTCGACGCGCTGCCACTCCCGCTGGATGACGGCGAGGCGGCGGTTGACGTCCGGCGTGACCGGGACGAGCCACGGCGCGGGCTGGAGCTTGCGTCGCGCCCGCCGCTGCACGCGCCGGCGCGGTGCGGGCGTGACCCGCGCGCCCTCGCGGTAGAAGTCGGCGCCGAGCAGCGAGTGGAGCGTGACGACGCGGTCGGTGTGGGTCGCGCCCTTCTGGACGAAGTCGACGACGATCCCCGCCTCCTTGCGCGGATGTAGGCGCATGATCCGGCCGATGCGCTGCTGGTAGACGCGGCGGCTCGCGGTCGGGGCGAGGTGCATAACGACGGTTGCGCGCGGCGAGTTCCAGCCCTCCGCGAGCAGCATCGCGTTGACGAGCACCTCGATCTCGCCGCGCTCGTAGGCCGCGAGGATCTCGGCGAGCCTGACCGGCGGCGTCCGACCCGAGACGGCCTCGGCCTTCAGCCCGGCGGCGCGGAACTCCTGGGCCAGGTGGTACGCGTGGTCGACGCCGGCCGCGTACACGACCCCCGGCGTCGAGTCGAAGCGGTCGCGGTACAGGCTCGCCGCCGCCTGGTTGAGCGCGACGTGGTCGAGCACCTTGGCCAGCGCCTCCTGGTCGAAGTCGCCGCCGACGATCGGCACCGAGTTGATCGCCGCCGCCGGCGGGACGCGCAGGCAGCGCAGCGGCGCGATCAGCCCGCGGCGCGCCGCGTCGCCGAGCGGGAGGTCGTCGACCGAGGCGGGAAAGACGTCCGAAACCTGTTTGGCAATCAGTTGCTCCGTCGCCGTCATCCCGATGTAGATCGGTTCCGGGAAGCTGCGGATCGCCGCGCTCGTCTTCTCGCCCAGTGCCGTGTGGGCCTCGTCGCAGATCACGAGCTGGTACGCCTCGCGGTTCAGGTCCTGCACGTGGCGTGCGAACCAGGCGTAGGTCTGGATCGTGATCGGGTTCTCGCCCCGGGGACGGCCCTTGGCGGTGATCTCAGGCGTGATCCGGTCGCCGTAGCCCTCCTCCTTCAGCTCCCGGTTGAACTGCGAGACCAGCAGCCGACGGTGGGTGAGGATCAGGACGCCGATCGTCCGCGCCGCCTCGACGAAGCCGGCGGCCGCGATCGTCTTGCCGGAGGCGGTCGGGTGGCGGAAGCGGTAGCGGCGAACGGCGCCGGGATCCCTCCCGGCGGGCACGTCCTCCTCGTCGGCGTCGAGCACCTCACCTTCGAGCGCCTCGCTCTCACCGTTCTCCCCGTTCTCGTACTCCTCCTCGTCCTCGTACTCGTCCTCGGACTCGTCGGCCGCCTCCGGCTCGCGCTGGGCGGCTGCGATCAGCTCCGTCAGCATCCCGGCGAGCGCGTCCACCTGGTGGCGGCGGAGCTCCGTGCCCGAGCGCAGGTGCGGCGGGCGCTCGCTCAGTACCCGCTCGAGCCCGAGCATCAGGGCGTAGCGGATCTTCCACTCGGAGGAGGGCCGTTCGAGCCCGGCCTCGATCTCTACGATCGCGTCGTCGAGAGCGCGTCGTCGCGCCGTGCCGGGTGCGAGCACCTGGTCGGCGTTCTCGTCCGGGTGCAGGAACGGCTCGCCCGCCCACTCCGAGGCGCGCTTCGCCGCAGTGACGAGAGAACCCGTCGCCACGGACACGGTCAAAGGCTGATCGATGGTCTCCTGCATGGGGGCAGCGCTTTCAGCGCGCTGCGTTCGTTCCGAGAGGGCGCCCGAGACCCCGGACGGGCGTCGCGTGTCAAGCATACACGGCTTTCGTGGCGGCGTGCGGGCGCCCATACTGCGGGCGTGACGGACTGGGCCAGGATGTTCGAGCGGGAGGCGGCACGGTATCGGGACGGTGAGAGCCGCCTGGGCGACGGCACCGACGAGCGCCAGCGCCAGTTGACGCGGATGGGGAACGCGGCGTGGGGTGCGGGCCTGTGCCTGCTGATGCAGGGCGCCCACCCGCGCGAGTGGCTGGAGCGTGCGGCCCAGCGCTGGCGCGAGAGCTACGCCGGGGCGCCGCCCGGGAGCTGGGGCCGGCCGATCGGCGCGATCAAGGCTCTCGTGCTCGCGGGCGACTGGACCGGGGCCGCGGAGGCGTCGCGGTGGGCACTCGCCGAGCGGGCAGGAGAGGCCGAGTCCCCGATCGGCCGCTATGCCGCCGCGCTCGCCTGTTCGGTGCTCGCCGACTGGGAGCACGCCCGCATCCACGCGGACGCGATCCGCATCCGCGACGACTTCCCCCGGGACGTCGCGGACGCGCTCGCGATGCTCGCCGCGGAGGACGTGGTCGGCTACGTCGAGGCGGTCGAGTCTGTGCTCGAGTCGTTCGAGACGCGCGAGGAGTACCTCGAGGACGTTCCGGTCGCCGACACCGTGCTGGTGCTCCAGGCGCTTGCGGCCCGGCGGGAGATGGCGGCCGAGCTCGACTCGCCGCTACTGCCCGGGTAGCCGGGCGGCTGCGGCGCGGTCCAGGATCGCGACCGTCTGGCGGCCCTGGACCAGGCTGGCGGGTGTCGCCGGTGAGGGCGGCTGCGCGAATGCGCGCTCGACGGCCTCTGCTTTCGCGTTGCCGGTGACGAGGTAGACCATCGTTCGCGCCGCCGCGAGCACGGGGCGCGTCAGCGTCACCCGCGGGACGAACGGCTCCATCCCGGCTTCGGCCGCAACCGCGCGCCGGTCGGTCACGTCCAGTGAGGGTGCGTTCGGGAACAGGGACGCAGTGTGGCCGTCCGGGCCGATCCCCAACAGGGCGAAGTCGAGCGTCACGCCCTCGAGCGCGGCGTCGTACTCGTCGGCGGCCTCCTCCGGCGGGAGCTCTCCGCGGACGCGGTGGACCTCGGGCGCGCGCGCCAGGCCGTCCAGGAGCGCCTCCCGGATCAGGCGGTAGTTCGACAGGCCGTCGGCGGGCGGGACGCAGCGCTCGTCGATCCACCACAGGTCGACGCGGCTCCAGTCGGGACGGAGGGTCGTCACCCGCTCGTACGCCGGACGCGGTCCCGAGCCCCCGGAGAGACCGACGGCGCCGCCTCGATCGACCGCCTCGGCGACTCGCTGGGCCGCCGCCTCGGTCGCGGCGCCGACATCGTCGAGGACGACGAGCTGGACGCCGTCCATCAGAGGTCGCCTTCGGCCAGCTCCTTCGAGCGCTCCATCGCCGCCTGGATAGCGTTCAGAAAGGCCGCGCGCACGCCCGCCCGTTCCAGCTCGCGGATCGCACGGATCGTCGTGCCGCCGGGCGAGGTGACCGCCTCGCGCAGCTCGACGGGGTGCATGTGCTCGTCGCGGAGGAGCTTCGCCGTGCCCAGCATCGTCTGGACGACGAGCTGCGTCGAGACCTCGCGCGAGAGGCCGAGCAGGATCCCGGCCTCGATCATCGCCTCGGCGAGGAGAGCGAAGTAGGCGGGCCCGGAGCCGGAGACGGCCGTGACCGCGTCCATGTACCGCTCGGGCACGCGGGCGACGCCGCCGAGGTGCGAGAGGCACTCCTCCGCGAGGGCGAGGTGCTCCTCGCCCGCATGCCGCCCCGGGCAGATGCCGGCGATGCCCTCGTGGACGACGGCGGGCGCGTTCGGCATCGAGCGGACGACGGGCACGGGGGCCGCAATGTGGCTCTCGATCGCCGCGGTCGGGATCGCGGCGGCGACCGACAGGACCGTCTGCTCCGGCTGCAACAGCGGCCCGACCTCGTCGAGGAGGGTCCGGATGTCCTGCGGCTTGACCGCGACCACCACGAGCCCCGCGCCGGCGACGGCCTGCGGATTGGAGCGGACGACCTCGATGCCGTAATGCCCGCGCAACTCGCCGATGCGGTCCTCCCGGCGGACGGTTGCGACGACCTCCCCGGGCTCGCGCCAGCCCGAGCTGAGGAGGCCGGCGAGCAGGGACTCGCCGATCTTCCCGCAGCCCAGAATGGCGACGCGACGGCTCATGCGCGTGAGTCTACGGTCAGGCTGCCCGCGCGACCGGCAGGAGCCCGCGCGCCCACCCCGTCAGCATGTAGACGCTCGCGAGGCCCGCCCACTCGCCGTAAGGTTCGAGCAATTCCGCCGTCTCCCAGCCCTCGACGCGGCGCCCGCGCATCGCGCCGAGCACCTTGACGAGCCCGAGGTCGCCCTCGAGGCCGCGCTCGAACCGCCCGAGCCCCTCGAGGCAGACGACGCCGACCGACCACGGGCCGATGCCGCGCTCGCGCTCGAGCCGGTCGGCGACCGCCGCCGTCGGCTGCTCCTTCAGCCGTTCCGGCTCCCACGCGCAAAGGCGGACGAGCGTCGCGCCGCGGCGCGCGTGCAGCCCGAGCGCGCGGAGCTTCGCCGGGGAGAGGCTGGTCAGGTCGCCGGCTGTCGGCGGTGCGTGGCGCCAGCCCGTTCGGCGCTCCGTCGCAGCCTCGACGATGCGGCGCTCCATCGCACGTGCCTCGCTGGCGAGGATCAGCTGACCGCAGAGCGCGCGGAGGAGCGCGTGGGCGACTGTCGCCGTACGGAGCGGCCGCATCCCGCGCAGCATGCGAACGGCGCGGCCGATGAACGGGTCGCGCTGAAAACGGAGCACAAACGCCGTGTGGTCGTCGTCGATCCCGAGGCAGAACCGCATCTCCTCGAACGCCTCCTCGCCGGTCGCGCGCACGTGCAGCGTCCCGTCCGGTCGCTGCCAGGCGACCGCGCGGCCGCTCGTGAGCTCGGCGTCGAGGATCGCGTCGCGGAACGTTCGCGTCGCGTCGCCGGCCAGCCGTGCGGAGAGCCCGAGCGAATACGGACCGCGCGGACGCACGTCGGCGACGACCATGGGCCGAGAATAGTGGCCGGGGCTGCCGACGAATAGGCCACGGCCCCTGAAGCCGTGGCGATCCTCGTGGCCGCTGCAACCCAGTCTCTGAGACCGGGGTTGAAACGTTTGTGTGACGATTCCTCCACAGGCTCGGCGGAGGCGGCGGGATACCCTCTTCCGAGCTTGGACATGCGCCGTACGTGGGATGCGCTCGCCGGTGACGACACCGCCGTCTATGTCGGCGACCCGGCGACCGGCGCGTCCGAGCTGGCAGGGCTCTTCGGGCGGCTCGGCGCCGATCCGCGCGGGGGGACGTGCGTCGAGGTCGGCTGCGGGCCAGGGCGGATGACGGGCGCGCTCGCCGAGCGATTCGACCGCGTGCTCGCGCTCGACGTTTCGCCGGCGATGCTCGACCAGGCGAGGGGGAACGTCACCGCTGCGAACGTGTCCTTCCTCACCGTCCCCGGCGATCGGCTCGACGGAGTCGACGACGGAAGCGCCGATGCGCTCGTCTGCTACCTCGTCCTCCAGCACCTCCCGTCGAGCGCGGTCGTCCGCTCGTACCTGCGCGAGTTCGCGCGGGTGCTCGCGCCGCAGGGCGAGGCCTTCGTCCAGGTGCCGGTGCTCGAAGGGGCCGTCGCCCGCGCGCGTCGCAAACTCCGCGCCCCGTTGCTCCACTTCGCCCGCCGCCCCGAGCACGGCGCGGCCTTTCGCGGCTTCCGACTCACGCGCCGGGAGCTCGACGGCGCGCTCGCTGACGCCGGCCTCCACGCGCTCGCCGAGGACGAGGGGCCGTCGGCATACCGGCACAGCCGCGACTGCTTCCTGCGGCTCGCCCGCGCCAGGTGACGGTCGCAGCCCTCGCCGTCTACGGCGTCCTGCTCGCCGCGGCGGTCGTTGCCGTCTTCCGGCGGCCGGTCGTCGCGCTCTACCTCTTCGTGCTCGCGCTGCCGTTGCACAACATCGTCATGTCGCTCCTGTACGGGGGCGGCGTGCGGGGCGGCGTTCTGGACGCCATCCAGGCGTGGAAGGAGATCGTGCTCGGGACGGCGCTCGCCTCCGTCGCCTGGACGGCGATCCGGCGCCGTCGCCTGCCCTTCCGGCCGATGTGGCTGGACGCCCTTGCGCTCACCTACGGCGCGATCGTCGTGCTCTACGCGCTGATCCCGCAAAGCGTCCTCGACGGCCACGCAGGCGCCCGCGCGATCGCGTACGCGCTCCGCCACGACCTCGTCCTCGTCGCCGCGTACTTCCTCGGGCGCTCCCTCGTGCCGGAGTTCCGGCGCGTCGGCGCCGTGATCGTCGCGGCCGCCGCGGCGGTGGCAGCGTGGGGCCTGATCGAGGTCTATGCGGTTCCGATCGAGTGGTGGCGCCACTCGGGCGCCGTCGGCTACTTCCACCACGAGCTCGGCTACGACTACCACGGCCCCGCCGGCCTGCCCGAGAACTTCGCCTTCAACACCAGCGACGGCCTCTTCCGGCGGCTCGTCTCGACGTTCGTCTCTCCGCTCGCGGCCGCGTACATGCTCGTCGTAGCGCTGCTGGTCGTCGCCGCCGCCCGTCGCCGCTCGGCGCTGACCATCGGCCTCGGCGCCGTCTGCGCCGCCGGCCTCCTCTGGACGTTCTCACGCTCGTCGATCGTCGCGCTCGCAGGGGGCCTCGTCGTACTCGCCGTCGGGCTGCGCCGGTGGTGGCCGGTCGGGGCGGCGGTGGTGGTCGCCGTGGGCGGCCTCGCCTTCGCCTCGGTCTTCCACGACATCGCCCCCCGGACGCACTGGTTCGCCTCCGACCTCCCGTATCAGGAGGCACAGGCGAAGGCAAAGGGGCCGCTCCCGCGCTCGAGCGGCCTGAAAGGGACTGCGAGCCTCGGCGAGCCCTCGATCAGCAGCCACCTCGACAGCCTGCGCGACGGGATCCGCACCGTCGTCCACCACCCGCAGGGCTACGGCCTCGGCAACGCCGGCACCACGGCGCAGCGCTTCGACGTGAAGCTCGAGGCCGGCGAGTCGAACTACACCGAGATCGGCGCCGAGACGGGCGTCCTCGGCGCCCTGCTGTTCATCGCCTGGAGCCTCGCCCTCCTGGGCACGCTCCTGGTGCGCGCCTGGTGGGGCGACCGCCCGTCCGCCACGGTCGCCGCGGCGCTCGCAGCCGTCCTGGCGCTCGCGATCCAGACGGATGTAATCGGCGTCCCGTGGCTCGCCTATTGCCTCTGGTGGCTCGCCGGCTCGGTCCTCGCCGCGAGGCCCGAGCGCGGCGCGAAGACGCTCGGGGGCTAACCCCACCTCCGGACACCGGCCGGCCCCGTGGCCCCCGCGCGCACGCGGAGGCAGCCTTGGGTCAACATCTATTCACGACCCACGGAGTTCGCCATGAGCATCACGACCCCCATCCGGCCCCTGTACCAGGCCCAGACCTACCGCAGCCTCCTCTTCGTCGCAGCCGGAATCCCGGTCGCCGCCGTTGCGCTCGGCGTCATCATCGCCGGCTGGTCGTCGATCGTCGTCCTCGCGATCACGCCTCTCGTCGTACCGGTGCTGCTCGGCTACCGCGGCGCGGTCGGCCTCCTCGTCCGCGCCGACGCCGCGCTCGCGAGGTCGCTGCTCGGCGTCTATACCGGCCCGACGACCGCCTCGTCCGGCCGCGGCTTCTGGGGCCGCGCGAAGGCGGTGTTCCTCGACCCCAACTTCTGGCGGCAGCAGGGCTACCTCTTGCTGCGGATGTCGCTCGGCTTCGTGCTCGCCGTCGGTGAGCTGTCCCTGATTGCGGGAGCGTTCGGCTGGATCACCCTGCCGATCTGGTACCGGTGGACGGACCAGAACTACGGCTCCTGGCACGTCGACACGCTCGGCCGCGCGTTGCTGTTCGTGCCCGCCGGGATCGCGGTGCTGATCGCCGCCGCGTGGCTGGCCCGTGGGATCGGTGCGATCTCGGCGTGGCAGGTACGGTCGCTCCTCGCGCCACGGCCTGAGGCGGCGTCGCCCGAGGACGCGGTGCGGGCGCGTCAGCGGGCGGTCCGGATCCATCTCGGGTCGCCGTTGCGCTGGTCCTCGTGACGGTGATCATCTGGGCGACGACGGGCCACGGGTATTTCTGGCCGGAGTGGGTAATTCTCCCGCTGGCGCTGCTGTTCGCGATCCACGTAGTCATCGAGCTGGCCGTCCAGAAGATGCCTCGGGAAGACCCGGTGGTTCGCGGCGTGGTGATCCACGGCAACGTGGTCGGTGCGCTTTTCCTCTTCCTGACGGCGATCTGGGCAGTGACGGACCGGGGGCCCTTCTGGCCGGGTTGGGCGCTGCTCGGCCTGAGCAGCGCGGCCGGTCTCCACTACCTGATCGCACGTTCACAGAGACGCGACCGCCTCGCCCGCCGCGTCGAGACGCTCGAGACCACGCGGGCGGGCGCCGTCGAAGAGCAGGACGCGGAGCTGCGGCGAATCGAGCGCGACCTCCACGACGGCGCGCAGGCGCGGCTGGTCGCGCTGGGGCTGAGCCTCGGGATGGCCGAGCAGAAGTTCCGAACCGACCCGGAAGTGGCGGAGAAGCTCGTCGCCGAGGCCCGCGCAGGCGTCGCGGAGGCGATTCGTGAGCTGCGCGACCTCTCCCGCGGAATCTACCCGCCCGTCCTCGCCGACCGCGGCATCGGTTCCGCGCTGGCGACGCTCGCCGACCGCAGCCCGCTGCCGACCACCGTCTCCGTCGAAGTCGACGACCGGCCGCCGCCGGCGGTCGAGACCGCCGCCTACTTCGTCGCCGCGGAGGCGCTGGCGAACGCGTCGAAGCACTCCGGGGCCGGCCGGATCGGGATCTCGGTCTCGCGCCGGAACGCCACGCTCCAGGTCAGCGTCACCGACG
>JBKPRD010000214.1:0-6998 GCA_046734415.1 Actinomycetota bacterium | reverse complement strand
CCCCAGGAGTACGAGCGCCCCGACGATGGCTCGTTGCTTCATCCCTCCGCCTCCACTCTCGATCAGGTCGGACTTCGATCTGCGCCGCCGCAGCCTACGCCCCTCTGACAGCGCTGTCTACGGCCACCGATCGGCCCTCGCTTACACTCCTGCCCGTGGCCGGTTTGCAGGAGATTTCGGAGCACGAGCCGCTCGAGTGGGAGAACCCGCTCTTCAACACCGCGCTCTCGCAGCTCGAGCAGGCGCTGCAGTACGCGGAGATCAGCGACGCGATCGCGGAGCGGTTGCGCTTCCCCGAGCGCTCACTGATCGTCGGGATCCCCGTCAAGCTCGACGACGGGCGGCGAACCGTCTTCCCGGGCTACCGCGTGCAGCACTCGAGCGTGCTCGGCCCGACGAAGGGCGGCGTGCGCTACGACCCGCACGTCTCGCTCGGCGAATGCGCCGCTCTGGCGATGTGGATGACCTGGAAGTGCGCGCTCCTGCGCCTGCCCTACGGCGGGGCGAAGGGCGGGGTGCGGTGCGACCCGCGCGCGCTGTCGAAAGGGGAGCTCCAGGCGATCACGCGCCGGTTCACAGCCGAGCTCCTGCCGATCATCGGGCCACAGCAGGACATCCCCGCGCCGGACATGGCGACCGACGAGCAGACGATGGCGTGGATGATGGACACCTACTCGATGCAGGTCGGCCACGCGGTTCCGGAGATCGTGACCGGGAAGCCGATCTCGATCGGCGGCTCCGTCTTCCGCGCGGAGGCGACCGGTGCCGGCGTCGTGATGGTGATCGAGCGCGCCTGCCGACGGCTCGGGTGGGACCTGTCGGAGCAGCGCTGCGTCGTGCAGGGCTTCGGGAAGGTCGGCGGCGTCGCCGCGTGCGAGCTGGTCGAGCGGGGCGCCACCGTGATCGCCGTCTCGGACGTCTCCGGCGGGATCCACGACCCGGAGGGCCTCGACGTCCAGTCGCTCTACGGCCACGCGCTCGAGCACGGCCACGGTTCGCTCGTCGAGTACGAGGGTGAGCACCTGACGAACGAGGAGCTGCTCGAGCTGCGCTGCGACATCCTCGTCCTCGCCGCCCTCGAGGACCAGGTGACGGGCGAGAACGCGCCCCGGGTGAAGGCGCGGATGATCGCCGAAGGCGCGAACGGCCCGACGTCGCTCGAGGCGGATGCGCTCTTCTCCGAACGCGACATACCCGTGCTCCCGGACATCCTCACGAACGCCGGCGGCGTGACCGTCTCCTACTTCGAGTGGGTGCAGGATCTCGGCCGCCTCTTCTGGGACCGCAACGACATCCGGCGACGGCTCGCGGACAAGATGAGCGACGCGTTCGACCGCGTCTGGGAGCTGGCGCAGCGGCGGAGCCTGACCCTGCGGGAGGCAGCGCTCGTCACCGGCATCCACGAGGTCGCCGGCGCGCTCGACGCGCGCGGGCTCTACCCGTAGCCATGAGCCTCGTCCGCGACGGCATGCTCTCTGATCCGGCGGCCTTGCCGGCCCACGCCCCGGCGCGCGAGGCGGCGGAGCACCTCGTCCGGCCGGACGTCCGGGTCGTGCTGGTGGTCGACGACGACGGCGCGCTCGTAGGCGTGGTGACGCCGGACGCCCTGGTCGAGCGCGTCGTCGCCACCGGCCGCGATCCGCAGGCGACGACGCTCGCCGAGGTCGCGGTCGAGCCGGTGCTCGTCCTCGACGCCGACCTCACGCTGGACGAGGGATACAGGCGTCTCGAGGAGGCGGAGATCGAGCGGGCCCCGGTGACGGAGAACGGCCGCCTTGTCGGCGTCCTCTCGCGGTCGGTCGCCCAGCGCCGCCTGACCGAGGACGAGCCGCCGGGCGAAGAGGAGGAACCTGCGCTCTCCACGTAGCGCTGATTTCGCAGACGCGCGGCGTCTGATGAATCGAATGCGACAGAAAGGGAGTGCGATAGCGGCTGACGGATCGACCGCAGGCGAGCCGCGGGTCCTGTTCGGGAGGTGCGAGTGCGGCGCCGTCCGCTACCGCGTCGCCGACGCGTTCCGGTACGCAGGGAACTGTCACTGCTCGAACTGCCGCGCAGGGACCGGCTCCGCGTTCAAGCCGTTCGCGGGCATCGAGCGCGACAGGCTCGAGGTGTTCGAAGGAGGGGACCGGCTCCTCGTCTGGGGCGACGACGCCGCCAACCACACGCGCTGCGGGGTCTGCGGCTCGCTCCTCTACTCCGTCGTCCGCGACGGGGCCTACGTCCACGTCGCGATGGGATCGCTCGTCGACGACCCGAGCATCCGCCCGACCGAGCACATCTTCGTCGGGTCGAAGGCACCCTGGTTCGAGATCACCGACGACCTGCCTCAGAACGAGGAGTACTAGACCCAGCCGGAATCGCGCCCCTTTACCGCCGACTGGTCCCGCGCGCAACCAGTTCTTGGCCGCCCTCGCGTCTGCTGGTGCGGGATGGCCCGCACCACCACGACCAGCACAGACGACGGTCTCGGCGCCGTCTCCGGAACGCTCTTCCTCTGCATGTTCGCGGCGCAGGCGGGAGCGATCGCGCTCTCGCCGGTTCTCGCCCAGGTCGCACACGACCTCGGCGTCTCGATCGCCTGGGCAGGCCAGCTCCGGACGGTCGCCGGCCTCGTCGCCGGCGTCACGGCGTTGGCGCTCGCCCGGATCGGCGACCGGTTCGGGCTCGGGCGTCAACTGCTCGGAGGCGCCGCACTCCTCGCGCTCGGCGCGCTCGGCAGTGCGGCTGCGCCGGATCTCGCGTGGCTCGCGCTTGCGCAGGTGCCCGTCGGCGCCGGAATCGCCATCCTGACGACGGCGGCGACGCTGGCTGCAGCCGCGTGGGTCCCCGGCGAGCGCCGCACGACGGCGCTCTCCTGGGCACTCGCCGGCTCGCCGGGTGCATGGATCGTCGGCATGCCACTGATCGGCCTGGTCGCGGGCCGCAACTGGCGCTACGCCTGGATCGTGCTTCCTCTCGGTGCCGCACTTCTCGCCGCGGCCCCACGACCGACGAGTGGCTCGCGCGCGTCGAGCCGGCGATCCTGCGGAACGAGGCCGCTGTTCGCTGGTACCGGTCGTACCTCGCCCGCGGCGCGAGCCCGTCGGCGAGCCGCGCGATCCGACTGATGAACGCGGAGATCGACGTCCGGGAAGTGCTGCCGACGATCAGCGTGCCGACGCTGGTCACGCACCGCTCGGCCGAGTACTTCCGCGACGCGACGCGCTACATGGCTGATCGGATTCCCGGCGCCGGCGTCGTCGAGCTGCCGGGCGACGCGGTGCGGGCCCAGCTCGCCCGGTTCCGCGGGCGAGAGGTCGACTCGACCGGCGACGGATTTTTCGCGACGTCGACGGGCCGGCCCGTGCCGTCCGTTGCGCGGCGGCGATCGTCGACGCAGTGCGTCGACTCGGGCTCGACGTCAGGGCCGGCGTCCACACCGGCGAGATCGAGCAGGCAGGCGGTTGGGCGTCTGGCATCGCCGTCCACGTCGGAGCGCGGATCGCCGCCGAGGCCGGCGCGGGGGAGGTGCTCGTTTCGAGCACGGTCAAGGACATCGTCGCCGGCTCCGGTCTCGCCTTCGCCGAGCGCGGCGAGCGCGAGCTCGCCGGTGTGCCCGGACCGTGGCGCCTCTTTGCGCTCAACAGCAGGTGAGGGCGCGCCCGACCTGCATCACCGGCGCAGCGCGACGATGTTCGCCGACCTGAGCAGGCTCGTCACCTCGCCCCACGCGCCGAGCAGGATCTCTGCCCGCGCCTGTGTGCGCCGGAGCCGCTCGAGCGCGACGGTCAGCTCGTCGACCCGGCCCGCCGTCTGCTCGCTTCGCGCCGCGAGCTGCTCGGTGGCGGCGGCGAGCCGCTCGGCTCCGACCGCGCACGCCGCGGAGAGCGAGACGAAGGCCTGCCACGACGTCCAGGCGCGCCGTCCGACGAACACCGTCCCACCGAGGCCGGCGGCGATGAGAAACGCCAGCGAAGCCCAGAAAAGAGCGCTCATCCGGTGGTATACTGCCGGTCGCGACGCGGGGTGGAGCAGTCAGGTAGCTCGCCGGGCTCATAACCCGGAGGTCGCAGGTTCAAATCCTGCCCCCGCTATCGAAAAGCCCCGCAGACGCGGGGCTTTTTGTTTGGGCTGGTTCGGCGTGCGGCCGGGTTCCGGTCGGCGGCGGCCCCCCATCGCACCCCTCGGACGGCCTTGGCACACGTTCATTGGCCCACATGGACTAGGCAAGCTGGCCCGCCGCCCCATAGCCTCGGGAGTAGGGGCGAGCCCTTGCCGTCAGTCCGGTCGGTAGCGCCCGCAGGAGTGCTGCCGACCACGGACCCGCCCCCAATTGGCAATCTCACCTAGGCGGAGGCGCTCAAAACGCTGCTTCGGAGCCCGGAATCGAGTCAGATCCGGCGAGCCGCGCGACTCGGGGGATCGTTTAGCTGGCGGGATGGAACCGCGGGCTGCTGCCGCCTCCACCCTGATCCGCGGAAAATGTGACCGGAAAGCCAGGCTGGCGACGCGGCGAGGGATGGGTCACCAAGCTCGCGGTCGACCCGGCCGACAGCAATGTCGTCTACGCAGGAACAGGCGGGGGCATCAAGAAGAGCACGGACGGCGGTCGCAGCTGGAAGACGGTGCTGTGGCGCGGCAGGTTCATGCAGATCTGGGGCTCGTGATCGCGCCGACACATCCACAGGTCGTCTACGCGGGCGCGTACACGCGGGGCCTGCAGAGTGCGGCATCGGGTTTGGGTCTCCTTGCCAGGAGAGCTGGCTGTTGTACAAGTCGGCGGACGGCGGCATGACGTGGCGAGCAACCAGTCTCGGACTGGATTACGCGCCGGGGGCGTTGGCGCTCGATCCGCAGCTTCCGACCACCCTGTACGCAGCCGCAGGGGGCGCCATCCTCACGAGCACCGACGCCGGCGCCACCTGGCAATCGAGGGTTGATGGCCTGCCGTCGCCGCCGAATACCTGCTCGCGTTCGCAGTGCGCAGAGCTCGCAATCTCGTTGCTGGCGGTCGATCCACAACAGTCGGGAACCGTCTACGCAGGCTCGTGGGGCACAGAACAGCCCCGACCGCGACAAGGGCATTTTCAAGACCACGGACGGGGGCCTGACCTGGAACCGAGCCAGCCCGGAATTCCCCGTCATCGCACTCGCGGTCGACCCCGCACGTCCGGCAACGATCTACGCGGGAGTCGACCAACGCGACTATCGGATAGCCAAGAGCACCGACGGCGGCCAAACTTGGGCCATTGCGGGCTGAACGCACCACGAGCCCTCACCGGCACGAGTAGCCGGACCACTGGAAACGCGCAGCGCGCGGGTGCACTGCGCAAGTTTGCGCCTCCACTCGCGTCTACTCAGGTAGCGGACGCGGGGCGGGTGCCACGCCCAGTGTGGGGAACGGCCAAAGTCACCAGGTCGCGGCCCCCGCCCCACGGAAATTGTTGCAGCCGCGACCTCACTCGCCAAGCAGATCCCACGATCTCGCTGGACGGCTTCATCGCCGGCCGCGGGGACAACATGGCGCCGCTCCTCGGCTAGCCCTGCGGCAGCGCTCCGGGAGGGCCGAGCAGCACGATCCCGCGTGCGGCCGCAGCTGCCTCGATCGCGGCCACGTCCGCGCGACGAAGCACGGGCCGCCGTCGTTCTCGATCAGGTTCACCGCATACGGGCAGCGGGATCAGTTCGCACTTAGCGTCCAGGTCACGACGCGAGTACAGGCGGAACGATGACCTGCCCACTGGCCTTCTGCCCAGGACGGCCGCGTGTTTCCGGCACGGCGACGTCTTGCTGATTCATCTCTTTACACCTCGCCCAGAAGCCACGCCCCCGAACCGGTGCTGTGGACAGCGCAGCCGGGGGCGTGGCCACTAGGCGTACGAACGAGAAGGCTGCTGTCCACTCTGACAACGATACCCGCTCTCACTGAGCGCGTTGCCTGAACAGGCGACAGTTGAGCCGACTGGCGCAGACGCCCGAGATCGCAATAGTCGTGCCGGGTGACGTATTGCCGTGTGGGTTCAGCTGTGGCTTTCGATTACTGCGAGCGTTTCGGCGATCCAGGTGGAGACGCTCGTAGTGTCGAGGCGCGTGTAGTAGCCATTCGAGGCGCAGACCAGGCTCTGGCCGAACGAGTCGAGGGCGACGAGGTATCCGTTCGCAAACACGGGGCCGCCGGAGTCGCCGAAGCAGGTAGCGGTGTGGTAGTGCTGCCCAGTCAGCTTCAGGAAGCGGCTCGCGGTCACGTCCTGACCGAGCGCCTCGAACGTCCCGACTTTGCGGGTGCCTCCATTCGGGCCGAGCGGCGTGTTCGCGTTCGAGAAGCCCTCGACGCCATAGCCGACGATGCTGAACGTTTGCGCCTTGAGGTTGAGCGTGTCGACATAGCCGAAGGGTGCGATCGTGGCTGGACTTGCACCAGTCGGCGCTGTCGCCAACTCTGCAATCCCGACGTCGGTTGTGCACTGGCCGTAGAGGCCGCACTTCGAGTTGCCGTTCAGCGTGTCGACGTAGTCGGGATGCGTGTAAAAGGCGATCGCGTCATAGAAGGTTGAAGCCGCCGTCGGGGACGGGTCGAGCGTGAAGACGACGTCATGGCCGCTCTCCTCCAACTGCGCGAAGTAGAAGGTGCAGTGACCAGCAGTCAGAACAGCGGTCGGCGCCACAAGCGTTCCGCTGCACACCTCGGAAAACTCGCCGTCGACGACAACGCCGAAAGCGCTGACGTTCCTGTAGCTCGTCGTACCCGTCTCTTTGCCGCCGATCAGCGGGTTCGCCGCCGAAGGCGCAAGCAACGCAATTACAGCAACGAGCAGGACCGGAAGCAACCGCTTCACCAAGAGCTCCTTCCACGTGGCAGATAGAGAACACCAATATGCCCGGAGACGACTCCGACCACCGTCAATCGCCTGCCCATGCCGCACCTCCCTCTCCCTGTATGCCTGCCGCCAGGTTAGTGGCTCGGGAGACTACGCCGCCGCCGCACGGCTGTCGAGCTGTGTCGGTCGTGCTCGTGC
>JBKPRD010000213.1:0-10454 GCA_046734415.1 Actinomycetota bacterium | reverse complement strand
CCTTGTGCTCGGTCTCGACCGCGGTCATGACGTCTCCTTCAGCTTGTTCGCGGCCCACTGCACCGACTTGACGATGTTCTGGTAGCCCGTGCAGCGGCAGATGTTCCCGGACAGCGCCCAGCGGATCTCCTCCTCCGTCGGCTCCGGGTTCTCCTCGAGCAGCGCGGCGCTGACGAGCATCATCCCGGGCGTGCAGAAGCCGCACTGCAGCCCGTGCTCCTCGTGGAAGCCCTGCTGAATCGGGTGCAGCTCACCGGCCTTCGCCAGGCCCTCGACCGTCTTCACCTCGCGCCGGTCGACCTGGACCGCGAAGTGCGTGCAGGACTTCACCGGAACGCCGTCGACGAGCACGGTGCACGCGCCGCAATGGCTCGTGTCGCAACCGACGTGCGCGCCGGTCAGTCCGAGCTGCTCGCGCAGGAAGTGGATGAGGAGCAGCCGCGACTCGACCTCGTGCGACATTTCCTCGCCGTTCACGGTGACGGAGATCTCGTGGGTCTTCGGCTTCGTCTCTGTGATCACGATGCGAGCACCTCCTTCGCCTTGCGCAGGCCGCGCGCAGTGAAGATGCGGATGACGTTGCGCTTGTACTCCTCGGTTCCGCGGACGTCGGATTGCGGTTCCGCCGCGGCGGCCGCGAGCCTCGCGGCCTCGTCGATCGCCTCGTCGTCGAGCGCGTGCGCGGTCAGCGCTTCCTCCGCCTCCGGGGCGCGGATGTTCGTCGGGCCGACGCCCGTGAGCGCGATCCCGGCCTGCTCGACGGTGCCGTTCGACATCGCAACGTGAACGGCGACCCCGGCGCTGGCGAAGTCGCCGACCTTCCGCTCCAGCTTGAGATAGGTGCCGGCAGCCCGGCCTGCCGCCGGAATGCGAACCTCGGTCACGATTTCGTTCGGCCGCAGCGACGTCATGAACGGCCCCAGGAAGAAATCGTCGATCGGGATCGTGCGCTCGCCCTCGTCGCTGTGCGCGACGATCTCGCCGCGGACCGCGAGCATGACGGAGCCCCAGTCGCCCTGCGGATCGGCATGCACGACCGATCCGGCGAGGGTGCCGAGGTTGCGCACGATCGGATCGGAGATCAGCGGCGCGGCATCGCCGAGCACGCCGTAGCTCCCCTTCAGCAGGTCGGATCGCTCACACGTCTTGTGGCGGACGAGCGCGCCGATGCGCAACTTGCCCCCTTCCACCGCGAGCGTGTCCAGCCCCTCGATGCGGTTGATGTCCACGAGCGCCCTCGGCGCGGCGATGCGGAGCTTCATCACAGGGATGAGGCTCATGCCACCGGCCAGCACCTTTGCATCGCCGTCGTCGTAGCGCCCGAGGATGTCGAACGCCTCGTCGAGCGATTTGGGCGCGAAGTACTCGAAGTTCGCGGGATACACGGTTTAACCGCCTCCCTTTCTCGCCCCAGTAGAGATGCCGTCTCTCGGACCGAGCATACGCCACCACCTACGATTGCCGCGTGACGTTCGGTTCTGTCGAGGAGGTCGAGCGGGCCCTCGAGGACGAGTCGTACCTGCCCGACCGAGGTCTGGCGACGGCGATCTACCTCGCCGTCGCGATGCGGCGGCCGCTCCTGCTCGAGGGAGAGGCGGGGGTCGGGAAGACCGAGGTCGGGAAGACGCTCGCGCGGATCCTCGCGGCGGATCTGATCCGGCTGCAGTGCTACGAGGGGATCGACTCCGCGCAGGCGCTGTACGAATGGGACTACGCGCGCCAGCTCCTCTACGCGCGCGCGTTGCAGGCGGGCGAGGTGCGCGAGCACGTCGCGGAGCTGTACGGGCCGGAGTTCCTAATCGAGCGGCCGCTATTGCGCGCGCTGCGAGCCGGGTCGGGGGCGGTGCTGCTGATCGACGAGGTCGACCGGGCCGACGACGAGTTCGAGGCCTTCCTGCTCGAGGTGCTGTCGGATTTCAGCGTCACCGTGCCCGAGCTCGGGACGATCGCGGCCGACGAGCCACCGGTCGTGGTGGTCACGTCGAACCGCACGCGCGAGCTGCACGACGCGCTCAAGCGGCGTTGCCTCTACCACTGGATCGACTTCCCCTCGCTCGAGCGCGAGGTCGAGATCGTGCGCCTGCGCGCCCCGGAGGTGCCGGACGCTCTGGCAAGTTCAGTGGCGGAGTCGGTCGCCCGGTTGCGGGCGCTCGACCTGGCGAAACCGCCCGGAATCGCGGAGGCGATCGACTGGGCGCGAGCCCTTGCGCTGCTCGGCGCGGACGGAGTCGATGGCGACGAGGGACGCGAGACGCTCGGCTGGGCGTTGAAGAACCACGAGGACCTCGAGCGCGCGCGGGTCGAGCTCTTCAGTGGCTGAGGAGGTCGAGCGGCTCGTCGCGTTCGCGCGCGCACTCCGCGGCGAAGGGCTTGCCGTCGGGCCGGGGCGCGTGATCGAGTTTTGCCGGGCCGCCGCCGAGCTCCCGCCCGAGGATCTGTACTGGGCCGGCCGCTTGACGCTCGTCAGCCGCCCGGAGGAGATTCCGGTCTACGACCGCGTCTTCCGCGGCGTGCTCGAGGAGGAGCTGCCGCCGGCGTCGGTCACGGTGGTCGAAGAGGAGGTCGCGCTCGCGAGCCGCGAGGAGCTACTGCGCACGAAGAGCTTCGCCGATCTGACCCGCGACGAGCTCGTCGAGCTGGCGACGCTGATGCAGCGGCTGCGCCTCAGCGTTCCGCAGCGCCGCACCCGCAGGCGGGAGCCTGCGCGACGCGGCGACCCCGACTTGCGGCGGACGCTCCGGCGCTCCTTCCGTACCGGCGGCGAGCCCGTCGAGCGTGTGTGGCGGACGCGTCGGCGACGCCGACGCCGGCTCGTGCTGCTGCTCGACGTCTCCGGCTCGATGGCGGACTACTCGCGCGCACTGGTCCTCTTCGCGCGTGCCGCGCTGCAGGCGGACACGCGCTGGGAGGCGTTTTGCTTCGGGACGCGCCTGACGCGCGTGACTCGCGCGCTCGCCGCCGCCGACCCGAAGGAGGCGCTGCGCCGAGCGGCGGACGAGGTGGTCGACTGGAACGGCGGCACCCGCATCGGTGACGCCGTGCGGGCGCTGACGCGGACGAACGTCGTGCGCGGTGCGGTCGTGGTCATCTGTTCGGACGGCCTCGACGTCGGCGAGCCGGACGTGCTGCGCGCCGAGATGGCGCGTCTCGGGCGCCTCGCACACAAGGTCCTCTGGCTCAACCCGCTCAAGGAAGACCCGGCCTACGAGCCGCTCGCCCGCGGCATGCAGGCGGCCCTCCCCCACGTCGACGTCTTCCTCAGCGGGCACAACCTCGAGAGCCTCGAGGCTGTCGGCGCGGCGCTCTAGCCGAGCCTGCCCCGCGCGAACTCGCGCATCGCCGCCTCGTCTGCGAAGGGGACGACAGCCCCCTCGGCTCCAGCCTCGAGCATTGCGTCGACGTTCGCCTCCGCCGTCCGCGGGACGATACGCAGGTTGGGGTGCTCCTCCTTGACCCGGCGCACGTGCTCCGGGTCGGAACCGCGAGAGGGGTGCCAGACATCGCCCAACTCGCGCGCACGGCGAATCGCCGGCGGAGAGCTGCCACCCACCCAGATCTCGGGCCGCGGCGACGGATGTGGCTCCGCGGTCGCGTCGCGGAACGACCAGAGCTCGCCCTCGAAGTCGCCGGCGCCGCTCCAGAGGGCGCGCATCAGACGGAGCGCCTCGTCCGCGCGGCGTCCGCGTCGCTCGAACGGCACGCCCATGAACCGGTACTCGTCCTCGTGCCAGCCGACGCCCACGCCCAGCCTGAAGCGGCCGCCGCTCAGCTCCTGCAGCGTCGCCGCCTCCTTGGCGAGGTGCATCGGGTGGTGCAGCGGCACGAGCACGATCGACGTTCCGAGCCCGATCCGCTCCGTCCAGCCCGCGATCCAGCCGAGCGTGACGAGCGGATCGTAGACGCGGCCGTATGGGTCGACGCCTTCGGGGCCGACAATGATGTGCTCGGTCGTCCAGACGGAGTCGAAGCCGAGCTCCTCCGCCAGCTCGGCCGAGCGGCGGATCGCACTCGGGCTCGCGCCCTTTCCGAAGTTCGGCAGGATGACACCGAAGTGCACGACCCGAGGCTAACGAGCGCGCGCGTTGCTCGGCTTGCGACAACCGATCCCGACGGGCGGCCGCACCTCGTCCCGATTGTCTTCGCCGTCGAAGGCGACACGCTCTACTCGGCCGTCGATCAAAAGCCGAAGCGCTCGACGAGGTTGCGCCGGATCGAGAACGCCCGCGCGCGGCCCGACGTCACGATCCTCGTCGACCACTACGACGAGGACTGGCGGCAGCTCTGGTGGCTTCGCCTGCGCGGACGCGCCCGTGTGCTCGACGACGGGGACGAACGCGCGTACGCGCTTCAGCTGCTGCAGGAGAAGTACCCGCAGTACCGGCGTGAGCCACCGGACGGGCCGGTCCTGGCGGTCGATATCAGCGAGATCCGGAGCTGGAGCGCTTAGGCGGACGCGGCAAGCAGCGCCTCGCCCTCGCGCACGTATCGCGTAGCCCTAACGCCCCTGTAGAAAGCCAGCGCCTTCCGCAGCTGCGTGTCGGCCTCGGCGCGGCGGCCTTCGGCCACGAGCCCCTCCGCCGCGCGCAGGCGGCAGAACGCCTCGGTGGACGCGTCGCCAATCTCCTGAAAGATGCCGGCCGCGCGCACGAAGTCGCCGGCCGCGATCGCCCGCGCCGCGAGCAGCCACGGTGTCTCGAAGTGCTCGCCCGCCACGGCCGCCAGCAGCTCCTCGCCACGGCCGAGCTTCTGCGCGGCCCACGCCAGCGAAGACAGCTCGACTGCAATCCACCCGAGCTCGTCGAGCCCGCGGATGAAGTCGAGCGACTCGTCGAGCAGCTCCCCCGCCCGCTTTCGGTCGCCGAGCGTCATGTAGACGCCCGCGGTCCCCAAGAGGGTCGACCCCGTCAGCTGCGGATCACCGACCGGGCGCGCGACCTCCAGCGCCCGCGCCGCATCCTCGGCGGCCCCCGCATCCTCGCCGCGCGCGGCACGAACCGCCGCCCGGGTCGTGCGCGCGGTCGCTTCCTGATAGTGCGCTTCGCCGCCGAGGCGGTCGATGAAGGCCGTCGTGCGTTCGACGACCTCATCCCATTGTCCGTCGCTGAAAAGCGGGCCGATAAGGGGGCCGCCCTCGAACCACCGCACGAAACCCCTGTGCCCGAAGTGCTGCGCGAGCCGGTATGCCTCTGCGAGATCCACCTTTGCTTCGGCCATCCGTCCGACCAGGAGCTTCATCGTCCCGCGGTTGTTCCAGCCTCGGACGATCTCGTCGGGCATGTTCAGCCGAGTCGCCAACTCGATTGATTGGTCGAGGTCCTCGAGCCCTTCATCGGCCTCGCCGGCCGCGACCCGCGCGCCGCCGATGTTGTTCAGGGCGCGCGCGCGGATGTCGTCGAGCCGGAGCTCGCCCGCCATCTGCAGCGCCTCGCGGCCGGTCGCAACCGCTTCCTCGTTCCTGTCAGCGAGCATCGCGTAACGCGACGCCTGTTCGAGCACCTGCGCCTGTGTGCGCGACGCCGGCCGACCGGCGACGAGCGAGCGCGCTTGGTCGAGCTGCGTCCGCACCTCATCGCCCTGCCCGCGCGACCAGTAGTTGTCGGCGATTCTCAACACCGCCTCAGTCGCCGCCTCCGGATCGCCGGCGGCGATAAAGCCGTCGCGCGCCTGCTCGAGCTCCTCCGTTCCCTCCCACGACCGGATGTGCTTGACCGCGCCCAGCTTGTAGAGCAGCTGCAACCGCTCGGGATCGTCGCTCGCCGTCAGCTCGAGCGCCTCGGTGAAATAGCGCTCGGCCTGCGCGACCGCGTTCAGCGATGCGGCGCGCACGCCTGCATCGCGTAGTGCATCGCGCGCGCGTGTAACAAGACCGTCCAGATCTCCACCAGACGCACGCGTCAGCTCCAGCGCGTTCGCGTAGTGATGCGCGACCATCTCCGCGTGATCGTCGGGACGGCCGAGCGACTCGATCCACTCCGCCGATCGCAAATGCTTCGAGGCGCGATCCGCACGTGGGATCTGTCCGTAAGCGACGTCGCGCACCAAGACGTGCTTGAAGGAGAACTCCGTCTCGCCTGCGACGGAGCTCCTCCGTGCGCGTTGCACGAACTCCTTCTGCTGCAACGGATGCAGCTGCTGCTCCTCGACGCCGAGCGCACCGACCCAGAACACCTTGCCCATTACTGCGGCGTCCTGCAGCACCGATTTCTCCTCCGCCGGAAGCGAGTCGAGACGCGCGGCGATGATGCCCTGAACGCTCTCGGGCAGATCTTCCGCGCTGCCGCGTTCGCGCAGCATGCGGACGTACTGCTCGGCGTAGAGCGGATTGCCGCCGGCCCGTTCGACCAGCGCCGGCTGCGTCTCCACGCCGAGCGCCCACATCAACCGCGCCGTGTCGTCGCCCGACAGCGGCGCGAGTGCGACGTTCGACGCGTTCAACTTGCCTCCGCCCCACGCCGGCCGGCGCTCGAGCAGCTCGAGCCGCGCCGTGCAGAGGATCAGCATCGAGACGTCGCGCACCCAGTCCGCGAGGTGCTCGATGAAGTCGAGCAACCCTTCGTCGGCCCACTGGATGTCCTCGAACACCAACACGAGCGCGTGCTCTTCCGCAAGCGCCTCGAAGAAGCGGCGCCACGCGGTGAACGCCTCCTCCTGAGAACCGGCGGCGTCGACCGTCTGTCCTACCAGCGGCCGCAGGTGCGAGGCGACCCAGTCGACGTCCTCGTCGAGCAGCTGCTCGACCGTTTCGCGGAGCTTCGCGCCGACCTCCTCGTCGCTGTCGGTCTCGAGGATCCCGGCCTGCGCCTTCACCATCTCGGCGAGCGCCCAGTAGCTGACCCCTTCGCCGTACGGGAGCGAGCGGCCCTGCCGCCAGAACGTCAGCTCGCCTCCCCGATCGACCGACGCGAACAACTCGCCGACCATGCGGCTCTTGCCGATTCCCGGGACGCCGATCAACGTCACCAGCTCGGGCGAGCGCTGCTGCCGCGCACGCGCGAGCGTCCCGACCAAGAGCTCGACCTCGCGCTCGCGCCCGACCAGCGGCGTGCGCGACTCCGGCGCCAAATCCACGCCGAAGCGCGCCTTCGCCTCCACGACCTCCCACACCGGTACCGGCTCTTCCTTCCCCTTCGCGTCGACCGAAGCGTGATCGCGATACTCGATCCGCTCCTCGGTTGCACGGTACGTCGCCTCGCCCACCAGAATCCCGTTTGTCGGCGCAGCCGACTGCAGCCGCGACGCGGTGTTGACCACATCGCCCGTCGCCATCCCCTCGCCCGACTCCGGCCGAGCACCCAACCGCACCAACGCCTCACCCGTGTTCACGGCGACGCGCACTTCGAGCTTCCCCTCCTCGACGATCCAGTCGCGGATCGCGAGCGCCGCGCGCACCGCGCGCTCCGGGTCGTCCTCGCCCGACACCGGCGCGCCGAAGAATGCGACGACCGCGTCGCCGATGAACTTCTCCACCGTTCCGCCCCAGCGCTCGAGCTCATAACGCAGTCGCTCGTGATAGGGCGCCAAAATCGCCTCGACGTCCTCGGGATCGAGCTGCTCCGACCGCGCCGTGAAGCCGACCAGGTCGGCGAACAGCACCGTGACGACCTTGCGCTCGCGCGCGCTCACGCCTTGACCGCCAGCGCAGCTTCGGCTTCGACGATGTACCGCGTTGCGCCGACCTCGCGGTAGAAGTCGAGCGCCGACCGCACGTCCCGTTCGTCGCTTGCCTGCAGCCGGAAGAACGCTTCGAAAGCCTTGAACCCTCCGCCGCCGAGGATGTCCGCAGCCTTGCGGAAGTCGCGCGACGCGACCGCGAGGGCAGCTCGCAGCCACGGCGACTTGAACGGCTCGCGCTCGAGCACCCCCACTACCTCGGCCTCGCGCCCGAGCTGCAACGCCGCCCATGCGAGCAACGGCGCGTGCAGCACCGCGAACGCGAGACTGCGCAACGGGCGCATGCTCTCAAGCGCCTCGGTCACCAGCTCGTTTGCCCGTTGCTTGTTGCCAAGCGACGCGAACATGAACGACGCGGTCGCGAGGACCGGGCTCAGGGCTTGCGAATCCCCCACCCGGCGGGCGCGTTCTACCGCCTGCTCCGCGTCCGACTCGGCGCCCTGGTCATCCCCGCGGGCAAGCCGGATCAGGCCTCGGAACGCGTACATCGCGTGAGACTGATAGAGGCGTGCACCGTGCTCGACCTCCGCAATGACCTTGTCGGCGCGAGCGACGGCGTCGTCCCATTCGCCGGCGTGGAAGCGGGTGCCGATCGCTCCGCCGCCTTCGATGAAACGGACCTGGCCAAGCTGGCCGTATTGCCGTGCGAGTCGCAGGGTCTCCGCCTCCCCCTCGCGTCTCTTTTCCATGTTTCCGTAGAGCGTGTACATGGCAGTTCGGTTGTTCCACGCGCGCAAGAGCTCCGAGATCTGATTGCGCTCCGAGCACAGGTCGATCAGGTCGTCGAGGTGGGCGAAAACCCTCGTGTCCCCCATGTCCCCGCGGGCGGTGGCGACGGTGCCCAGTGCCCGTAGGCGGAGATCGTCGAGCCCAAGCGCTTCGGCCATCGCGAGGGCTTTCAGGCCCAATTCGAGGGCCGAGTCGATTCGACCGGCAACGCTCTCGTACCTCGCACGCTCGGTGAGGACTGCCGCCTGCGCGCGCGATGCGGGAAGATCGGTGACGAGGGACTGCGCCTCCTGGAGAATCGCCTCCATGTCCTGGCGCCGACCCTGCTTCCACGCGATGTCGGCGAGCAGCAGCGTCGCCTCTGCAGCTTCCTCCGGGAGCAGCCGTGCCCGGGCCTCCCTCAGCTCGTCCTCGCCCTGCTCGTCCTGCAGGTAGAGGACGCGCCCGTACTGGAACAAGAGGGCCGCGTCGTCGGGCGCAAGGACACGCGCTTGGCGGTAGTAGTTCTCCGCTTGGGCAAGCGCGTTCAGCGACAGCGCGCGCTCGCCGGCCTCGCGCAGCGCTCGCACGGTGCGCTCGGTGAGCTCGCCGACGCTCTGTCCTGCCGCGCGTACGAGCTCGAGCGCATTGGCGTAGTGGTGCGCGACCATCTCCGCGTGATCTTCGGGACGGCCGAGCGACTCGATCCACTCGGCGGTGCGGAGATGCCTTTGCGCACGCTCGGCGCGCGGGATCTGCCCGTACGCGACGTCGCGGACGAGCACGTGTCTGAACGCGTACTCCGTCTCCCCTTCGACAGAGCTGCGGCGTGCGCGCTGGACGAACTCCTTCTGGCGCAGGACATGCAGCTGCTGCTCCGTTGCGCCGACCGCGCCGAGCCAGAACACTTTGCCGACCACCGCTGCGTCCTGGAGCAGCGCTTTCTCCTCCGGCGCGAGCGCGTCGAGCCGCGCCGCGATGATTCCCTGCACGGTCTCCGGCAGCGCACCCTCTCCACGCTCGGCGAGCATGCGCACGAACTGCTCCGCGTACAACGGGTTGCCGCCGCAGCGCTCGACCAGGTCACTCTGTGCCTCTGCGCCGAGCACCGTCATCAACTCCACCGTCTGCTCGTCCGACAGCGGCGCCAGCTGCACGGTCGACGCGTTCGGCTTGCCGCCGCCCCACGCCGGCCGCCGTTCGAGCAGCTCCAATCGTGCCGTGCAGACGATCAAGAGCGGCGCGTCGCGCACCCAGTCAGCGAGGTGGTCGACGAACTCGAGCAGTCCGTCGTCGGCCCAATGGATGTCCTCGAAGACGAGCACGAGCGCGTGCTCCTCCGCGAGCGCCTCCCAGAACCGGCGCCACGCGGCGAAGGCCTCTTCCTGCGAGCCCGCCGCCCCGCCTGCCTGCCCGACCAGAGGACGCAGATGTGAAAGCACCCACTCCCGGTCGTCGTCGAGCAGCTGCTCGACCGTGCGCGCGAGCTTTGCGTCGGTCTCCTCGTCGGTGTCCGTCTCGAGAATCCCTGCCTGCGCCTTCACCATCTCGGCGAGCGCCCAGTAGCTGACGCCCTGCCCGTACGGCAGCGAGCGCCCCTGGCGCCAGTACGTCAGCTCGCCGCCGTTCAGGATCGACTGGAAGAGCTCGCCGAGGAGCCGGCTTTTGCCGATGCCGGGAACGCCGACGATCGTCACCAGCTCCGACGAGCGCTGCTCGCGCACGCGGGCGAGCGCGTCGACGACCTGCGCGACCTCGCGCTCGCGCCCGACGAGCGGTGTGCGCACCTGCGGAGCAAGATCGACGCCGAAGCGGGCGCGAGCCTGGACGACCTCGCAAACTGCGATAGGCGCCTGCTTCCCCTTCGCCTCGACCGGCTCGTGCTCGGTGTAGTCGATCGCCTGCGCGGTCGCGCGATAGGTCGTCTCGCCGACGAGGATGCTGTTCACGGGCGCCGCGGACTGCATCCGCGCCGTCGTGTTGACGACGTCACCGGCCGCCATCCCCTCCCCTGCCTCCGGCTTCGCGCCGAGATCGACGAGCGCCTCGCCCGTGTTGACGGCGATCCGGACCTC
>JBKPRD010000212.1:0-28927 GCA_046734415.1 Actinomycetota bacterium | reverse complement strand
GAATCGGCCTACGCCCGCGTCTGGCCCCACTCCAGCAGCCGCGCCCGCGCCCTGCAAAGCTTCCTCCGCTACTACAACCGGCGCCGCCCACACGGCTCACTCGGAGGCCAACCCCCGATAAGCCGCGTTCACAACGTCCGTGGGTCCTACACCTAGGCCGTCGTCAGGAATCGGAGCGCAGCGGGCCGAAAGTCCACTGCAGCTGCTCCCACGACTCGGTACCGCACATCGGGCAACGCGGAAGCTCGTTCGAGATGCTGATTCCGTAGCCGCAGCCGGCACACCGGAACTCGCCTTTCGCCTTTACGCCCGCGACGAGCGGCCGGTCCGAGCTGTGACCAGGTACGTCGATTCCTGCTGCCATCGGATCTCCCTCGTCGGATACCCCTGACCGTCGGCAGGTGGAGTGCCCATACTTCCGAGCGTGGAAACACCGGACCTCTTTGATTTCGACGACCCGGGGCCGGACCCCGCTCCCCCGCAGCGCCCGCGCCCGCCGGCCAGCGCGCCGACACCGGCGCCGCAACTCCGGCCGGGCGGGCAGATCTGGGGCCTCGGCGGGCGGATCGCGTGGGTCGCCGGGCTGATCCTGATGCTTTCCTCGTTCATGTCGTGGTACTCGGGCAAGTCGATCGAGGGGCCGACGCTGACTGTCATCGGCTGGCACACCGGCACGATCGGCAAGCTCGTCTTCTTCGTCGGTCTCGCAGTCGTCGCGATCGCGATCCTGCGCGAGTTCGGGTTCGAGCTTCCGCCCAGCGTCCCGGAGAGCCTCGTCACGATCGGTCTCGGTGCGCTCGGGACGATCCTGGTCCTGATCCGGCTGATCTCGATCCCTGACACGTTCGCGGGCACGAGCGGCCGCGGGATCGGACTCTGGATCGGCCTCTTCGCCGCGTTGGCGGTGATCGTCGCCGGCCTGCTCCGCGCCGGCGAGGAGCTATAAGAGCATCGTCTGCCAGGCATCGGCCTGGCACCGATTCAAATCGGCAGCACCTGCTTCGTCGACTCGATCAGCTGCTCGGGATCGAACGGCTTGCCGACGAAGCCCGCGGCGCCGCGGCTCGCCGCCTCCTCGGCGCCCTCCTCGACCCTGCCGCTGAACATGATCACCGGGATCGTGCCGATGCCGTGGCGCTCCTGGACTTGCCGGAGCAGATCCCAGCCGTCGACCTCGGGCATCATCACGTCGAGCAGGATCAGGTCCGGCGACCCGTCTTCGAGCGCGTTCATCCCCTCCGCCGCGTTGCCCGCCTCGCGAACGGAGTACCCCTCTGCCTCGAGGCTCGCGCGCACGGCGCGCCTCAGGCCAGGATCGTCGTCCACGATCAGGACGAGCGGCCCGGGCTGCTGCGAGCGACCTGAACGCGCGAGGAAGCCGTCGAGGTCGCGCCGGCGGAACCGGCGGTGCCCTCCGGGCGTGTAGAACGCGGGCACGAGGCCCTGATCCGACCACTTCCGGATCGTGCTCTGCGCAACGCCGAGGTACTTCGCCGCCTGTCCGAGTGTCAGCCAGTCGGCATCCGCGCCCCCCGCCCTGCGACCCGCGGTTCCACGTACATCCACCCCTAGAAGCTACCCAAAGATGACCCTACCTAACGGGCTATGGTGACGGTCACGGTCTCGCGGGCCGGCGGAACCTCGAGCGGCTTCAGGGTCCGCACCAGCGTCTGGGTCCCGCCCGGCGACGGGTTGTCGTCCAGCGCCTGACCGAGCGCGAGTCCGACTCCGAAGGCGACGAGGAGCACGATCGCCCAGACGAGCGCGCGCCGGCGGCGGTCGCGCCTCGCCCGGCGGCGTTCCCGTCTCGCTGGCGACGAGCTGCTCAGGGCTCGTAGTCTCGCGCGCCGCGCGCGTAGAGGTGGAACGCGGCGTCAGTGGCGAGGGTCACGCCGGCGGGCCACTGCGCCGGCGGTGGAAGCTCGGCGATGACGTCGCGCACCCACGACTCGGAGCGCCCGTACTCGGCGGCGAGCTGCTCGAGCGTGTAGACGGCGCCGACGCGGCGACGGAGCTGCTCGATCACCGCGTCGACCTGGGCGCGAAGCGTTCGGTAGCGGGTGCGGTTCTCCCGTTCCGCCTCGAGGCGGCGGTATCCGTCGGCCCACTCCTGGCGGGCGAGCTCTGCGGTGGGCACGGACCCGACTCTAGCCACCGGCGTTGCAACAGCGGTCCGCCGGCCAGAGCGGCTCCAGCTCCGCCAGGATCCGGTCCCCGAGCTCGTAGCCCGGACGGGCGAGCGCGTACGCGACGTGCGCGTGCAGGCACTTGAGGCTGCCGGACCGGGACGAGCCACCGATCCCGAACTCGAGTGAGCCTCCGCCGTCCGGCCAGGGACCCTCGCCCGCAAGTGCGCGCCTCACCCGTCGCTGGTCCTCGGTCGCGCGCTCATGGCTCGCCGCCAGCTCGGGATCCGAGCGGGCGTTCTCGCTCCACCGCTCGACGCCGCCCGCTGCCTCGAGCCGCGATACGACCGCGACGAGGTGGCGGCAGGTCAGGTAGTAGGTCGTCGGGAACGGGTTGCCGTGCTCGTCGTACGGTGCCTGTTCCGTGACGGCCGGAAAGCCGAACGGACAGCGGACGACGGCGCGCAGGAAGGCACGCGGCTCACGGCCGATCTGACGCGCGACGACGTCGCGGTCGTCCATCCGGCGAGCGTAGTCCTTGCGTTCTCTTGGCGGGGACAGTCCCCGTCAACGCCGCGCGTGCGCGCGCCGCCATTCGGGAATCCCGCGCATGATGAAGAGGCGCTCCCCAGGCTTGACGAGGCCCAGCCGTCGCGCGCCGCGAACGAGAGTCGAGCCGCTGCGGATCTGAGCGAGCCGCTCCTCGAGGTCGCGCTTGCGCTCCGCGAGCGCGTGCACCTCCGCCGTCCGAGCCTCGACCGACCGCTTCGTGTCCAGGTATGCGTGGACGGGGCGGTAGTAGAGCAGCCCGAGCAGGACGGCGACGCCGAGCGCGAACCAGCGGGCGAGCCTGCGGCGTCTCCGGGGGCGAGCCATGGGCTGCCGTTGTTCGCGGCCGGCGGCGCGAACTCCTCCACGTCGCTATACGCTCTCGCTCGTGACCGGCTTCACGTAACGCTAGAGCCGACACCTCGTCGGGTCCCCGCGACGAGCTCGAGCGCCTCCACCGCTGCCTGGTCCTGGCCCAGGCATCGGAAAGGAGGCAGTCTTGGCTCGCAGAAGTCGCGCACGCCTGCGCACGCTCCGCCAGGAGCTGGCACGCAGATATCCCGAGATCGACGACCCGGAGGAGCTGATCTGCTCCGGTGATCGACGTGCTACGTCAGGCGGTCGACCGCGCAACGCACGGGTTCGGCGAGTCCGGCTGGGACGTGAAGGAGGCCATGGCGTCGCCCGTGCCCGGCGCTCGCGGCGCCGTCGAGTTCCTCCTTCACGCCGTGAGGAGAATCAGGCGAGATCGACCTTGATCAGGTTGGTCGTGCCGGGAATGTTCACGGACGTACCCGCCGTGATCACCATCCGGTCGCCCGGGTCGACCAGGCCGGCGTCACGGGCGGCGGCGATCGCCCGGTCCCAGAGCTCCTGCACGTCGGTCGCCTCGGGAAGGAGGAGCGGGATGACGCCCCACTCGAGCGCCATCTGCTGCAGCGCGTAGCGGTTGTGGGTCAGGCCGACGATCGGGCGGCGGGGGCGCAGCCGCGCGACGGCGGAGGCGGTGCGGCCGGTCGCAGTCGGAACGAGGATCGCCCGTGCACCGAGCGCCTCGGCGAGGTCGCACGCCGCGTTCGACATCGCCCGCCCGACGCTCGGCTCCTCGGCCGGATCCGGCATCTGGTGCCGGTAGCTCAGGCTCGGCTCGACGGCCCGTGCGATCCGGTCCATGTACGAGACCGCCTCGATGGGGTACGCGCCGACCGCCGTCTCCCCCGACAGCATCAGCGCGGACGAGCCGTCGAGGATCGCGTTCGCCACGTCGCTCGCCTCGGCGCGCGTCGGCTCGGCGTGCTCGATCATCGACTCGAGCATCTGCGTGGCGGTGATCACGGGCTTTCCGAGCTGGAGGGAACGCAGGATGATCCGCTTCTGGAGGAGCGGGACCGAGGCGGGCCCGATCTCGACGCCGAGGTCGCCGCGGGCGACCATGATCGCGTCCGTATCGCCCAGGATCTCGTCGAGCGCATCGACTCCTTCCGCCTTCTCGATCTTTGCGATCACCTCCGCGTGCGAGCCGGCGTCCTCGATCAGCTGCCGGAGCTGGCGGACGTCGGCGGCGGAGCGGACGAAGGAGAGGGCGACGTAGTCGACTTCGAGCTCGAGCGCCAGCTCCAGGTCGCCGACGTCCTTCGGCGTCAGCGAGGGAATCGGCAGCAGCACCCCGGGCAGGTTCACGCCCTTGTGCGAGCTGACGACGCCGCCGACGACGACCGCGCAGCGCGCCCGGCCGTCCTTGACCTCCTCCACCCGCAGGCGAACCAGGCCGTCGTCGATCAGTACGTCGTGGCCGGGCGTCAGCACCTCGCCGATGACCGCCGGTGAGACCGGCAGGTCTCCGTCCCGCGCGGCCTCCTCCGGCGCGATCACGACCTCCTCGCCCCGGGCGAGCATGGTCGGCGCCTCGAGCTCCCCGACCCGCAGCTTCGGCCCCTGCAGGTCGGCCACGACGGACAGCGGCCGCCCCGCGTCGTCCGCCGCCCCGCGGATCAGCGCGGCCCAGGCGCGGTGCTGGTCGTGATTCCCATGGGAAAAGTTGAGACGGGCAGCGTCCATGCCCGCATCGACGAGGGCGGCAAGGCGGTCACGATCACCGCTCGCAGGCCCGATCGTCGCGAGGATCTTCGTCCGCCGCGGAGCAGGCGCCACGCGGCAAGCGTAGCTATGCGGTCACCACACGTTTGGCGTTTGCCAACAGTCCCTGCGGCGCCCCAGAACACGAGGAACCGTCGATCAGCGGGAAGGAGATGGTCGGCCAGACGCTGACCGCGGAGAGGGGCGAGTGGTCGAGGAACCCGGCCCGCGCGCTTCAAGGTGACGGAGACCAACCAGGGCAAGGCCGTCGCCGGCGCGCTCGTCCTACGCGATCGCGGTCCCGTCGAACCAGGTCACGCGGTCGAGTGAGGTACAGACCAATTCGAGCGGCGCGCCGGGCGGCCTCGCGCCCGTCCGGCCGGTGCCCACTTACCGGCGCTCCGCTCTCGGGAACGCCTCCCAGCCGGGATACTCGGCCCGGGGGCCCAGCTCCTCCTCGATCCGGAGCAGCTGGTTGTACTTCGCGACGCGGTCGGTTCGCGACGGTGCTCCAGTCTTGATCTGGCCGACGCCGGTCGCGACGGCCAGGTCGGCGATCGTCGTATCCTCCGTCTCGCCGGACCGGTGCGACATCACCGCCGCGTATCCGTTCGAGCGAGCGAGCGAGATCGCGGCGAGCGTCTCGCTCAACGTCCCGATCTGGTTGACCTTGATCAGGATCGCGTTGGCGACGTTCTCCTCGATGCCGCGGCCGAGCCGGTCGATGTTCGTGACGAAGAGGTCGTCGCCGACGAGCTGCATCCGGTCGCCCAGTCGCTCGGTCAGCGTCTTCCAGGCGTCCCAGTCGTCCTCGGCGACGCCGTCCTCCACCGAGACGAGGGGATAGCGCGCGGCGAGGTCGCCGTAGAACCCGGCCATGCCGGCGCCGTCCTCCTCACGACCCTCGAACCGATAGAGGCCGTCCTGGTAGAACTCGGACGCCGCCGGGTCGAGCGCGATCACGACCCGCTCGCGGTGACCGGCCCGGTCGGCAGCCTCCAGGATAGCCTCGACCGCCTCGCCGCTCGACCCGAGGTCCGGCGCAAAGCCGCCCTCGTCCCCCACTCCGGTCGCCAGCCCGCGCTCGTGCAGCAGCCCCTTCAGGGCGTGGAACGTCTCTGCCCCGATTCGCAGCGCCTCGGCGAACGACGTCGCACCCGCCGGAACGACCATGAACTCCTGCAGGTCGATCGAGTTCTGCGCGTGCACTCCGCCGTTGATCACGTTCATCATCGGCACCGGCAGCGTTCGCGCCTCGTCGCCGCCGAGGTAGCGGAAGAGCGAGACGCCGGCCTCGGCGGCGGCCGCCTTCGCGGCCGCGAGCGAAACACCGAGAACGGCGTTCGCGCCCAGCCGCGCCTTGTTCTCCGTCCCGTCGAGCTCGACAAGGAGCGTGTCGAGGCCCTCCTGGTCGGTCGCCTCGCGGCCGCGGACGGCGTCGGCGATCTCGCCCTCGACGTTCGCGACCGCGCGTGTCACAGCCTTTCCGCCGTACTCCGGCCCGGCGTCGCGGAGCTCGACGGCCTCGTGGACGCCGGTCGAGGCGCCCGACGGGACCGCGGCCCGTCCGAGCGCGCCGGACTCGAGCCGGACGTCGACCTCCACGGTCGGGTTGCCGCGCGAGTCGAGGATCTGGCGGGCGTGGATGTCTTTGATCGCGGTCATTCGCTCTCCTTGGCGAGGTCGTAGTAGCGGTCCTGCTCGGCGAGCGGGAGCTTCGCCCATTCGGCGCCCTCGGCGCCGGCGAGACGCTCGGCCTCCTCGACGCGCGCGACGAACCGGCCGGTCGCCTGCCGGAGCTCGAGTTCGGGGTCGACGCCGAGCCGCCTCGCGACGTTCACACATGCAAAGAGCAGGTCGCCGAGCTCGTTCGCACGGCGGTCCTCGTCGCCGGTCCCCAGCTCGTGCTTCAGCTCGGCGAGCTCGTCCTCGAGATCGGCGAGCGCACCGGCGGTGTCCGGGTACTCGAACCCGACCGCGGCCGCGCGCCGCTGGACCTTGCGGGCGTGCAGGAGCGCAGGCAGCGCCTCCGGGACGTCGTGGAAGACGCCCTCGCGCCCCTCCTGGTCGCGCTTGATGCGCTCCCAGTTCTCGCGGACGCGCCCGGGGGTCTCGGCCTCGACGTCGCCGAAGACGTGCGGATGCCGGCGGACGAGCTTCTCATGGATCCCCCGCGCGACCGCCTCGAGGTCCCCCGCGCCCTGCTCCGCGAGGAGCTGGGCGAGGAAGTAGACCTGGAAGAGGAGGTCGCCGAGCTCGTCGAGCAGCTTGACCCGGTCGTCAGCGAGCGCCGCGTCCGCGACCTCGTACGCCTCCTCGACCGTGTGCGGGACGATCGTCCGCGCGGTCTGCTCGCGGTCCCAAGGACAGTCGCGACGGAGTAGCTCGGTCAGCTCCTGGAGGTCGAGGAGGGCCCGGTCGAGGCTCAACCGGTGGTCGTCGCGGCGCTGGCCGTCTGCGGCGGGGCGAGGCCGGTGGCGTACTTGACCTTCTTCGCGAACTCCGCCTGGACGCCGGCGAGCCACTTCTGCAGGGCGTCGGTCCGCTTCTGCTGGACGAGCTGCTGGCGGACCGCCTCCTTGACCTGGGCGAACGGCGTCGTCCTGCTCTTCGTCGCGTCCTTCTCCGCGCGGATGATGTGCCAGCCGAACCGCGTCTTGACGGGCTTCGAGGTCTGACCGGTCTTCAGGGAGAACGCGACCTTGTCGAACTCGGGGACGGTCTGGCCGCGCGAGATCGTCAGCTGGCCGCCCTGCACCTTCGAGCCGGGATCCTGGGAGTACTTCTTCGCGAGCGCCGCGAAATCGCCGCCGGACTTCAGCTGCGCGTAGAGCTTGTCGGCGAGCTTCTTGTCCTTGACGAGGATGTGCCGGACGACGCGGCTCTCGGGCTGCGTGTAGACCGACTGGTGCGAGTCGTAGTACGCCTTCACATCGGCGTTGGTGACCGTGGCGCCGGACGTGACCTTCTTGTAGATCTCGTCCGAGAGCACGTTCGAGCGGACGTCGGCGCGGACCTCGGCGTCGGTGACGCACTGCCGCTTCAGCTCCGCCTGGTAGCGCTGGTCGCTGCCGCCGAAGTACTGCTTCTTGATCTGCTTCAGCTGCTTCTCGACCTGGTCGTCCGTGACCGAGACCTTCAGGTCCGGCGCCTTCTGCGCGAGCTCGGCACGCTGGACGAGGCTCTGGAGGATCTGCTGCTGGATCGCCTGGTACTCCGTCGAGCCGGGCTTCGGGAACGTGCGCTTCTGCAGGTCGTAGCTGCACTTGGCCTGCGCGAGACGGCGGTCGAGCGCTTCCCTCGTGATGTGGTCGTCGCCCACGACGGCGGCGTCCTCCTTCGGGACCGTGCCGCTACCGCTCCCTCCCCCGCCGCAGCCGGCAGCGAGCAGGACGAGCGGAAGCGCGACCAGGAAGAACGCGAGGCGCCTCATGGGCCGCTGCAGGGTAGCAGCGGGGTCACGGCCCACTCGACGGTTCGAATCCGGCCGCGTAGGCGACCCTCGGCGGTGTCGTCGTCCGCCTTCGCAGGGCCGCGGTGAGCAGCTCCGTGCGGATCGCCGCGCGGACGTCCGCCTCCGTCAGCCCCGTCCTGCGGAGCTGGGCGCGATACCTCCTCTCGTCGCTGCCGAACGTCGTCTGCACGAGGCGGCGCAGTCGTGCTTCGATCCTGGTCGCCGGGACCACGATTCCCGCCTGCCGCGCCTCGACCTCGAGCCGGGCCCGGTCGACGAGGAGCCGGACAACGGCGTCCTCGACCTGCTCGTAGGCCGGCGTTCCACGAGCCGGGAACGCCCGGCCGCGCGCGACGTACGCGCGGCGGGCCCGGGCGAGCTCCGCGTCGAGGGCCGCGCGCGTGATCGCACGGTCGCCGACGACGGCGACCGCACCCGGCGGGACCGGTTCATCCTGGTGGCCGCCGCAGCCAACGAGCGCGACGACGGCGAGGAGCGGCGCGAGTCGCTTCACGCCGCCTGCTCGGCGGCAAGCAGGGCGTCGACCAGGCCGAGCGCCTCGCGGAAGTCCTCCTGGCGCAGGGCCACCTCGCGCTTCGCCGATGTGTAGACGGCCGTCGCGGCACGGTCGCGCAGCTCGCGGAGCTCGCCGGATCCGAGGACGAGCGGCCCGACGCTCATCCGCCCGCCGCGGAACACGAGGTAGTCGGCGCCGATCCGGGCGAGCTTCAGCTTCGCCTCCTGGATGGCGAACAGGTTCTCGACCGGCTCCGGCACCTCGCCGTAGCGGTCCTCGACCGAGGCGCGCAGCTCGCGCAGCTCGTCCTCGTCCTCGGTCAGCGCGAGGCGGCGGTGCAGGTCGATCTTCAGGGCCTCCGAGCCGATGTACGCGGCGGGCACGTACGCGTCGACGCGCGCGTCGACCCGGACCGGCCGCGCGGCGGTGCGGCGTTGGCCCGACAGCTCGGCGACGGCCTCGTTCAGCAGCTCGACGTAGAGCTCGAACCCGACGGCGGCGACGTGGCCGGACTGCTCCGCGCCGAGCAGCTCACCGGCGCCGCGGATCTCGAGATCCCGCATGGCGATCGCGAACCCCGCGCCGAGCTCGGTGTGGTCGGCGAGGGTCGCGAGCCGCGCGCGTGCCTCCGGCGTCAGCTCGGACGCGGCCGGGTAGAAAAGATAGGCGTAGGCGGTCACGTCCGAGCGGCCGACGCGCCCGCGGATCTGGTACAGCTGGGCGAGGCCGAGCGTGTCCGCCCGCTCGACGATCAGGGTGTTCGCCTGCGGGATGTCGAGGCCGGACTCGATGATCGTCGTCGAGACGAGCACGTCCGCCTCGCCGCTGAGGAACTCGACCATCCTGTCCTCGAGCGCGCGCTCCTTCATCTGACCGTGCGCGACCAGGATGCGGAGCTCGGGGCAGAGCTCCTGGAGGCGCCGCGCGGCCTCGTCGATCGTCTCGACGCGGTTGTGCAGGTAGAAGGACTGGCCGCCGCGCGCCTTCTCGCGCTCCAGGGCCGCCTTGATCTGCTCCTCGTCGTACTCGCCGACATGCGTGCGGATCGGCCGCCGCCCCTCCGGCGGCGTCTCGATCACCGAGATGTCGCGCAGCCCGGAGAGCGACATGTGCAGCGTGCGCGGGATCGGCGTCGCGGTCAGCGCCAGGACGTCGACCTCGAGCCGGAGCGCCCGCAGCAGCTCCTTCTGCGCGACGCCGAAGCGCTGCTCCTCGTCGACGATCACGAGCCCGAGGTTCTTCGGGATCACGTCACGAGAGAGGATTCGGTGCGTCCCGACGAGGACGTCGACCTTGCCCTCGGAGAAGTCCCTCAGCACCGCCTTCGCGTCGGCCGTCCTGCGGAACCGGGAGACCATTTCGACGCGCACCGGGAAGTCGCGGAAGCGCTCGCGGAAGGTGTTCCAGTGCTGCTGCGCGAGGACCGTCGTCGGTACGAGCATCAGCGTCTGCTTGCCGTTCAGCGCGACGGCGAAGGCGGCGCGCAGCGCGACCTCCGTCTTACCGAACCCGACGTCGCCGCAGACGAGGCGGTCCATCGGGCTGGACGCCTCGAGGTCCTCCTTCACCGCCTCGATCGCACGCTGCTGGTCCTCGGTCTCGCGGTAGGGGAACTCTGCCTCGAGCCGCTCGAGCCAGTCGCTCGAGAGGTCGAGCGCGACCCCCGGGGTCGTCTGCCGCCGCGCGTACAGCCCGATCAGCTCACCGGCCAGCTCCTGGACCGACTCGCGGGCTCGGCTCTTCAGCAGCTGCCAGGCCTTGCCGCCGAGCTTCGAGAGCGCGGGCGCCTTCGCGTCGGCGCCGATGTAGCGCGAGACCTTCCCGATCTGCTCGTGCGGGACGTACAGACGGTCCTCGCCGCGGAACGCCAGGAAGAGGTAGTCGCGCGTGACCCCGGCCACCTCCTTCGTCTCGAAACCGAGCAGGTTCCCGATCCCATGGTCCTCGTGGACGACGTAGTCGCCGGTCCGGAGATCGGCGAACGACTGCAGCGCGCGCCCGAGCCGCACGTCCGCACGCGGCGCCCGCTTGCGGAAGATCTGGGTGTCGGGCAGGAGGACGAGGCCGAGGTCGCGCCAGACGAACCCGCGGCGCGCGGGCGAGACGGCGAAGAACACGCCTGGCTCCTCGGGCAGCTTCCCACCCTCCTCGAGCCACTCGATCTCGAGCCGCCTGAGGAGGTTCGCGGTACGCAGACCGTCACCTCGGTGCGGGAACGCGACGACCACGCGCTGGTCCGCGCGCACGAAGGAGGCGAGCTCCTGCTCTGCCTCGGCGAGCCCCCTGGCGGCGACGGCCGGGCGCTGTGCCTCGAACGCGAGCGGCTGGCCGCGCGGGAACGGGTCGAGCCGCGCTGCGCCCCCGAGCGGGACCGCGTCGAGCTGCTCCTCCTCCCAGACGCGCGCGACCTCCTCCGGCTCGAAGACGAGGTCGGGGGCACGATCGAGCACCGGCACCAGGTCGTCCGGAACGGCGACCTCCTCGTCCAGGGTCGGCTCGACCAGATCGAGCCGGCGCTCTGCGGCCGGGTAGATCGTCGCCCGCTCGACGGGATGGAGCGCCCGCTGCGTGAACGGTGAGAAGGCCCTGATCGCCTCGATCTCGTCGCCGAAGAGCTCGATGCGCAGCGGCTCGCGCCCCGTGGTCGGGAAGACGTCGACCAGCCCGCCGCGAACGGCGAACTGTCCCCGCTCCTCGACTCGCTCGACACGCTCGTACCCGGCGAGCGCGAGCCGCTCGGCGAGCCCCTCGATCCCGGGCTCCTCACCGGCTGCGAGCTCGATCCGCTGCGGTCTCGCATCGGGCGGCGGCAGCAGCTCGGCGAGCGCCGCCGCGGAGGCGCAGACGAGGCCGCCGGCGGCGAGGACGTCGAGCGCCCGCGCCCGCTCGCCGACGAGGTGAGGCGGCGGCTCGAGCCCGGAGTCCCAGCGCACGCCGCGGCTCGGCAGGAGCGCGACGGTGTCCTCACCCAGGAACCACGCGGCGCCTTCGGCGGCGTCACGCGCGTCCGCGTCCTCCGGGAGCAGCGCGACGAGCGAGCGGCCGATCCGCAGGTGCAACGCCGCGAGCAGCAGCGGCAGCGCCGCCTCGGAGACGCGCGCGGAGGCGCCCTCGAGGGCGTCGGCGAACGCGCCGAGGCTCTCGCTCTCGGCGAGCTCGGCGGCGAGCGGGTGGAGCATCGGCTGGTCCATGACGAAAGGCGGAACCAGGCGGTTCCGCTGGTGTCGAGTCTACTGACGCAACGAAGCGGGTCGAACACGGCTACCTTGTCAGGCCCCGTGAAGCGCCTCGCCCTCCTCGGCTCGCTGCTGGCCATGCTGATCGGTGCCCCCGCCGGCTCCGCAGCGCCACCGTTCTCGCCTTGTGGCGACAACGGGCTTCTCTGCGCGACGCTCAGCGTCCCGCTCGACTACTCGGGTGCGACCTCGGAGCAGGTGCCGCTCTACGTCGAGGAGCTGCCGGCGGTCGGCACGCCGCGCGGGGTGATGATCATGCTCGCCGGCGGCCCCGGGCAGGCCTCGGCCGAGACCTTCAACCTCGGATTGAAGGCCGCATACTGGCGCAGTTTCTTTCCCGGCTACACGCTCGTCGCCTACGACGACAGAGGGACGGGCAAATCGGGCCCGCTGAACTGCCCGGTCGCGCGGACGATCGAAGAATGCGGCAGCGCGATCCCCGGTCGGGCCTTCTACACGACGCGCGACCACGCCGAGGACATCGAATCGGTCCGGGCTGCGCTCGGCGCCGACAAGGTGGCCATCTGGGGGGTGTCCTACGGCACGAAGCACGCTGCGGCGTACGCCCTCGCACATCCGGGGCACGTCGAGCGGCTGCTCCTCGACTCCGAGGTCCTCCCTGACGGCGACCTCATCGATCCCGCCTCCCTGCGGACGATCCCGGCGTCGATCAGCCGGATCTGCACCAACAACGCGTGCCCCGGTATCGCTCCGGGGGTCGGCGACCGCTTCGTGACGCTCGCGAACAAGCTCGAGGCGAACCCGGTTTCTGCGTCGATCCCGTTCGGGCCGACGCTGGCGCCGTTCCAGGTCAAGCTGGACGGCGAGGCCCTGCTCTCGCTCGCCTTCGAGAGCGACCTCAGCTCGGCGGTGTCGTCCCAGCTGCCGTCGGCGATCGACGCGGCTCTGGCCGGCTGGATGCTCCCGCTCCAGCGTCTCGTGTTCCTCGACACGGTCTCGAACACCGGGGCCGCGGCCAACGACGTCAACATCGTGCTCCTCCTGGCGACGAACTGCGGCGACGGCCCATTCCCCTGGGGCCCGTACGACTCCTCGGAGGCACGGCGGGCCGCACTGGACGCCGCGATCGCGGCGCTGCCGCCGGGCTCGACGGGCCCGTTCGGGAGCTGGGCGCTGCAGAGCCTGCGACCCTGGATCTGCCTCGACTGGCCGTCACCGTCCGGCGGCGCCACCCTCAGCCCCGGTCCGCTGCCGAACGTGCCGCTGCTCGTGCTCTCCGGCGACCGCGACATCCGGACGCCGACCTCGGCCGCCGCCGCGATCACGGCGCGTTTCCCGCAGGGTCGCCTGCTCGTCGTCCCCGGCGCCGGCCACTCCGTCCTCAATCACTCCGACTGCGCAGCAGCCGCGGTTCGCGGCTGGTTGAACGGGAGGACCCCGCCGACCACCTGCACGCGGTTCTCGCTCTACGTCCCCCCGGTCGGCCTGTGGCGCCGATCGGTCGCGGCAACGCCTCCTGCCGCCCGCGTACCCGGGCTCGCGGGTCGCACGCTGGCTGCGCTCGTGCAGACGCTCCACGATGCCGAGGACGTCTGGTACCTGACGCGGGACACCGAACAGACGACCAGCGGCGTCGCCGGCGGCCGGATGACGACCGACCCGAAGGGCGTCCTCCGCCTGCAGGCCTACAGCAGCGTCGGCGGCCTGGCGCTGACCGGGGACATCATCCTGAAGATGGATCCGTACGGCGACCCGGTCCGGCCGCTGACGACGACCTACGGCGTGCTGAAGGTCACGGGCTCCGGCGCAGCCCGTGGCACGGTGCGGCTGTCCGGGAACCGCCTGACGGGAACCCTCGGCCGCCGCCGCGTCTCCGCAGGCTTCTAGCGGCGGCACACCGTTTCTCGACCCACCCCACCCAGGGAGGGGGTAGGAGCCTAGCGCTGCGCGTGTGCCGCGGTCCCGGGGTCGTGCCGATTTCGGGTTGACTAGTTGAAGTGCTGCTGCGTCGCCTCGAGGCCGTCCCGCACGAGCGACTCGACTGCGTCGGCCGAGCGGGTGACCAGCCCGTCGACGTCCGTCTCCGGCTCGAAGGGCGCGAGGACGTAGTCGGCGACCGACCGGCGGTCGCCGCGGCCGGGCCTCCCCACGCCGATCCGCAGTCGCAGGAACTCCTGCGATCCGAGTGCGGATGCGATCGAGCGCAGGCCGTTGTGGCCGGCGAGTCCGCCGCCGAGCCGCGCCTGCAGGCGTCCCTCCTCGAGGTCGACGTCGTCGTGGACGACGAGGACCGCCTCTACCGGAACCTTGAAGAAGCGGGCGGCCGCGGCGATCGAGCGGCCCGACTCGTTCATGTACGTCTCGGGCTTGACGAGCGCGAGGCGCGCATCGTCGAGGAGAACCTCGGCGAGCTGCCCCGAGAACTTCGAGCGCCACGAGCCGGAATGCCGGCTCGCAAGCTCGTCGACGACCATCCAGCCGACGTTGTGGCGCGTGCGCGCGTATTCGCGACCAGGGTTGCCGAGGCCCGCGACGAGCCGATCGAGCGTCGAGGCAGTCTCGCCCCGACGGAACATGCGCACGAGACCTAGCCTTCGACCGTACCGGGCTCGCCCGCGACGTCCGCCTGCGGCTCCGCCGGTGCCTCCGCCGCGCCCTCGGGCTGCTCCCCCTCGGGCACCTCGCCCTCGGGTACCTCGCCCTCCTCGAGCTCCTCGCCTTCCTCGACCTCGGGCTCGGGCTCCTCGACCTTCGTCGGCACCGTCACGGTCGCAAGCACGGTCTCCGGGTCGTCGAGGTAGGTGACACCGTCGCGGCGAGGAAGATCGGAGAGTCGCAAAGCGTCGCCGATCTCCATCGCGCTGACGTCGAGCTCGATCCGCTCCGGAACCTCGAGCGGCAGCGCCTCGACGCGAATCTCGCGCGAGACCTGCGAGAGGACACCGCCTACTTTCGCGCCGACCGACTCGCCGACCAACTCGATCACGACCGAGGTCTGGATCGTCTGGTCGAGGCGAACCTCCTGCAGGTCGAAGTGCTCGATCTTCCCGCGCAGCGGATCGACCTGGTAGTCCTTGAGGATCGACGCGTGCGTCGTCTTCTGGCCTGCGAGCACGATGTCGAGGATCGCGTGGAGGCCGGCGCTCCCGGTCAGCACTCGCCGAAGCTCGCGCTCCGGCACGCTGATCGGATGGGGCTTGTGCCCGCGTCCGTACAGGACGCCGGGGATCATCCCGTCGCGGCGCAGCCGGCGGGACTCCCGCGTCCCGCGGCGTTCGCGCTCCTGCACTTCCAGACGGATCCGTTCGCCAGCCATACCGGCGGAGAAGAGTAGCTAAAAGAGCCGGCTCTCCTTCCCCGTGGCAACAAGAAGCTGAGCAAGCTCCAGTACTCGTTCGTTTTCCGACGTGGCGGCCTTATACCCTCTCGCAGATCAGCTTGCCGAGTAGGCGCTCGACCCGGGACGCCAGCCCCTGCGTCGTGGTCATTCGCTCAGCGCTAGAAGAGCTGGTTCTCGCCGCCGAAGATCGCGGAGACCGAGTCGTCGGCGAATACGTTCATGATCGTGTCTGCGAGCAGCTCGCCAACCGAGAGCACCGTCAGGTTGTCCGGGCGCCTGAGCGGGTCGATCGGGACCGTGTCGGTGACGACGATCCCCGCCAGGCCGGCCTCGGCGAACCGCCGGAGCGAGTCGCCGGCGAAGATCCCGTGGGTCGCGAAGACCCAGACGTCGGTGGCGCCGTGCTCCTTCAGCGCCTCGGCGCCGGCAAGGAGCGTCCCTCCCGTCGTGATCATGTCGTCGCCGACGATCGCGACTTTGTCGCGGACGCGGCCCGTGATCTCGGTCACGGCGGCGACGTCGTGTCGCGGCCGGGTCTTGTTCATGATCGCGAAGTCGGCCTCGATCATCTCCGCGAAGCGGATGGCGACCTTTGCGCGGCCGGCGTCGGGAGCGACCGAGACCACCCCGTCGCCGTACAGGCCGAGGTCCCGGAAGTGGCGCACGAACATCCGCAGCGCCGTCATGTGGTCGACCGGGATCGTGAAGAACCCCTGGATCTGGCCCGCGTGCAGGTCCATGGTCAGCACGCGGTCGGCGCCGGCGAGCTGTAGCATGTCCGCCACCAGGCGGCCGGAGATCGGCTCCCGCGGCTGCGCTTTGCGGTCCTGCCGCGAGTACGGGAACCAGGGAATGACCGCCGTGATCCGCTTCGCCGAGGCGAGCTTGGCGGCCTGGATCATCAGCAGCAGCTCCATCAGATTGCGGTCGACGGGGTCGCAGCCGGTCTGGACGAGGAAGAGGTCGGCGCCGCGGATCGACTCGAGGTAACGGCAGTAGCTCTCGCCGTTGGCAAACGAGGTGAGCTCGATGTTCCCGAGCTCGACGCCGAGGTGGTCGGCGATCCGCGTCGCGAGCTCCGGATGCGAGCGCCCCGAGAACACCATCAGGCGCTTCTGCGGACCGCGCTCGAGCCAGTGCCCCGGCTCCGGTCGCACGTGCTCGGTCACCGCCTCGAGACCCGGCAGCCGAGCGAGCTCAGTCGTCGTCGACGTCGGGCTCTCCACGTTCGTAGACCCACCCTTCCTTGGTGACCTGCCTCGGAGGGAACCCCGCGAGGGATCCCGGCGGGACGTCGTCAGTGACGACCGTTCCCGCCCAAAGCCAAGCATCGTCCCCAACCGTGACCGGAGCAACGAACGTATTGTCGACACCGGTCCTGACGTTCTTCCCGATCGTCGTCTTGCCCTTCGGCCGGCCCGGCTCGTGCGAGTAGTTCGCGGTCACGTTGCCGGCAGCGATATTCGTGTCCTCGCCGACCTCCGCGTCGCCGATGTAGGAGAGATGAGGCACCTTTGAACGGGCGCCGATGCGCGACTGTTTGATCTCCACGAATGTGCCCGCTTTCGCTCCCGCTTCGAGAACGGTGCCGGGGCGAAGGTAACAGAACGGCCCGACCAGCGCACCCTCCCCGATCGAGGCGTCGACCGCGACCGCATGCGGGCCCACCTCGGCTCGCGCTGCCACCGTAGTCGCGCCGCGGAGCACCGTGAACGGGTGCACGACCGCGTCGGCCTCGAGCGCCACGCCGTGGTCGATCCACGTCGCCGCCGGGTCGACGATCGTCACGCCGGCGAGCATGTGCTCCTCGTTGATCCGGCGGCGAAGCTCGTTCGCCGCCACCGCCAGCTCCGCCCGCGTATTGATCCCGAGCGGCGCGAGCTCGTCGGGGCAGCGCCAAGCCGCAGCGCGCTGGCCGGAGGCGACGAGGTGTCCGATCGTGTCGGTCAGGTAGAGCTCGCCCTGCGCGTTGCGCGGGTCGAGCTTGGCCAGCGCTTCCCAGAGTGAAGCCGCCGAGAAGACGTACGTGGACGAGTTCAACTCGCGGATCTCGAGCTGCTCGGGCGAGGCGTCCTTGTCCTCGACGATCGCCTCGACGCTTCCGTCCGGGCCACGCACGACACGGCCGTACGGGAGCGAGTGGGCCGGCTCGAACGAGAGAATCGTGACGGCGGCGTCCTGACGCTCGTGCTCCGCTGCGAGGTCGCGCAGGTGCTCGCCGGTCAGGAGCGGCGCGGCGGCGTCGAGGACGAGGATGTTCCCGTCGAAGCCGTGCAGGGCGCCGCGCGCGGCGGCGACGGCGTCCCCGGTGCCGAGTGGCTGCTCCTGCACGGCGACTTCCCTCTCCTCGAAGTCGCCCGCCGAATCGGGCGAGGCGACGATCACCACGGGATCTGCTCCTGCGGACCCGGCCGCGTCGATCACCCAGTCGATGACGCGCCGGCCGAGCAGCGGGTGCAGGTGCTTCGGCAGGCTCGAGTGCATACGCGTTCCGAGGCCACCGGCCATCACGACGGCTGCGAGCTTGTCCGAGGTCACTGCGTCGATGGCTGGGGCGCCAGGATTCGAACCTGGGATCGCGGGACCAAAACCCGCTGCCTTACCGCTTGGCTACGCCCCACCGGTCGAATTGTGCCTCAGGTCTTGTCTGAGGTCCGCCTCGGGCGTTCACGCTCGCCCAGGAGCAGGATCACGGCGATCGCCGCGAGCAGTCCCGCCGCGATCAATGCGAAGCTGCCGATCAGGAGGGCGACGACCGTGAGCAGGATCGCGAACGCCTGCGCGGCGGCCAGGATCCAGGAGATCTGCCGGCCGGTGTCAGAGTCCAGCGTCCGACCCGCAAAGACGTAGAACGCGATGATCGGCGCGGAGACGATGATCACCGTCCAGCGCGAGAAGTCCTCCGACAGTGCGACGACGATGCCCTCGAGGACGGCGAGCCCGATCGCGATCTTGAGCCGCCGCCGCGCGAGCCAGAGGGCTGTGCCGCTCCGCTCGTGGTCTGCCGCGGTGTCCGTCACGCGCGCAACCTACCACGCAGGGCTGCCGACCCACACGCGGCCCTGAGCCTCGACGGCGGCGCCGGCGGCGCGGGCCTCCGCGGCGTCCTCGAACAGCCCGAAGACGGCCGGCCCGGCGCCGCTGACGTCGGCACGGAAGGCACCGAGCGCGCGTAGCTCGTCTGCGACCGGAGAGGGGATGGCGAGATCGTTCGCAGGCAGGGCTGCGAGATCGCCGGCTACGAGCGCGGCAAGGAGGTCGGCCCGCCGTTCCTCGTATCCTGCGGCGCCACGGCGCCGGTCGAACGCTGCATAGACGGCTGCGGTCGACGCCTTCGCGGCGTCGGCGGGTACGACGAGGACAACGGTGTAGCGCTGGGACAAGTCGAGCGGCATCAGCTCGCTGCCGTCGCCCTCGCCGAGCTGGGGGCCCTGCGAGAGGAAGAACGGGACGTCCGCGCCGAGCGAGGCGGCGATCCGCTGGAGCTCGCTGTCCGGGAGCGGGTGGGCCAGCAGCCCGTTGGCGAGTCGCAGGGCGGCGGCGGCGTCGGAGCTCCCTCCGCCCAGGCCGGCCGCGACCGGGATCCGCTTCTCGATCCGCGCCGCCCACCTCGGCTCGACCCCCGCCGTCGCGGCGATCGACTCGAGCGCGCGGCGGACGAGCGTGTCGCCCTCGAAGCCCTCGACGCGCAGCTCCGCGGCCGGCTCGAGCGCGATTCGGTCCCAGAGACCGATCCGCTGGAGCACCGTCGTCACCTCATGCTTGCCGTCGGTCCGGGCCGGCCCGACGGCAAGCGCCAGGTTGATCTTCGCGGCCGCCGCGAGCTCGGTCACTGGAGCAATCGCTCGAGCTCGACGAACTCCTCCGGAGCGAGAGCGTCGGCGCGAACCGCCGCGGCGTGGCCGAGCGCAGCGAGGGCCTCGGCGGCCTCTTCCCGCGAAGCGACACCGGCCAGGGAGAGCGAGTTCGGGAGCGTCTTCCGCCGGTGGGCGAACGACCCCTCGACGATGCGCTTCACCCGTGCGAACCGGTCGGGAAGCGGCGTGCGACGAAACGCCACGAGCGCGGAGTCGACGTTCGGCTGCGGACGGAAGACGGTTCGGGAGACCGGGTGGAAGCCCGTCCGCTCGGCTGCGAGCTGGACTAGCACGGAAACCGCGCCGTAGGCCTTCGTCCCCGGGCGCGCGAAGAAGCGGTCGGCGACCTCGCGCTGCACCATCACGCACCAGCGCTCGAGCGTCGGCAGTCCGTCGAGGCTCTCGACCACGATCGGCGTCGCCACGTTGTAGGGCAGGTTGGAGACGAGCTTCCGCGGCGAAGGCTCGAGATCCGCGAGGTCGAGCGCGAGCGCGTCACCCAGCTCGAGTCGGACGTTCGGAATGCCGACGAGCCGCTCCTCCAGCGAGCGGTCGATCTCGACCGCGTGGACGATCGCCACGCGGTCGGCGAGGTACCGCGTGAGGACGCCGAGGCCGGGCCCGATCTCGAGCACCACGTCGTCGGGGTCGAGCTCGGCGAGCCGGCCGATGACGCCGAGGATGTTCTCGTCGACGAGGAAGTGCTGGCCGAGTTCCTTCTTCGGGCGGACGGTCATCACGAGAGGGCGAACGCGGCGGTCGCGTTCGCGTCGATGCGTGCCTCGAGCTCGGTAGGGTCCTCGCCCCGTGCCGCCGCGAGAGCGGCAAGCGTGTGGACGACGTTCGCGGGCTCGTTCGGCCGGCCGCGGACCGGCTGCGGCGCGAGATACGGGCTGTCGGTCTCGGCGAGCAGCCTGTCGGCCGGAACCTGCGTGGCCGCGACCCGCAACTCGGATGCGTTCGGGTAGGTCACATTTCCGGCGAAAGAGACGTAATAGCCACGCTCGAGTGCGACGGGAAGCAAAGCGGCGGAGGAGAAGCAGTGCAGAACGACGGTGCCGGCGAAGCTCGCGAGCGTGTCCACCGTGTCGGCGTCGGCTGCCCGCGTGTGAATGACCGCCGGCTTGCCGAGGTCGTCCGCGAGCGCCAGCTCGGCCTCGAAGACCATGCGCTGGCGGTTCTGCGGCGAGCGGTCGCGATAGAAGTCGAGCCCCGTCTCGCCCACGGCAACGGCTCTGGGGTGCCTGAGGAGCTCTGCGAGCTCGTCGAGACGGTCGCCCTCGCTCGCGGCTTCGTGCGGATGGATGCCGAGGATCGCATGGACCCCGACGTTCTTCTCGGCGGCCACGAGCGCCGTCCGGCAGGTCTCGATCGTCGAGCCCACGGCCAGGATCCGGGTCACGCCGGCTGCATGCGCTCGTTCCACGACCTCGTGCGGCGGACCGATGCACGCCTCGAGGTGCGCGTGCGTGTCGATCACGCGGGGGTCGGCTCTTCGACCCGCGGGAAGAGCGGGGCGGCGGGCTCGATGCCCTCGGCTGCCTCCGCCGTCTGCAGGCGAACGCGGTCGAGCGAGAGGTCGCCCGCCTGGCCCAGGGCCTCGAGGATCCGCGGCGCCGTCTCCGGCAGGTACGGCGAAACCGCGACCGCGACCGCGGCGAGGCCGTCGGCGAGGTCGTAGAGGACGGCGTCCAGCGCCTCGGCCTTGCTGTCGTCCTTCGCGAGCTCCCAGGGGGCGTTCGCCTCGACGTACTGGTTCAGGCGGCGGACCGCCTGCCAGATGTCCTCGAGCGCGCCGGTGATGTCGAAGCGATCGAAGCGCTCGACCAGCGCCGCCCGCAGGACGTCCGGGTCGACCGCACCGGACCCGGGCGTCTGCGCGAGCACGCCCTCCCGGTAGCGGGCGATCATCGCCGTCGTCCGCGAGAGCAGGTTGCCGAGGTCGTTCGCGAGCTCCCGGTCGTAGCGCTCCTGGAACGACTCGAAGGTCACGTTCCCGTCCTGGCCGAACGAAACCTGCCGGGCACACCAGAAGCGAACGGCATCGGCTCCATACACGTCGATCAGGTCGAGCGGGTCGATCACGTTGCCGAGCGACTTGGAGATCTTCTGCTGGTCGATGTTCAGGTAGCCGTGGACGAACAGCTGGCGCGGCGGCTCGTAACCGGCGGCGAGGAGGAGTGCGGGCCAGTAGACGCAGTGGAAGCGGAGGATGTCCTTCGCCAGCAGGTGCGTCGCGGGCCAGAAGCGCTGCAGGTCCTCGCCGGGCGCGTAGCTCAGCGCGCTGAGGTAGTTGACCAGCGCGTCTGCCCAGACGTAGGCGACCTGATCCGGGTCCCAGGGGATCGGCACCCCCCAGGTCTGGGTCGCGCGGCTGATCGAGAAGTCGCGCAGACCCCCTTCGATGAAGCTGCGCGCTTCGTTCGCACGGAAGTGCGGCAGGACGAAGTCGGGGCGCTGGTCGTAGAGCGCGAGCAGGGCGTCCTGGTAGGCGGAGAGGCGGAAGAACCAGTTGCGCTCCTCGAGCCATTCGGGCTCGGTTCCGTGGTCGGGACACCTGCCGTCGACGAGCTCGTCCTCAGTCTTGAACGCCTCACAGCCGACGCAGTACCAGCCTGCGTAGACGTCCTGGTAGATGTCGTCGCGGCCGTTGTCGTAGATGCGCTGCAGGAAGTTCTGGACGAAGCGTGTGTGCCCGTCATCGCTCGTCCGGATGAAGAAGTCGTTGGTGGCGTTCAGCCTGCGTGGCAGCTCCTGCCAGGCGCCGACGATTGCGTCGGTGTACTCGCGAGGCGTGAGACCTTGTTCCGCCGCCACCCGTGCGACCTTGTCCGCATGCTCGTCCACCCCCGTGAGGAAGAAGGTCTCGTCGCCACGCTGGCGGTGATGCCGGACGAGTATGTCGGCCGCGATCGTCGTGTATGCATGCCCGATGTGCGGGGTCGAGTTCACGTAGTAGATCGGCGTCGTCACGTAGAAGCGCATCAGGACGGATGATAGGGGCCGGTTGTCGCGTGACCTCGGGCGCCGCTGTGGGGGGTCGCCGACGGAGCATCGCGCCGAGGCCGAGGGCCGAGGCGATGCCGACGAGGACAGGAAACGGCACGAGCGGACGAGGTGCGGGCCGTGGCGCGACCGGCGGCGTCGACCGCCGCGGCACCGTGACCTTTGGCCGACTGAGGGGACGGAAGGTCGCATCGGGCGGCTTGGTCGCTCCGATGCGGCCTCGTGCGCCGGGAGTCGGCCGGGGGAGAGCGGTCGAATGCGTCGCGCGGAACGGGGAAACTGCTCTCGGCGAGGAGTCCGTCTGCGATGTGGAGGCGGGTTGGCGCGGCCGGCCGGTCCGACGGACAACATGCTCGCTCGGCCGGGGGAGCGGCCGGGGCATGATCCTGATCTCCGGCCGCCTCACAGCGATGGTCAGCGCAGGCGCGTCATCGTCCGGCGAGGAATTCGCTGCGACCGGCGACGTAGGCATCGAGAGGTGGTCTGCAGGCGCGGGCGGCGAGGTGTCTGTTGTCGCCGGGCGGCTCTCGGATGCCGCCGGTGCGGGATCGGCCGACGCGGGCGGCTCGGACTCCGGCTGCGCGACCGGCGCCGATGTCGAGTCCGGCTTCGCGGTCGCGGGCGGCGGCGACGGTGGCACCGGTCCCGGCTCGGGGAACGATGTCGGCGCCGTTGCGGGCGCACGCGCCGGCGGCGCCTCCCTCGGCGGGAGGAAGCGCAGCGGGTCTAGGTACCCGTTCGGGTCGCTCGTCGCGCGAACGCCGAGGTGGACATACGGAACCGGCCACTCTGCCTCACCCGATGCGCCGAGCGTCCCGACGGGATCACTCTCGTGCACGGCCGTGTTTCTCTTCACCGCGAGCGAGCCCAGGTGGACGAGCGTGACCGAGTAGCCGTCGTCGGTGCGGATGGTGACGGTGAGGCCGCTCTTCGGCATCGAGCCGGCAAACACGACCGTGCCTGCGCGCGGAGCGAGCAACGCCTCACCCTCCTCCCCGGCCACGTCGATACCGCGGTGCTGCCCGCCGACGTAGGGGTCGTCTCCGAGGCTGAATGGTCGCAGCACCTCACCCGAGGCGGGCCAGGTCCAGGCTCGCGCGGCGGGCGCGAGGGCGAGGAAGAGCAGAAGCACGAGTCCGGCTGTTCTCAGTCGCGGCAACATGCGATCCATCGTAGGAAGCCGCTCCGGCCGTTGTCAAATCTGGTTACAGTTTTGTTACAGAGAGCCTCGGTAGAGGGTGTTGCGCGATCCTCCTGTGAGACGGGCGACGAGATCGGCCGCCTGTCGGCGCGGAACGCCCGCCTCGACGAGCTCGGCGACTGCCGCGATTCCCTGCTCTTCGTCAGCAGCGACGCCCTCGCCCTCTCCCAGCACGAGCGTGATCTCGCCGCGAGGCGGCTCGCGGAAGCGCGCGGCGACTTCGACGGCCGGCCCGCGCACGACCTCCTCGAACCGCTTCGTCAGCTCGCGGCAGACGGCGACCGGCCGCTCCGGCGACGCCGCGGCGAGGCTGGCCAGAGAGGAAGCCAGCCGGCGAGGCGACTCGAAGGCGACCGCGGGCCACGGCCATTGGTCGAGCTCGTCCCAGAGCGCTGCCAGCGCCGCCGCGCCGCGCGGCAGGTACCCGAGGAACTGGTACCGCTCGGCCACGAAGCCGCTCGCGACGAGCGCAGTCTCGACGGCGGATGCTCCCGGCAGTACCGTCACGGGCACACCAGCCTCGAGTGCCGCGGCGACGAGCCGGGCGCCGGGGTCGCTGATCGCGGGCAGTCCGGCGTCGCTGACGAGCGCCACGCGTTCGCCGACCCGAAGACGAGGCAGTACCTCGGCCGTCCGCTCGGCCTCGTTGTGCTCGTGGTAGCTGAGCAACCGGGCGGAGATGCCGTGGCGCTGGAGCAGCACTCGTGTCCGCCGCGTGTCCTCGGACAGCACGAGCTGCGCCTCGGCGAGCTCGCGCAGCACGCGCAGGGTCACGTCCTCGAGGTTGCCGATCGGGGTCGCGCAGATCGCGAGCGGCATCAGGCCGCCGGCTCGAGCGCCTCGAAGGCGACCATCCCCGCGCCGATCATCCCGGCGGACGTCCCCAGCTGGGCCCGCACGATCCGGTACGAGTCCCTAACGGAGACGAGCACCTCACGGTCGGCGAACGCCTTCGCCGGCTCGAAGAGGAACTCGCCAGCCGCGGCGAAGCCGCCGCCGATGACAATCAGCTCGGGGTTGAAGATGTTGACGAGGCTCGCGATGCCGGAGCCGAGGTGCTCGCCCACGCCCTTCAGGATCTCGATCGCGAGCTCGTCGCCCTCGCGGGCGAGGCGAACGAGGCGGTGCGCGTCGGCCGCCGGACCGAACGCCTCCGCCGCCAGCTCGTCGGCCGCCTTTCCGGACGCGTACGACTCCAAGTGGCCGTGCCCGCCGCACCGACACGGCGCGCCGCCGTGGACGATCACCATGTGACCGATCTCGGCGCCCGCGCCGAACCAGCCGCGGTAGGGCTTGCCGCCGAGGATCAGCCCGCCGCCGACGCCGGTGCCGAGCGTGAGCATCACCATGTCGGTCGTGCCGCGGCCGGCCCCCGCCGCCCACTCGGCGATCGCGGCCGCGTTCGCGTCGTTGTCCATCCCGACCGGCAGCCGGAGCCGCTCCACCATCTGCTGCCGGAAGGGCACGCCGCGCAGCGGGATGTTCACGGAGCCGAGGGCGATGCCGTGACGCTGGTCGATCTGCGAGGGGATCCCGAAGCCGACCGAGACGACGCTCTCGTCGAGGAACTCGCGCACCGCGGCTTCGAGGCCGTCGAGCAGCGCCTCCTCGGTCTCGAGCGGCGTCGGGTACTCCCGGTGCGCGACCACCGTCCCCTCGCGGGTGACGAGACCGGCGAGGATCTTCGTCCCGCCGACATCGACGCCGATCACCTGGGGTTCCACGGGCGGCGGCTACCATAACCCGCCGCTACCGCCTTGGGTCAGCGGTTGTATCGGGGCGGGCTCGCGAGGCCTCGCGGGTGGGAGAGGCAACTCCGCGACGCCGCAGACCCGCCCCGGGTCGCGTTCGCGGCCGCGACGGTCACTCCTGCCCGCGCGCCTCGTGAGGATTGACACGGCGCCGATCGCTACGAGAGTGAGAGGTGAGACGGGAGTGATCGAACCGGCGCTTGCGGGGAGAGGGTCGCCGGACGCGACTCCCGTCTACGCGGAAGGGGCGGGACCGGACGGAACCGCCCCTTCGATTCGCGAGCCGTACTCGTCGACGACGGTCACGTCGCCGGAGACCAGCCCGTTTATCGTGTCGGCTCCGCCGCGACGGGACTCTCCACTCCGAAGGATGCGACCACCGCCGCCCCCTCCTGCCGGAGCGGATCCGAGCGGAAGGGTCACCTGGCGTCCCTCCAGCGCGTTTTCGGCTCGGCTTCGGCGTTCGGCGTCGGTAGACGGTCGACCGGAGCTCGTGCCGCGGCCGTGACCCTTCACCCGGCGCGGCTACCATAACGCGCCGGATGCCGTCGGGAGAGAAGCCCTATCGGGTCTACCGCGGCGGCCGCATCAGAGGGAAGGGTCCGCAGCTGCCGAAGCCGGCGAGTGAGCCGCGCGGTGGCGAGCGCCGCGGCTTCAACGTCAGACCAACACGCAGGTGGCTCCGCTGGATCCCGGTCGCGCTCGGCCTGCTGCTCGTGTTCGCGGTCGTGTGGGGGCTTGCGAGCTACTTCCAGTTCCGTCACGGCGTTTCTGCTGCGAACAAGCGGCTCCCGCGCGGCGTGAACCAGGTGCTCGACGACCAGCACGGCAGAGCCACGGACATTCTCTTGCTCGGTACCGACCACGCGCGCCTCGCCGGCCGCGAGACCGCAAACCGGACGGACTCGATAACGCTGCTCCGCGTCGACAAGGGCCGTCACCGGCTCGCGTACCTGTCGATTCCGCGCGACCTGCGGGTCGAGATCCCCGCCCACGGCACCGCGAAGATCAACGCGGCGATGCAGGTCGGCGGCGCGGCGCTCGCGGTCAAGACGGTGCGAGTGCTGACCGGCCTGCCGGTCAACCACGTGGTCGTCGTCGATTTCAGCCAGTTCGAGGACCTGATCAACAAGCTCGGCGGGATCACGATCGACGTGCCGGAACGGATCGTCTCCAAGTTCGACTGTCCGTATCCGACGGAGGAGCGCTGCGCGCGCTGGGACGGCTGGCGCTTCGCCAAGGGCAAGCAGCACATGGACGGGCACCGCGCGCTGATCTATGCGCGGGTTCGGAAGAACGAGCTGAACCCGGCCGACACCGACTTCTCGCGCGCCGAGCACAACCAGCAAGTGCTGAACGCCGTCGCCGCCAAGCTGACCGGCTTCGGGACCGTGATCAAGCTGCCGTTCATCGGCGACGACCTGCTCGCACCGGTCGCGACCGACATCTCGACCGAGGGGTTCCTCTCGCTCGGGTGGACGAAGTTCCGCTCGAGCTCCGGGTCGACGCTGCATTGCCGGCTCGGCGGCGAGCCGAGCGCCGGGGACATCGTCCCGACCGAGGAGAACCGCGCCGTGATCGCGATGGTCACCGGGGACTCCGCTCCTCAGCCGCCGCCGCCGGGATCCGGCGCCTTCGGGCCAGGGTGCGTCACCGGAAATCGGACGCTCGGGGTTCGCTAGCGGATCCGTCCCTCGCGACGCGTCGCCGCGCGCCGCAGCCCATGCCCCCCACCCAGGGTGGGGGCGTGACCCCTTACCCTCTACGGCGAGCCTAGCGCGTCCCTCGTGACCCAGGTGCGCCGGATTCGTGCCGATTCCGTGCCAAACGCGCGCTACGCCGGCCGCGCAAAGCCGGCCGATCGCACTACGACCCGCTGTCTGCCGCCGCCTTCTGCTCCGGCTTGCTCTCCTTCTTCTCCTCTTTCTTGGCCACGCCGCCGCCGTCACTCTCCGCCTCGCGCTTGCGCGAGCCGCGGCCGTAGTCCGTCGAGTAGAACCCGGAACCCTTGAAGTGGATCGGCACCGGGTGCAGGACCTTCACGATCGGGCTTGCGCCGCAGATCTCGCAGGCCTCGGGATCGGGGTCGGTGATGCGGTGGAGCACCTCGAACGTGTGACCGTTCGGACAACGGTATTCGTAGATCGGCACGGCCTGTCAAAGGTACCACCGGCATCCGCGCCCACCCGCTCCGCGTAACCTGACGCCACCGTGACCGAGACCGCAGTCGAATCTCGTCCGGGGGGGCTGACCAGACCCGCGTTCCGCGACCTCGACCGGCGGCTCTTCGCGGCCGGCGTCGCCGCGCTGACGGTCGGCACCGCAGCCTTCCTCCTCGTCCAGCTCTCGGCGTGGCCGCCGCACGAGGACGAGACCCTGCCGCTCTTCGTCGGCCGTCAGCCGCTCGGCGACCTGTTCGACATCGTGCTCGGCAAGCGCGGCGGGGCGCCGCTCCACTTCCTGCTCGCCTGGACCGTGGCGCACGCGGGCGGCGGTCTCGAGACCATGCGCTTCTTCTCGGCGCTGTTCGCAGCCGGGAGCCTGCCCGTGATCGCGCTCCTCGGGAAACGGCTCGCCGGGCGCGGGCCCGCCCTCGCCGCGACCGCGCTCGCGGCCGGGAGTTGGCTGCTCCTGTTCCACGGGATCTACGCCCGCATGTACAGCCTCTTTCTCTTCCTCTCGACGCTCTCGTACCTCGCGCTTCTCCGGGCGCTCGACAGGGGCGGCCGCGCCTGGGTGCCGTGGGCGATCGTCATGCTGCTCGCGATCGCCTCCCACCCTTACGGGGCGCTCGTGCTCGGCTCGCAGGGCCTGTACGTGCTCCTCACCCGCCGTCGGCTGCGCCAGGCGATCCCGGCCTTCGCCGCGGTCCTCGTGCTCGCGATCCCGCTCTGGCGCAGCAGCCTCGTGCTCGCGAACCGATTCGACGTCGGCGTCGGCGGAGCAGGCGGCAAGCTACGCACCCCGCGCGAGGTCTTCGCCTACCTGTGGCACGTCGCCGGCGACTCGACCACAGGCTACGGCGGTGCGCTCGTCGTCGTGCTCGTCCTCGCCGCGGTCGGCCTCGTCTGGCTGGCGCGGGAGCGCCGCCAGGCTGCGCTCCTCGCCGCCTGCGTCCTCCTCACGCCGACCCTCTTCTTCCTCGTCGGCCGCTTCGGCGGGAACTCCGCGCCCGAGTCACGCCACCTGATCTTCGTCGTCCCCTTCCTGTCGCTCGCGGCCGCTTCAGGGATCATCGCGCTCACCGGCGCGGCGCCCTACGGCGGCTGGCTTGCCGCCGTCGTCGTCGCCGCGCTGCTCCCGTTCGAGGTCGCCTGGGCGTGGCACAAGACCCCGGCGCTGTTCGACGGGGAGAACCCGGTGCGCGTCGACGCCCGCCGCGCTGCCGCCGGCTGGCTCGCGGCGACCTCACGCCCTGACGACGTCCTCTTCGCCTACGAGCCGCTCTACCTCGCCGCCTGGGAGCACAACCGCTCCGGCGTCTCGCGCACCGTCGTCCCGCGCGCCGACCCGAAGCTCGCGCTGGAGACGCTCGACGAGACACGCAAGCCGCTCGGGCGCGGCGTGTTCGTCTTCGACGCCGGCGACAACAACAACTACGTCAAGCGCACGCGGATCGAGCTCCGGCTGCCTTTCCCGCACAGCGAGTTCGAAGGCCGCGCGTACGGCCCTTACCTCGTCATCCGCACGCGCCGCCCGACGGTGACGGTCGCGGGCTACCTGGACGCGGCGCGCAAGGCCGAGCTGATCGGCAAGTCGCTGGCGATGGGCGACGCCGACATCAACTATGCGACGATCCGACAGGCTCAGGCACGGGTCGTCGTGCGCTCCCGCTCCAGGGTCTCCTCGTAGC
>JBKPRD010000211.1:0-5206 GCA_046734415.1 Actinomycetota bacterium | reverse complement strand
CGCAGAGGACGTCGGCACCGGCACCGGGGACATGGCGATCGTCGGGGACCGCACCGCCCATGTCGTGGGCCGGCCCACCGACGCCGGAGGCTCCGGCGACCCGAGCCCGGTCACGGCGCGCGGAGTGGAGGCCGCGATCCGCTCCTGCTGCGAGCGCCGCTACGGCTCCGAGGATCTCGCCGGAAGGACCGTGACGATCACCGGCCTCGGGCACGTCGGCCTCGCATTGGCGGAGCGTCTGGTGGCGGCCGGCTGCGAGCTCCGGGTCTCCGACATCGACGAGAGCAAGCGCGACGACGCGGCGAGGCTCGATGCGCTCTGGGTGGACCCCGTGGGCGCTGCGGGGACCGAATGCGACGTGTTCGCCCCCTGTGCCCTGGGAGGCGCGATCGACGCCGATTCCATCGACCGGCTCCGCTGCGAGATCGTCTGCGGCTCCGCCAACAACGTGCTGGCGGACGAGTCCCTCGCGGCCGCGCTCACCGAGCGCGACATCCTCTACGCGCCTGACTTCATCGCCAACGCAGGCGGCCTGATCAACGTCTACGGGGAGCTCCGGGACCTGGACCGCGAGCGCCTGGACGAGCTGGTCGACGGCATCGGCGACGCCCTCCTCCGGGTCTTCGAGGTCGCGTCCGAGCGGTCGGTGACCTCGCTGGAGGCCGCCAAGGCGGTGGCCGAGCAGGCACTCGACGCAGCTTCGGTCGTCTCGGTTTAGGCTGGCGCCGCCTTGGACAACGCGCAGCTCACCGAGTGGATCGCCGACTATGAGCGAGCCTGGCGGGCACCGGGCACCGACGCCCTGGCGGAGCTCTTCACTGAGGACGCCAGCTACTCCACGGCTCCCTACGAGACCCCGCACCGCGGGCTGGCGGCCATCCGCGAGATGTGGGAGGCGGAGCGCGTCGGGCCCGATGAGGAGTTCGAGATGACGCACGAGGTGGTCGCCGTCGACGGCGATACGGGCGTCGCCCGGATCGAGGTCCGCTACGGACCGCCGAAGGGCAAGGAGTACCGAGACCTGTGGGTGATCCGGCTCGACGAGGCCGGCCGGTGCTCGCACTTCGAAGAATGGCCGTTCTGGCCGCCCGATCAGAAGGGAGCCCCCGCGGCCGGTGCATGACGCGTGGGACAATCCGGGTGTGGACGAGGTGCTGACCGTGCGCTGCGGGCTTGTTCCCTACGAGGAGGCCGTACAGCTGCAGAGGCGAATCGAGGGGGCGCGCCAGGCCGATGAGGTGCCTGACGTCCTCCTGCTGCTCGAGCACAACCCCGTCTACACGAAGGGACGCCGCACCGACCCCAGTGAGCTCGCGATGGGCGAGGACTGGTACCGGATGCAGGGGATCGAGGTCTGCGAGACCGATCGCGGCGGCGCCGTCACCTACCACGGGCCCGGCCAGCTCGTCGGCTATCCGATCATCTCGCTGAAGCCGTACGGAGACAACGTTCACGACTACGTGCGCCGCCTGGAGCGGCTGATGACCGGCTCGCTCGGCGCGTACGGCGTCGACGCGGAGGTGATCGACGGCCTCACCGGCGTCTGGGTCGGCGGGGGGCCGCCGGCGGGACGCAAGATCGGCTCGATCGGGGTGCACGTCAGCCGCGGCGTCACCACCCACGGGTTCGCGATCAACGTCAACAACGACCTGCAGCCGTTCGAATGGGTGGTGCCGTGCGGCATCGAGGGTGTGCGGATGACCTCGCTCTGCCGCGAGTTCGGCACGCAGGTGGACATGGACGCGTGTATGGACGTCCTCACCGAGGGCTTCGGCGAGATCTACGGGCGTGAGCCCGTCGCGACCACACCGGAGGCGTTGGGCGAGCTGCTCGGCGACCCGGCCCCGGTACGGTAGAAGCGATGCCCGATTCCATCGCAGATCGGATCCACGTCACCCGTTCCCGGGCGAATCCGGGCGGAGGGTCGGCGAACGACGAGGGCAAGGTCCCGTTCCGCTCGCGCAAGCCGCCCTGGCTCAAGGTCCCGGCCCCGGGTGGGCCCACCTACCGCCGGCTGAAGAAGTCGATCGAGGAGGACAACCTCCACACCGTCTGCGAGGAGGCGAACTGCCCGAACGTCGGCGAGTGCTGGGAGCGTGGCACGGCCACCTTCATGATCCTCGGCGACGTCTGCACCCGGCGCTGCGGGTTCTGCAACGTGCAGACGGGCAAGCCGACCTGGCATGACCCACTCGAGCCGCTGCGGGTCGCCAACCAGGTGAAGCGGATGGGCCTGCGCCACGCCGTGATCACCTCCGTCGACCGCGACGATCTGCCCGACTACGGCGCCGGCGCTTTCGTCGGGGTGATCCGCTCGATCCGGCGGATGGCTCCCGGGTGCAAGGTCGAGGTCCTGACCCCCGATTTCCGCGGCCAGGAGATGCCCCTGGCCAAGGTGATCGCCGAGCGGCCCGACGTCTTCAACCACAACGTCGAGACCGTCCCGCGGCTCTACCCGATGGCCCGCCGGGGTTCCGACTTCCTGCGCTCGGCCCGTGTCTTGCGGATGGCCAAGGAGATGGGCGGTGACGAGGTGGTGACCAAGTCCGGGTTGATGGTCGGGTTGGGCGAGGAGTTCGAAGAGATGGTTGAGGCCTTCTCGATCCTGCGCGACCACGGTGTGCAGGTGCTGACCGTCGGGCAGTACCTGCGGCCGACCGAGAAGCACCTGCCGGTGGACCGCTACTGGCACCCCGACGAGTTCGCCGCCCTCGAGAAGGCCGCGTACGCACTGGGCTTCGAGTCAGTCGCCTCGGGCCCGCTGGTCCGCAGCTCGTACCACGCGGACGAGCAGCTCCCCGCTGCGGCGACAGCCTGACTCCCCCGCAGCTTTCGTTGCGGAGGAGTGTTTCGGGGTCCGTAGCCTCGAATTCATGCGTGCCCGCCTACGCATAAAGACGCTTGCGCTGATCCTCGGCGCCGCCCTGGCCGTCCTCGTGGCCGGCCCGCTCACCGGAGGCGCGTCGTCCCAGTCAAGCGATACGAGCGCGAAGAAGAGCCCGCTCGCCGGCAACGGCATGTGGATCTGGTACCTGAGCCGCTCCTCGCACGGCAAGCTCGGGGCGATCGCCAAGAAGGCCCACGCGCACGGCATCGACACGGTCCTGATCAAGTCCGGCGACGGAACGGGGTACTGGAGCCAATTCAGCTCCGGGGTGGTGAGTGGGCTGCATGCCCGTGGCCTCGACGTCTGCGCCTGGCAGTTCATCTACGGGGACAAACCGGGCAAGGAGGCGAAGGTGGGCGCGGCAGCGGTGGCCAGGGGAGCCGACTGCCTGGTGCTCGACGTCGAGGGGCAGTACGAGGGCAAGTACCCGCAGGCCTCGTACTTCATGTCGAGCTTGCGCTCACTCGTCGGTCCGGACTATCCGATCGGGCTCGCCAGCTTCCCGTACGTCGACTACCACCCGGCCCTCCCCTTCTCGGTCTTCCTCGGGCCGGGCGGAGCGCAGTTCAACCTCCCGCAGCTCTACTGGAAGACGATCGGGACCACGGTCGACACCGGCTACATCCACACCTGGGTGTGGAATCGGATCTACCAGCGGCCGATCGAGCCGCTCGGGCAGGTCTACAGCAGTCCGAAGGCCGGCCAGATCAAGCGCTTCCGGGCGCTGGCGATGTCACACGGGTTCGACGGCGTCAGCTGGTGGTCCTGGCAGTCGGCGGGCAAGCGACAGTGGAAGGCGGTGGGGCAGCCGGTCTCGCCGGCCTCCACCGGTCCGTACGAGAGCTATCCGTTCCTGCGCCTCGGATCCAAGGGAGACTTCGTCGCTTGGGCCCAGCAGCTCCTCGCGGGCGGCGGCTACTCCGTCCCCGTCAGCGGCTACTTCCAGACCTCGACCCAACTGGCCGTCTTCGCGTTCCAGCGCGACCACGGACTGCCCCAGACCGGGAACCTCGACGTGCCGACCTGGGGACCGCTGCTGCAGAACAAGCCGCTGCCGGTTCGCTGGGTGAGCGGCGGGGGCGCCATCCCGGCGAAGGCGTCGGGTCACGTGCTGCTGCCGCCGCCGAAGTCGGCGAAGCTGCCCGCGGTCCGGGATGAGATCCCGCCGGCATCCGAGCGCGGCAGGTAGACGGCTTCGCCAAGCTGCATTGTCCCCGCGGCGCCGTGGCCTAGTCTTCGCCCGCGCCGGTGCTGCCGCTGAAGGACAACAACCCGACGTCGCGGTTCCCGATCGTGACGGTCGGCCTGATCGTGGCCTGCGTGATCGTCTTCCTCTGGCAGCTCAACTTCCCGGAGAACCAGAGGCTCACCGAGGCCGGCTTCGGGCACATCGACCAGAGCTCTCTCGAATATGGGGCGATTCCCTACCGGATCACCCACACGAGCGTCGGCGACTGCGACCTCGGCGCGGTCAGCGAGTTCGCGCCGGGCCAGTTCGAGGCCGGGGTCGTCTGCCCTGGCACCAAGGACTTCGACGAGGCCGTGGCGCGCAGCCGGGCCAATCCCGGCGCGAACCTCGGGCCGTTCCAGATCGATCAGAAGCCCTGGTGGGTGACGCTCTTCACCTCGATGTTCATGCACGGTGGCTGGCTGCACATCATCGGGAACATGCTCTTCCTCTGGGTCTTCGGCAACAACGTCGAGGACAAGATGGGCCGGGGGAGGTTCCTGATCTTCTACGTGCTGGCCGGGTTGATCGCCGTCTACACGCAGGCGCTGATCGATCCATCCTCCACCGCGCCGACGATCGGGGCGAGCGGAGCGATCGCCGGGGTCCTCGGCGCGTACGCCCTGCTCTTCCCGCGGGCGAGGGTGCTGACCCTGATCTTCATCATCTTCTTCGTCACGCTGGTGGAGATACCGGCGTTGATCCTGCTGGCGCTCTGGTTCATCCTTCAGTTCGTCCCGGCCCTCGGGCAGGTAGCGGTCGGCTCGGGAGGCGACCAGGGGGTCGCCTATTTCGCGCACGTGGGCGGGTTCGTCTTCGGCCTGGCCGTGGCGGGGGCGATGCTCACCGTGATGCGAAGACGCCGACCCGAACCGCGCCTACCCGTCTACTGAGCGAAATTGGACCCCGACCTCCGGAACGCCCTGCTCCTGCTCGGCCTGATCTTCTGCGGGTTCTTCGCCGCGGTCACGATCGTCGTGATCGTCGACACCGGGCTGCGGCTGAGGACGTACGGCGACGTCGGGGCGATCGCGCTCTACGGGGTCTCGCTCGGAATCGTCGGGATGATCGCGGCGGGATTGATCGGGGCC
>JBKPRD010000210.1:0-5985 GCA_046734415.1 Actinomycetota bacterium | reverse complement strand
GCCTCCGCCTGGGCGGCCGGCCGAACCGCGGCGCCCGCGTCCGCGACGTCGCGGTCGGCGGCGTCGACTCGGTGTTGGCGCAGGAAGCGCAGCATCCTCTCCCCCACGCCCTCGGCCTCCAGCTGGTCCGCCAGCACCGGGGTGATCGTCATCGTCAGGCGCTCGGCGACGTCCAGCACCGGCAGGTGCGAGCGGGCGAAGGCGTCGAAGAGCCACTCCTCGCCGTAGGGATAGGTCCCGAAGCGCTCGACGTAGGGCATGTGCGAGTGGAGGACGATCGCCAGGTCGCCGGCGGTGCGGTCGGCCATCAGGCGCGACAGACGGCGAGGAAGTCCAGAGCCTTGTCGAGATGCCCTGATCGCAGGCGGAAGTCGCCTGCGCTGATCGCCGGGATGAAGCGGTCGTAGAACGGCTTGGTGATGCGGAGGGTGGGATGGATGCGGTCCCAGCCCGCCTTGATCGCGAGCTCGTGGACACGCAGCTTGCGCGCGTGGAAGAGGCCGAGCAACTCGACGCTCGCGAAATGCCGCTCCAGCAGGTGGCGGTACTGGCCCGCGTCGTACTCGCGCAGGTGCCAGGGGTTGTCGGACTTCTCGGCCCCCGGCGGCGCCAGGGTGAGACGGTTGGGGGTCGAGATGTAGGCGACCTGGGCGATCCGGGAGATCGTCTCGACGAGCTTTTCCGGCTCGTGGATGTGCTCGATCGTTTGCAGGAAGACCACCGCATCGACGTCCTCGTTGAAGTCCTCGACCAGGCCGCGCTGAAAGCTCAGGTTCGGGCGGCGGTAGCGGGTGCGGGCGTGCTCGTAGGCGTCGGGATTGGCGTCGACGCCGATCACCTCGGACGCGCTGCGTGCCAGCAGGTCCGAGCCGTAGCCCTCGCCGCAGGCGAGGTCGACGACGCGCAGGCCGCTGCAGCGCTCGGCGATCCACTCATACACGGCGACGTGGCGGCGGTACCAGTAGTTCTCCTCCGGGACGTCGGGGAGCGTGCGCTCGCCGGTCAGCTCCAGGGGCGGAACCCCCTCGGGCTGGTCGGCCTGCAGATAGGTCTGATCGGCTTCGCCCACCGCGGGGAAGTTAGGGACTGGGCCGTTTTCGTAGAGTGCGAGTTGGCCGCGAGCGATGAGTTCCGGCCGCCGGTTCGGTCATAGACGGGGAATCCCAAGGACGGAAGACTGTTGAGCGAGGACAACGCGAACGCCCCTGCCATCGAGGCTCGTGGCCTGACCCGCACCTTCAAGGGCGGAATTGAGGCCGTGCGCAGTGTGGATGTCAGCGTGGCGGAGGGCGAGATCTTCGGCTTCCTCGGCCCGAACGGCGCGGGCAAGTCCACCACGATCAGGATGCTCTGCACGTTGCTGCCCCCGACCAGCGGCACGGCCTTGGTCGCTGGTCATGACGTGGTCGACGACGGTGACGAGGTCCGGCGCAGCATCGGGGTGGCGCTACAGGAGATCGGCCTCGACCCCGTGCAGACCGGCCGCGAGTTGCTCGAGCTGCAATGCGGCCTCTACGGGATCACCGGCTCCGCGGCCCGCAATCGCGCCAACGAGCTGCTCGAGCTGGTCGGGCTGACGGACGCCGCGGACCGCCGCACCAAGACCTATTCCGGCGGGATGAAGCGCCGTCTCGATCTGGCAAGCGCCCTCGTCCACCAGCCCAAGGTGCTCTTCCTCGACGAGCCGACGACCGGCCTCGACCCGGCCTCCCGCCTCACGGTCTGGGACGAGGTGCGCAGCATCAACGCGACCGGCACCACGATCTTCCTCACGACCCAGTACCTGGAGGAGGCGGATGAGCTCTGCGAGCGGCTGGCGATCATCGACTCCGGCGAGATCGTCGCCGAGGGGACGCCGGAGAGCCTCAAGGGGCAGATCGGCAAGGACGTGGTTTCCGTGGAGCTGCACGGTGCGGACGCGGAGCGCACGCAGCAGGTGATCGGCCCGCTGCCCGGCCTCGACCGGGTGATCGCCGAGCAGGATGCTCTTGCGCTCTTCGTCGAGAACGGCGCCGGGTCGATCGCCGAGATCGTCCGCCGGCTCGATGCCGGGGACGTCGAGGTCGGGGCGATCTCCGTTTCGCGGCCATCGCTGGACGACGTCTTCCTGGAGGCGACCGGGCGGCGGCTCGAGGGCGCCGGAACCGATGGCGAGGACGAGGGCGCCGAGCAGGATGAGGCCGCGGCGCGGGCGGTGGCGTCATGACCGAGATCCTGCTGCTGGGGCGGCGTTCGGTCCGCGAGATCCTCCGCTACCCGGAGGCGACGATCCCCACCCTCTTCATCCCGCTCTTCTTCCTCGCGGTCAATATCGGCCAGGTCCAGACGACCTTCAACGCGGACACCGCGCCGTGGCTGAATGGGCAGAGCTACGTCGCCTTCCAGTTGCCGGTGTCGCTGATGTTCGCGGTGGCGACCGCGACCACCGGGTTGGCGCTGGTGACCGAGATCGACAGCGGCTACTTCGACAAGCTCCTGGTCGCGCCGATCCGCCGCACATCGCTGATCCTCGGACGACTCGGCGCCGATCTGGTCCGCGGCCTCGCCGCCTCGGCGTTGGTCCTGCTGGTCGGAATCGTCATCTTCGGCGCCCATGTCGAATCCGGGCCGGCAGGCGCGGTGCTCGTCGTTGTCCTGGCGTCGCTGTTCGGGGTCGCCTACGCGGGCTTCGGGATCCTCGTCGCGCTCACCACCCGGAACGTGCAGGCGACCAACACCAGCTTCCTGCTCTTCTTCCCGCTGCTCTTCCTGACACCGAACTTCGTCCCGTTCGACCGGCTCTCGCCGCTGATGGAGACGCTGGCTCGGATCAACCCCGTGAGCTATGTGATCGTCGGCATTCGGTCGCTGATCATCGACGGCTGGGTGGTGGACAAGATCCTCGTCTGCCTCGCGGTGATCCTGGTCATGGGCGTGGTTCTGATCGGTCTCTCGCTGAGAGCGATCGCGACCTACGACAGGTAGGCGCGTCTACGATCCCTCGTCGTGTCCGCCCCGGCGAGTCCAGAGCACATCAAGGAGGTCAACGAGCGCTACCACGACGTGGCGGCGGCCTCGTACGACTCCAAGTGGGGGATCGACTTCGGGGAGATCGGCCAGGAGCAGGTCACCGGCAAGCTGCGGAAGGCGCTCGGGCGCTGGCCCGAGACGCCCTTCGGCGATGCGCTCGAGATCGGCGCGGGGACCGGTTACTTCTCGCTCAACCTGCTGCAGGCCGGCGCGATCAAACGGGCCACCGCCACCGACATCTCGCCCGGGATGCTGGCGACGCTGGAGGGGAACGCGGAGCGGCTGGGACTGAAGGTCAAGACCGCGGCGGCCGAGGCCGAGACTCTTCCGTTCGCCGACGAAAGCTTTGACCTCGTCTACGGGCACGCCGTGCTGCACCACATCCCGGACCTCGGGCAGGCGTTCTCGGAGTTCGCGCGGGTGCTCCGGCCGGGTGGCACGGTGGCGTTCTGCGGAGAGCCGTCGCGGTATGGGGACTTCCTCGCCGCGATTCCCAAGCGGACGGCGCTGCTCACGGCGCCGCTCTGGCGGCGGCTCGTCGGAGCAACTGCCCGCGACTACGAGGCGGAGGCCGATCACAACGGTCACGACCTCGAGCCGGAGGTGGACGTGCACGCTTTCTCGCCCGGCGACCTGCGTCGGTTCTGCGACCAAGCCGGGCTGGGCGAGGTCAGGGTGAAGGGCGAGGAACTGCTCGCCTCGATCCACGGCTGGACGGTGAGGACGCTGGAGGCGAGTGCCGAGCCGGACGAGGTGCCGTGGAGATGGAGGCGGTTCGCGTTCCGGAGCTACATGGCGCTGCAGCGGGTCGACAACCAGGTGCTGGAGCCGCGGCTGCCGCCGCAGCTCTTCTACAACCTGCTCGTTTCGGCGCGCCGCGCCTAGCCGAGCTTGCGGATCGCTCGCCACGCCTGATCGGTCGCGAGCAGGATCAGGATGATTCCGATCGCCACCGTGAGCATGGCCACGCTGGTGCCCGGCCTGATGCCGAGAGCTCCGGCGAGGATCAGCGAGGCGCCCCAGAGTGTGGCGACGATCGCCGCGAGCAGCTTGCCGAGCAGGGACATGTAGGTCTCATCGCGGCCGTCGAGGTTGGCGGCGCTGCGGACGAAGGAGGTGTGCTTGGACGAACCTGCCACGGGTAAAGCATCGGCCATTCGGGCCGGGCTGCCGCCCGGGATGGCCGAATGTCAGCCGCGGCCGCCCGGTTCTTCGCCCACGTTGCGGTCGGCCCAGGGGATGGCCTCGAGGCGTTCGTCCGGGATGGGATCGCCGCTCACGACTGATTTGCCGTAGGTCCCCTCCTCCAGCCGGGACTCCGCTCGCTCGATCGCCTCGAGTGTCTGTCGCAGGTCAGCACGGAGCGCGTTGTCGGTGTCCGTCTGCTCGAGCTCGTTGGCCTGATCGCCGCTGTCCTTGGGGTCATCGGACGCTTCCTCCTGCCCATGCCCCTCCAACTCGCGTTCGATCCGTGCTCGCTCCTCGGCGAGGCGCTGGCGTGCGTGTTCGGAGTCCATGGGTTGATCCTACTTGCGCCAGCCGAGGGTCTGACCCCTGGTCTAGGGCTCCTCGCGGCGCACGCGGTGCACCGGCACCTCCCCCTCGATCCCCTTGAAGCGCCGCCTCCCGGCGAAGGAGAAGTCGAAGGGCCGTCCGTTCGACTGCGTGATCGAGTCCTTGACGGACTGATCAACGACGACGCTGTCCGGCCGGGCGAAGCTCGTGATTCGCGCCGCGAGGTTCACCGGCCGGCCGTACCAGTCCCCCCCGCGGCCGAGCGCCTGTCCGCGCGCGACTCCCGCCCGCAAGGGCGGGATCTCCTCCGTACCGGCCGATTCCACCAAGCCGAGGACCGCCTCGACCAGCGGCTCGGACTCCGGCGAGGCGAACATCGCGGCGTCGCCGATCATCTTCACGAGCCGAACCGGAGGCCGCGCTGCGTCGGTGGCCAGCTCGAAGAGCCTGCCGGTGAGATCGCCGATCTGCTCGATCTCGAGCGATTCGCCCAGGCGCGTGAACCCGACCAGATCGGCGAACGCGACCGTCACCTCGTCCGAGCCCGACACCCTCCCCGCGGCGAGCTCCGCTTCCGTGATCACCGCCTGGCGGATCCGCTCGCGCAGATGGATCCGGTACGCGTGCAGCAGCGTCTCGCCGAGCAGCGGCGCCATCGTCTCGGCGGCCGCCGCGTAGCGCATCGCCAGCTCGCGCTCGTCGACGCCCGGCTCGGTGAACACCTCGCCGACCAGGTCGACGTTGGCATCGGCGAGATTCGCCATCGAGATGCCGATCAGGCGCGAGGTCTCCAGGACCCCTTCCTCCGGCAGGCCCGCATCGAGAAACAGCTTCGCCCGCCTTGCCGCCTCCACGTCCGTCTCGGCGTAGACACGGTCATCGTCCTCCGGGATCGGCGCCCCCAGAGCCTGGAGGAGGCGTCCGAGGAACTTGGGGTCGAGACCCGACGTCTCCGCGATGTCGGATGCCGTGTAGCGGTCGGCGCCCACGTCGAAGACGCGCTCGACCGGCAGGAGCACCAGCCTGTCCTCATCGACCGCGCGCTTCAGCTCATCGAGGGATACGCCCTGGTCGGCCAGCTCCTGCAACAGAGCCAGCCGCGCCTCGCGGGCCTTTCCCTCGAGGTCGCCGAGCAGGCCCTCAGCCTCAAAGTCAATACCGGGCATCGCTGGATCCTAAGATGGGGGGTCATGGAGGGCCTCGAGCTTCCGATCTTCGAGCTGCCCCTGGTGCTGCTCCCCGGGGAGCAGGTCCCGCTCCACATCTTCGAGGAGCGGTACAAGCGGATGGTCGGGACCTCGCTGGAGCAGGGGGAGCCCTTCGGCGTCGTCCTGCGCGACGACGAGGGGGCCCGCTCGATCGGCTGTACTGCGCGGATCGACGACGTCACCGAGCGATTCGACGACGGCCGCCTGAACATCGTCGTGCGCGGCGAGGCGCCCTTCAAGGTCCTGGACCGCT
>JBKPRD010000209.1:0-3036 GCA_046734415.1 Actinomycetota bacterium | reverse complement strand
GGTGCCAGGGGCGTAGCTCTCGGAGCAGTCGGTCGCGCCGTTCCCGCAATCGATGCCGTTGCCCGTCACCTTGCCGGTGCCGCTGACCATCACGGTCAGCATGGGGTTGTCGCTTCCTCCACCGGAGGAGAACGCCGCGGTGACGGCCTTCGCCGAGTTCATCGTCAGTGTGCAGGTCGTGCCGGTCGCGGCGCTGCAATCGCCGCCCCAGCCGGCGAAGGTCGCCCCGGAACCGGCCCTCGCGGTCAGGGTGACCGTGGCGCCGTCCGGATAGAGCTCCACGCAGTCGCCGCCGTCGTCGCGGCACTGGATTCCGGCTGCGGCGATAATGCCGGGCCCGTCGACCGAGACGGCGAGCCCCTGGTCCGCGCTCCGGCGAGCGTCGGCCGAGCCCGTCAGGCAGAGCAGGGCGACCGCTGCGGCGAGGAGGATTCGTCTCACGCCTGGACAGATCGGCACATCGGCGGCGCCGGATGAGCCCCTCACGGAGGAACGTCCGACGACGCGCCTAACCTCACGACGTGAGAGTTCTGGGCATCGATCCAGGAACGGCTGCTTGCGGCTACGCGATCGTCCACGAAAGCGACGGACGCCTTCGGGCACTCGACCACGGCTGGTGGCAAACGCCGGCACGCGAGCGCCCGGAGCTGCGGCTGAAGACGATCTTCGAGCGAGTGCGGGAGCTGGTGGAGGAGTTCGACCCGGATGCCGTCGCCATGGAGGAGTCGTTCGTCGGCGCAGACGCCCGCACCGCGCTCTCTGTCGGTCAGGCGCGCGGCGCCGTACTCGTCGCGTCCGCACTCGCCGGCGTCGCGTGCGCTGAGTACCCGCCCGCGCTGGTCAAGCAGGCGGTCTGCGGCTACGGGCGGGCCGAGAAGGCGCAGGTCCAGCGGATGGTGAAGGCGATTCTCGGACTCGAGGCGCCGCCGACTCCCATGCACGCCGCCGACGCGCTCGCGGTCGCGATCTGTCACGCGCTGGCGCCGCAGCCGCTGAGGGCGCTCGCTTCGTGATTGCACGGCTGCGGGGCACGCCGGTCGCGCGCCGGCCCGACGGGATCGTGATCGAGGTCAACGGGGTCGGCTACCTCGTCGCGGCAACACCGGGCGTCCTGCGGCGCGCCGAGGGGGCGGACGAGGTCGTCGTCGAGACGCATCTCGTCGTGCGCGAGGACGCGCTCGCGCTGTACGGCTTCGCGGACGCCGGTGAGCGCGAGCTGTTCGAGAACCTGCTCTCCGTCGGCGGGGTCGGGCCGAAGATGGCGCTCGCGATCCTCTCGGGATCGACGGCCACCGAGCTGAGGCGTGCGATAGCGCTCGAGGACACGAAGAGGTTCGAGGCGATCCCCGGGATCGGCAAGAAGACCGCGCAGCGCGTCGTCCTCGAGCTGAAGGAGAAGATCGGGATCACGCCCGCCGGTCCGGCCGAGCCGGGCGACCACCTCGCCGCCCGGGATGCCCTGGTCGAGCTCGGTTACTCCGTGCCCGACGCGGAGCGCGTGCTCGCCGAGGTCGATCCGGACCTCGCTCCAGAGGAGCGCGTGCGCCAGGCGTTGCGGAGAGCCGCGTGAGCGAGCGCTTGCTGGCGCCGGTACTGAACGGGGCGGGGGAGGAGGAGGACGACCGCTCCCTCCGGCCGCGCCGCTTGGCGGAGTTCGTCGGCCAGGAGCGGCTGAAGTCCCAGCTCGAGATCGTGCTCGCCGCGGCGACCACGCGCGGCGAGGCGCTCGACCACGTGCTGCTCGTCGGCCCGCCAGGGCTCGGGAAGACGAGCCTCGCGTACATCATCCGCGAGGAGCTCGGAGTGGGGATCCGCACGGTTGCCGGTCCCGTGGTCGAGCGCAAGGGCGACCTGGCCGCCATCCTGACGGCGCTCGATCCGCGTGCCGTCCTCTTCGTCGACGAGATCCACCGCCTGAACACGGCCATCGAGGAGATCCTCTACCCCGCGCTCGAAGACTTCCGTCTGGACATCGTGGTCGGCCAGGGGCCGGGGGCGCGCACGTTGACCCTCGACCTGCCGCCCTTCACCCTCGTGGGCGCGACCACGCGGACCGGTCTACTGACGACGCCGCTCCGCGACCGCTTCGGCATGACCTTCCGGCTCGACTACTACGAGGCGACGGACCTGGCCGAGATCGTCCACCGCTCGGCCCGGATCCTCGGCGTCGCGATCGCGTCCGATGCCGCCGACGAGATCGCACGGCGCTCGCGCGGGACGCCTCGGGTCGCGAACCGCATCCTCCGGCGCGTACGCGACGTCGCTGAGGTGCGGCACTCGGGCGAGATCACGGCGGAGATCGCGGCCGAGGCGCTGGAGCTGCTGGAGGTCGACGAGCAGGGTCTCGAGCGCACCGACCGGGAGCTCCTCCGGACGATCGTGACGAAGTTCGGCGGCGGCCCGGTCGGCCTCTCGACACTCGCGGTCTCGCTCGGCGAGGAGCCGGACACGATCGAGGATGTCTACGAGCCGTACCTCCTCCAGCTCGGCTTCATCCAGCGGACGCCGCGCGGCCGCATCGTCACGGACCTCGGACTGGCCCACGTCGCCGAGGGGCAGGCGGCCCGCGTCGACAGCCTGTTCTAGTGCCCGAGCTCTGGATACCGGGCTTCGCGGGGCCGCTCGACGACCTCGTCAACCGCATCCACCGGCGGGTCGAAGCTTTTGCGCACGAGGCGGGAGTCGAGCAGGCGTTCGTCGAGGTCGAGCTGGCGGACGGCGCGCGGTATGCGGTGGAGTCGCTGTCGGCGGACCCGGGGTACGGGTTCGTGGCGATTCGTCCCCATTCCGGGGACGGCGTGCCGGGCGAGGTGATCGTCCCGGTTGGGTCGATCAAGCGGTTCGAGCTCTCGAGGGCGGCCGAGGAGCGCGGGCGCCTCGGCTTCTCCCTTCCGGACTAGGGCCTGTACTGGAGCTCGTGCCAGCTCGGCACGGGCGCGAGCTCGAGGAGGGCGCGGCCGCCGCGCGGGTCGCGGTAGGCGAACTCGGAGAGGTCGTCGTCCCAGACGACCTCGAGCAGGTTCTCCTTGACGCGGT
>JBKPRD010000208.1:0-25332 GCA_046734415.1 Actinomycetota bacterium | reverse complement strand
AGCCAGGCCGCCACCGCGACGGCGACGAGCGGCGGCAGCGCGAGCGCGGAGAGCAGCTCGTGCGCGGCGCCGAGCGAGGCCGCACCCGATACGACCGCCAGCAGCGTCGCCGCGGAGGCCGCGAGCGCGCACAGCCGCGGCCACGGGCTACACGTAGGCATCGCGCTCCTTCAGCCTCACGCGCAGGTCGCGCAACGGCCGCGGGCTCGACACGTAGGGCAGCGGCTGCGTGAAGTTCTCCGGCGGCGGCGGCGAGGGTGCGAACCACTCGAGCGTGTCGCCGAGCCAGGGGTCGTTGCCCGCCCGCTTCCCCTTCCGCGACGTCCGGATGACGTTGACGAGGAAGACGACGAAGCCGGCGGCCATCACGCCCGACCCGATCGTCGAGATCAGGTTGTACGTCTCCCAGAGCCCGCCGTGGTCGTAGGTGTAGATCCTCCGCGGCATCCCGATCAGCCCGAGGAAGTGTTGTGGCATGAAGGTCAGGTTGAAGCCGATGAACATCAACCAGAACGTCGCCTTCCCGAGGTCCTCGTTGAGTAGTCGCCCGAACATCTTCGGCCACCAGTAGTGCAGCGCGCCGAAGACCGCGAACATTGTGCCGCCGAACATCGTGTAGTGGAAGTGCGCGACCACGAAGTACGTGTCGTGCACCTGCCAGTCGACCGGGAAGGCCGCGAGATAGATGCCGGTCAGGCCGCCGATCGTGAAGATCGCGATGAACCCCAGCGCGAACAGCAGCGGCGTGTCGAAGAGCAGGTTGCCCCGCCACGTGGTCGCCAGCCAGTTGAGGATCTTCACGCCGGTCGGGACCGCGACCAGCATCGTCGCGATCATGAAGAAGCTCTGCACGCCCCAGCCGAGGCCGACCGTGAACATGTGGTGCGCCCAGACGAGCATCGAGATGAACGCGATCCCGACGGAGGAGAACGCCACCGCCTTGTAGCCGAAGATCGGCTTGCGCGAAAACACCGGGATGATCTCCGAGATGATGCCGAAGGCCGGGATGATCAGGACGTAGACCTCGGGGTGGCCGAAGAACCAGAAGATGTGCTGGTAGAGGAGCGCGCTACCGCCCTGATCGGGTAGGAAGAAGTGCGTGCCGACCTGGCGGTCGAGCAGCAGCAGCAGCAGCCCGGCGCCGATCACCGGCAGGATCACGACCAGCAGCCACGCGTAGACCTCGATCGCCCAGACGAAGAGCGGGATGCGCGTCCAGGTCATCCCCGGTGTGCGCATGTTGTGGATCGTCGCGATGAAGTTGATCGCGCCAACGAGTGAGGACACGGCGAGCAGGTGCAGCGACAGGATCCACAGGTCCTGGCCGTTCCCGCCGCTGTAGGCGTGCTCCGAGAGCGGCGGATAGGACGTCCAGCCCGCCTTCGCCGGGCCGCCCTTCGCGAAGAAGCTCGAGTAGAGGACGACGCCGCCAAGGAGGAACATCCAGTAGGAGAAGGCGTTGAGGCGCGGGAACGCCATGTCGCGCGCGCCGATCATCAGCGGGACGAGGAAGTTGGCAAGGCCGGCGAGGATCGGGACGGCGACGAGGAAGACCATCGTCGTCCCGTGGATCGTGAAGAGCTCGTTGTAGCGGTCGCGCGTCACGAAGTGCTCGTTCGGCGTCGCGAGCTGCGCGCGCATGAACAGCGCGAGCAGGCCGCCGAGGGCGAAGAAACCGAGGCTCGTGACGATGTAGAGGATCCCGATCCGCTTGTGGTCGACCGTCGTCACCCAGGACGCGACGCGGCCACGCTTCCAGTCGGCGCGGTAGGGCGGGACCTCGGCCCTAGCTGCCACCGTAGTACTCCTTCAGGTACGTCGTCGCCGAGCGCATCGTCTGGTCGTCCCACGTCGCGCCGACGGCGGGCATCTTGTTCTTCCCGTTGCGGAGCAGGTCCTCGAGCGACGTGGCGTTCGCCACCACCGCGCTGCCCCTGATCTTCGGGCCGTAGTCGCCCTGGCCGCGGAGCCCGTGGCAGGTCGCGCAGACGCCGACCGCGATCTCCTTGCCGAGCGCCCTGCTCGTCCCGGTGTGCGCGGCGACGAACCGCCGATACTGCCCCGTCCGGACGACATCGACGAAGCCGATCATGTGCGCGTGCTCGAGGCCGCAGAGCTCGGCGCAGCGTGCCTCGTAGGTGCCGACCTTCTCCGCCTTGAACCACGTGTGGTTCGTCCGGCCCGGAATCGCGTCGATCTTCCCGCCGAGCGCCGGCACCCACCAGCTGTGGGCGACGTCCGGGCTGACGATGTCGAGGGTCACGACCCGGTCGACCGGCACGACCATGTGCTGGATCGCCGTCTTCCCGCCGGGATACTGGAACTCCCAGTAGTACTGGTGGGCGACGACGCGGATCTTCAAGTCGCCGGCGGCACGCGCCGCCGGGACGTCCTTGATCGTCGGCAGCTTGACGAACACGAAGGCCATGATCCCGAACAGGATCAGGACGGGCACGACCGTGAACGACGTCTCCAGCTTCGTCGCCCCGTGGATCTGCGGCGCCTCCTGGTCGCGCTCGCGCCGCCGCGCACGGAAGCGGACGATGAAGACGATCAGGGTCGCCTCGACGAGGACGAAGATCACCGCGGTCACGGCGAGGATCACCCAGTAGGTCGTCCGGATCGCGTGCGCGTTCGGCGACTCCGGCTCGACCGGGCTGAGGCCGTTGTTCGCGGCGGCGGCGGCCGCGCCCACGAGAGCGACCGTGAGCACGGCAGACAAAGCCGAGACTAGACGGCGCACGACGCGGGCATTCTATGGGCGTGGCCGAGTCGCGCGTGGCACTGCCGCGGGGTGCTCAGGGACCGATCGAGGTCTACATCAACGGCATCCGGCAGCGAGAGGGGAAGGACTTCGTCCGGCGCGGGGACGAGCTCGTCTTCTCCCGTTCGTTGGCCCAGGAGGGACGGCTCGGGTTCTGGCGCTGGTTCTCGCTCTTCCTCGGCGTCGCCGGCACCTACCGCAAGCACGAGAGTGTCGATGTCGTCTACACAGTCGACGGACGAAGAACCGTCGAGTCAGGGTTGCCTATCCTGCAGGAGGAGCCGATAGAGGCCCAGCGCCCCTGATGACCAGCCGCCAGAGACAACCACAGACGCGCACAGGCGTGCTCGAGCTCGAGCGCCACAACTTCCTGATCCTGCTCGTCGCCGGCACCCTTGCCCTCGCCGCGGCGATGGGCCTCGCCGACATGGCCGGGTACAACCGCCTGGTCGATGCCGTCCAGGACGTCGTGCCGACGTGGTTCGCCGTCTGCTTCGGCGGACAGGTCCTCGCGTACCTCGGCTACGTCCTCGCCGTCCGCGACATCTGCCGCGTCGACGGCGGTCCGCTGCTCTCCTTCCGCCTCTCGATGCGCAGCGTCGTCGCCGGGTTCGGCGTCTTTGCCGCCACGCATGCGGCCGGCGGCTTCTCCGTCGACTACTGGACGTTCCGCCGCTCGGGACTCCGCCGGCGCGAGGCGGTCGCGCGCGTCCTGGCGCTCGGAGCGCTCGAGTATGCCGTCCTCGCCCCGGCCGCGCTGATCTGCGCGGTCGTGCTCCTCTTCGGCACCGGCGGCCACGTCCAGCACGCGATGACCTACCCCTGGATCGCGGTCGTCCCGGGCTTCCTCGCGGCGCTCTGGGTCAGCTCGCCGAAGCGCGCCGAGCGGCTCTCGGATCCCGGAAACGGGGGCCGAGTCCGCCAGTGGTTCGCCCACCTCGTCGCCGGGATCGTCAAGCTGCGCTTGCTCCTGACCCGGCCGAGCCTGCACTGGCCGGGCCTGGTCGGCGTCAGCCTCTACTGGCTCGGCGACATCGCCTGCCTCTGGGCGGCGCTGAAGATCTACAACGCCGAGATCTCGACGCCCGCGCTCATCCTCGCGTACGCGACCGGCTACGTCGCCACCCGCCGCTCGCTGCCGGCCGGCGGGGCCGGCCTCGTCGAGGTGCTGATGACCTTCGCGCTCGTCTGGGTCGGCGTCCCGCTCGCTCCGGCCCTGCTCGGGGTCGTCACTTACCGGCTGTTCAACTTCTGGCTGCCGGTGATCCCGGCCTTCGCCGCGTTGCCGGCGGTGCGCCGGATGCGGCAGGACTTCCGCCGCGGCGAGAAGGCGTTCGACAGACGCTGAAAATCCTGCGGACTTTCAGCGTGGTAGGCTCGGCGATCCAGTGAAGCGGCTCTCTCTGGTTGCCATTGCGCTCTGCGCGCTCGCCGTCACCGCGACCGCGGTCGGTGGGCGTTACGGGCCGTCCGCGAACTGTCCGACGATCAGCGCGGGGACGCTGACGATCGGAACCGACAACCCCGCCTATCCGCCGTGGTACGGCGGCAACCAGGGCCACGGGTGGAAGATCAGCGACCCGTACAGCGGCAAGGGGTACGAGTCGGCCGTCGCGTACGCGGTCGCGAAGCAGCTCGGCTTTCCGCGCGCGAAGGTGAAGTGGGCCTACGTGCCGTTCGCCAAGTCGTTCGCCCCGGGCAAGAAGAACTTCGACTTCGACATCACGCAGATCTCGTACACGCCGGAGCGTGCGAAGGTCGTCGACTTCAGCAACTCGTACTACGACGTCAACCAGGCGATCGTCGTCCGCAAGGGGACGCCGATCGCGAATGTGCGGTCGGTCGCCGGGCTGAAGCCGTACACGCTGAGCGCCCAGCTCGGGACGACGAGCCTCCAGTTCATCCGCTCGAAGATCAAGCCGAAGAGCCTCCGCGTCTACAGCACGAACGACAAGGCGGTCTTCGCGCTCAAGAACAAGCTCGTCGACGGCGTCGTCGTCGACCTCCCGACCGCGTTCTACGTCACCGCGGTGCAGGTGCCGAACTCGAAGATCCTCGGCCAGTTCGCGAGCACGACCGGGGAGCACTTCGGGATGGTGTTCCAGAAGGGCAACCCGCTTCGCGCCTGCGTGAACAGGGCGCTCGCGACGATGAAACGCAACGGTACGCTGAAGAACATCCAGGCGACCTGGCTCTCCAAGGTCGTCAGCGTTCCCGTCCTGAAGTAGCCCACTGAAGAGCGGTCGCCGCGGCCAACTGATCGCCGCCGTCAGCACGGTGGTGGTCTTCGCCGGGCTGGCCTTCGCGATCGTCAGCGCTCCCGGGTGGGACGAGTTCCGCACCGCGTTCCTGAACTGGGACGTCTTCAAGGACAGCTTCCCCGAGGTCGCGCACGCGTTCCTGCTGAACGTGAAGATCTTCTGCATCGCGGAGCCGATCATCCTCGTGCTCGCGCTCGTCGTCGCCGTCGTCCGCGGAATCCCGGGGCCCGTGTTCGCGCCGTTCCGGATATTGGCGATCGCCTACACCGACCTCTTCCGCGGGATCCCGACGATCCTCGTCATTCTGATGCTCGGGCTCGGCATGCCGGCGCTGGGCCTGAGCTGGATCCCGACCTCGCTCACGTTCTGGGGCGTCGTCTCGCTCGTGCTCGTCTACACGGCCTACGTCTCCGAGGTGTACCGCGCCGGGCTCGAGTCCGTGCACCCGAGCCAGGAGGGGGCCGCACGCTCGCTCGGGCTGACGCGCCTCCAGGGGCTCCGGTACGTGATCGTTCCACAGGCGGTGCGGCGCGTGATCCCGCCACTGCTGAACGACTTCATCGGTCTCCAGAAGGACACCGCGCTCGTGAGCGTGATCGGCGCCGTCGAGGCGCTCCAGCAGGCCTCGATCGACGCAGCCGCGACGTTCAACTTCACGTCGTATCTCACTGCTGCCGTCCTCTTCGTCGCGATCACCATCCCGCTCACGCGCTTCACCGACTACCTCCTCGTCCGGGAGCGCTCACGACGGCAGGCCGCCGGGGTGGCCGCATGAAGGCCCTCGTCCTCGAGAACGTCCACAAGTCGTTCGGTCAGCACGAGGTGCTGAAGGGGATCGACCTCGCGGTCGAAGAGCACGGGGTCGTCTGTCTGATCGGCGCGTCGGGCTCCGGCAAGTCGACGCTGCTCCGCTGCGTGAACCTGCTCGAGCCGATCGACGAGGGGAGGATCGTCGTCGCCGGCCGGGAGATCACGGCGCCCGGCGTCGACGTCAACGCCGTGCGGCGCGGGATCGGGATCGTCTTCCAGGCGTTCAACCTGTTCCCGCACATGACGGTGCTCGACAACGTCACGCTCGGGCCGCGGAAGGCGCTGAAGCTGTCGCGCGGGCAGGCCGAGTCGGAGGCGCTCGACCTGCTGCGCCGCTTCGGCCTCGCCGACCGCCGCGGCGACTACCCCGACCGCCTGTCCGGCGGGCAGCAGCAGCGGGTTGCGATCCTGCGCGCGCTGGCGATGAAGCCGGAGCTGCTGTTGCTCGACGAGGTGACGAGCGCGCTCGACCCCGAGCTCGTCGGCGAGGTGCTCGCCCTCGTCCGCGGGCTCGCCGAGAGCGGCATCACGATGGTCGTCGCCACGCACGAGATGAGCTTCGCGCGCGAGCTGGCCGACCGTGTCTATTTCCTCGACGCCGGGCGAATCCTCGAGAGCGGCCCGCCCGCGGAGATCTTCTCCGCTCCCAAGGAGCCGCGCACGCAGCAGTTCCTCGCCCGGATCGTGGCGGCCGGGCGGCTTTGAGGGACAGGCCTCCGGCCTGTCCCGACGGCGTGCGCGGCGGGCGTGGGGGGACAGGCTGAAGCCTGTCCCTACCGCGCGAGGGTGACCTTCGACAGCCCGCGGGGGCGGTCGGGATCGAGCCCTTTCGCCCGTGCGACCGCGCCCGCGAAGAGCTGGCCGGCGACGACCGAGAGCAGCGGCGCGAGCAGCGGCTCGGACGGCTTCGGGACCGGCAGGTAGTACTGAGCGTCGGCGATCGCCCTGGCCGCGGGGCCGCTCGCGATCAGCGTCGCGCCCGCCTCCCGTACACGCGCGGCGGCCTCGACGACGACGTCCAGCGACTCGTCGTCGGTGGCCACCGCCCAGACCGGGAAGAGCGAGTCGAGTGCGGCGACCGGCCCGTGCGCGAGGTCGGTCGCCGTCAGCGGCTCAGCCGCGATCTGGCAGGTCTCGAGCAGCTTCAGCGCGATCTCGCGCGCCGTCGCGAACTCCGGCCCCCGGCCGATGGCGAACATCCGGCCCACCGACGCGAACGGCACGGCGATCGAGGCGGCGGCGCGCTCGAGCAACGGCAGCTCTCGCTCGAGCGCGTCGGCAACGCCCTCGATCCCGGCCGCGATCGCGTCGCCGCGGCCGCCGAGCTCTCCGGCGAAAAGGGCGAGGGCGGCCAGCGTGTTCAGGTAGGTCTTCGTCGCAGCGACGGCGTGTTCGGCTCCGGCGGTGAGCGGCAGCACCGCGTCGGCCGCATCGGCGAGAGCAGACTGCGGGTCGTTGGTGACCGCGACCGTGAAAGCGCCGGCGCGCCTCGTGCGGGTCACGTACTCGATCACGTCGGGCGTCTGCCCCGACTGGGACAGCGCGACGACGATCGAGCGCTCGAAATCCAGCCTCGCGCCGTAGTAGACGGTCAGGCTGATCGAGTCGCGGGCCGCGGTCCGGCCCGCGAGCAAGCCGAATGCGTAGACGCCGTAGGACGCTGCGTTGTCGGAGGAGCCGTGGGCGACCATGCGCACGAGACCCTCGGGTGCGCGCGCGGCGACGTCCGTGAACTGGGGCCGGTGCTCGAGCAGGCGGCGGAGCGCGGCCGGCTGCTCGCGGATCTCTGCGAGAAACTGGGCGCCGGGCTCCGTCGAGACGGGCTGAAGCCTGTCACTGCTTTCAGGCTGCGACATGCGCCTCCCCACCCACGAGCACGCGCTCGATCTCGAGCTCCTCGCTGAGGACGACGAGGTCGGCCGAGCCATCGACCCGGATGCGGCCCACGTCTGCGCCGACCACGCGGGCGGGCACGGCGGTCGCCGCATCCAGGGCGTCCTCGAGCGGGACGCCGAGCGCGTGGAGGTTGCGGACGGCCTCGATCATGGTCAGCACGCTGCCCGCGAGCACGCCGTCGTCGCGCCGGACCACCCCGTCGCGGACCTCGACGGCGATGTCGCCGAGGCGGTACGAGCCGTCGCCGCTCACCCCGGCGCCCGCGACGGCGTCGGTGACGAGGACGAGCCGGCCCGCCGCGGCGCGCCAGACCAGGCGCTCCGTGTCCGGGGCGAGGTGAACGCCGTCGAGGATGATCTGGACGACGACGTCGGGCCGCGCGAGGGCGACCCCGGCGACGCCGGGATCCCGGTGCGTGAACGGCCGCATGGCGTTGAAGAGGTGCGTGACCGTGCCGACGCCGCGGTCGAACGCCGCGTTCGCCTCCTCCGCGTTCGCGTCGGTGTGGCCGGCGGAGACGGTGACGCCGCGCGCGACCAGCAGGTCGACGAGCTCGAGCGCGCCGGGCAGCTCGGGCGCGAGCGTGTACAGGCGCACCGGTCCCGCCGCGAGCAGCCGCTCGAGCAGGGCCGCGTCCGGGTCCCGGCGCGCGGACGGCGGGTGGGTTCCCAGCCGCCGCGGAGAGATGAACGGCCCCTCGACGTGCGCACCCAGGATCCGCGGGCCCCGGCCGCCCTCCTGGATCTCGCCGAGTGCGGCGAGCAGCCGCTCCTCGGGTGCGGTGATCAGCGTCGGCAGGTAGGCGGTCACGCCGGACTCGAGCAGCGCCTCGCCGGCGCGCGCGTACCCCTCGGTGTCCGCGTCGAGGAAGTCGACGCCGCCGAAGCCATTCACCTGGAGGTCGACGAATCCCGGCGAGGCGATGCCGCGGCCGTTCGCCGACGGCAGCCCGTACGCGACGACCCGGCCGTCCGCGATCTCGACGTCACCGGGTACGACCTCCCGATCGACGAGCGCACCGCGGACGCCCAGCCTCACGTCTTCTCCAGGGCGCGCCGGACGACGCCGCCTACCTCGGCGAGCCTCGCGCGCGCCGCAGCGGCGTCGAGGCCGGTGAGCAGCGAGACGATCGCGACCTTCGGATCGCCCTCCGCGGCGCCGAGCGCCTGCTCGACCTCGCCGTTGGACGCACCGGTCGCCTGCGCCACGATCGAGCGGGCACGTGCCCGCTGCTTCTCGTTCGCGGGGTCGAGACCGACCATCAGGTTGCCGTACGTCTTCCCGAGCCGGATCATCGAGATCGTCGAGATCATGTTCAGGACGAGCTTCTGCGCCGTCCCCGCCTTCAGCCGCGTCGAGCCGGCGATCACCTCGGCGCCGACCGGCACGTTGACCTCGTGGTCCGCGACCGCGGCCAGATCGGACCCTTCGACGCAGACGACGCAACCCGTGAGCGCTCCGACCGCCCGTGCCGCCTCGAGCGCACCGCGGACGTAGGGCGAGCGCCCGCTCGCGCTGATGCCGACGACGGCGTCGGACGCCGAGAGGCCGAGCGCCTCGACCGCCCGGCGGCCTGCCGCGGCATCGTCCTCGTCCGCCTCCTGCTCCGCCGCGACCGCGAGCACGGTGTCCCCGGCCGCGAAGGTGGGGCCGCACTCCGCGGCGTCGAGAACTGCGAGCCGGCCGGAGGTGCCGGCGCCGGCGTAGACCAGCCGGCCGCCGCCGCCGAGACGCGCCACGACGGCGTCGATCAGGCCGGCGATCCCGGCCGACGCGCCGGCGACCGCGGCGGGAACTGTCGTGTCCTGGGCGTTCATCAGCTCGACTAGCTCGCGGGTGGAGCGAAGGTCGAGATCGGCGCCTGCCGCATCTCGCGCCTCCGTCCCGAGCTTGTCGAACGCGGTCATACCGGCCAGTGTATGACAGTCGACGGCAAGTGGTCAAGACCACTTCCCCGCTACCTGGCAAGAAATCGTGTGGCAGTTCACGAGGAGTGGTCTTGACCACATCCGCCGTTGCGGTCATGATGCGCTGCCATGGCGGTGACGGCCCCCAAGCAGACCGAGGCGCGGGCGCGGGTCCTCGACCTGATCGAGCAGCTCGCGGTCGGCGACGCGATCCCGTCCGAGCGGCAGCTCAGCGCCGAGCTCGGCATCTCCCGGCTGACGGTCAGGGCGGCGCTCGACGATCTGGTGCGCGAGGGCCTGCTCGTCCGCCGGCGCGGCAGCGGTACGTTCGTGTCCGAGCCGAAGATCGCCCAGGAGCTGACGATGACCTCCTTCACGGAGGACATGCGCCGGCGAGGGATGGTGCCGGGCAGCCGCACGATCGAGCTGCGCACCGCCCCGGCAGGTGCATGGTTGGGCCGGATCCTGCACGTCTCTCCGTCCGAGGCGCTCGTCGTCGTCAAGCGTCTGCGGCTCGCCGATCACGAGACGATGGCGATCGAGACCCTGCACGTGCGCGAGTCGCTCGTGCCCGGGCTCTCGGCGGGCGACCTCGAGAGCCACTCCTTCTACGGCTTGCTGAGCGAGCGGTACGGGATCGAGATCGTCGGGGGGCTGCAGACGATCGAGCCGACGGTGACGAACGAGGAGGAGTCGGAGCTGCTCGGGGTCCCGCTGCACTCGCCGGCGTTCCTGTTCGAGCGGACCACGCGTTCGCCCGAGGGGCAGATCGTCGAGTACGTCCGCTCGATCTACCGTGGCGACCGCTATCGGCTGGTCACGGAGCTGAACCGCGAGCCACGCCGTCGCTGACTGGTCAGTACCAGGACGCACATCGGATCCCGAAGTAGACGGCGTGGTTGCGCGGCGGTGAAGAAATTGGTCTTGACAAGTGACCACGAAGTGTGCAAATCTCGCGCCGTGGGCAAGTGGTCTAAACCAATCCGACGGCCGCTTCGCGCGCTCGTCGCAGGAGGGAGATCAACGATGAAGGCACGCATCATCGGCGCTGTCCTGCTCGTCGCGGTCCTCGCGATTGCCGCCTCGAGCGCGACCGGCGCCACGAAGCACTCCAATGCCAGCATCACTGTCTGGCTCCAGGTCGACGCGCAGTCGGGCTGGCCCAACGTCGTCGCAGCGGCCAACGCCGCCTTCAAGGCCAAGCACCCGGGCGTCGACGTGAACGTCCAGTACCAGAACTGGACGACCCACCTCGGCAAGTTCGACGCCACGCTCGCGGGCGGGAACGCGCCGGACGTGATCGAGATGGGGAACACGGAGATGACGAAGTACATGGCCGCAGGGGCGTTCCAGGACCTGAGCTCGGCGAAGTCCCAGTTCGACAACTCGAGCAACTGGCTGGCTGGTCTGGCCGCGTCCGGGCGCTACAGCGGCAAGCTCTATGGCGTCCCGTACTACGCGGGCTCGCGCGTCGTCACGTACCGGACCGACCAGTTCAGGCAGGCCGGGATCCGCGGCACGCCCAACAGCCTCGCGCGGTTCACGGCCGATGCGATCAAGCTGAACAAGAAGTTCGGCAAGAAGGGCTACTCGCCCGTCTACATCGCGGGCACCGACTGGTACGTCGCGATGAGCTTCGTCTTCGACTACGGCGGCAAGATCGCCTCGCAGGTGAGCGGCCAGTGGAAGGGCTTCCTCGAGTCCCCGAAGTCGATCGCCGGGCTGACCGCCTTCAAGAACTTCTTCGCCGCCGCCTCGCGGGCGAGCAAGACGACGGACGAGGTCCGCCCGAACCCGTACAGCGTGTACGCGGAGGGCAACGCGGGCTCGATGATCGGGCCCGGCTGGTTCACCTGCTGCGTCGGCGACAAGTACAAGAACTCGACGGCGCAGTTCGTGATGCCGAGCCACGAGGCCGGCAAGGCGATGCCGGGCTTCCTCGGCGGCTCGGATCTGGCGGTGCCGATCGGCGCCAACAAGGCGCTCGCGGCCGACTGGATCGCCGCCTTCACGAGCACCTCCGCGCAGAAGGCGATTCAGGCCACCGGGAACATCCCGAACGCCACCAACCTCCTCAACCTCCAGAAGGTCGGCGAGCGCGCAGCGCTTCGCAGCTGGTTCGTCCCCGCCGCGAAGAACTGGGTCAACGTCGAGAACGGCAATATCCTCCGGACGATGCTGACCCAGATCCTGACCGGCAAGCTCACGGTCAGGCAGGCAGCGGTGACGGCGGACAACAACATCGAGTACACGCTCAACAAATCGTAGGAATCGAATGACGCGGGACGCCGACGTCGCTGTCCCGTCGGATACGGCGGCCGCCGCCCGGGCGAGGTCCCTCCCGCCCCGGCGGGGCCGCCGTGTCTCGTTCGCGCCCTACGGCCTGATCCTGCCGGTCGTCGCCGTGATCGTGCTGCTGCTCGGGTACCCGATCTACAAGCTCGTCCGCATCTCGTTCGAGCAGTACGGGCTCTTCGAGCTGATCCGCCACAAGGGACGCTGGATCGGGCTCGACAACTACAGGTCGGTGCTCGGCGACCACGTCTTCTGGGACACCGTCGTCCGCACCCTGGTCTTCACGATCGTGAACGTCGGGCTGACGATGGTGCTCGGGACGCTGATCGCGCTCTTGCTCCCGAAGCTCAGCCGGTGGGTGCGGATCCTGCTCACCAGCGGTCTCGTGCTCGTCTGGGCGATGCCGGTCGTGGTCGCGGTCCAGGTTTTCTACTGGATGACCAACTTCGAGAACGGCGTCCTCAACTACCTCGCTGCCCGGCTTCACCTGGTCGGCGACAACCACGACTGGTACGGGACTCCTACCTCGAGCCTCGCGATGGTCACGCTGCTGATCGTCTGGGGCGCCTTGCCGTTCGTGGTCGTGACCGTGTACGCGGGCCTCGCCCAGGTGCCGCACGAGCTCGTCGAGGCGGCGCGGGTCGACGGTGCGGGGCCGACCCGGATCTTCCGGGACGTCACCTTCCCGGTGCTGAAGCCGATCCTCCTGATCCTCACCAGCCTTTCGATCATCTGGGACTTCGGGGTGTTCGCCCAGCCGTACCTGCTGATCGGCGCTTCCCGCGCAGACCCGACCAACTACCTGATGGGCGTCTACGTGTTCATCAAGGGCTACGCCGATCACGACTTCGGACGCGGCGGGGCCATCTCGCTGCTGATGCTGCTCATGGTCGCCGTCCTGAGCGTCGTCTACGTCCGGCAGATGATCAAGACGAGTGACGCGAAATGAGCGCCGTCGCAGCACCCGGGAGGAAGCGTCGCCGGGCCTACGGCCGCTGGGGCTGGAACGCACTCGCGCTCGTGATCTTCGTGGTGTTGGTCTTCCCCGTCTACTGGATGTTCTCGACAGCGTTCAAGACGAACGACGACATCAATCGCCTGACTCCGACGTGGTTTCCGGTCCACGCGACCTTTCAGCACTTCTCGGACGCCATCCACAGGCCGCATTTCTGGAGCTCGGTCGTGAACAGCATGATCATCGTGGGGATCACCGTCGCGATCTCGATCACGCTCGCCTTTCTCGCCGCGGTCGCGCTGTCGAAGTTCCGGTTCACCGGGCGCGAGGTGTTCATCGTGCTCCTGATCGGGATCCAGATGCTCCCGCAGGTCGGCCTGATCATCCCGCTGTACGTCGTGCTCGCGAAGTACAACCTGACGAAGGACCAGTACGTCCTGATCGGGGTGATCATCACGTACATGACCTTCGCCCTCCCCTTCGCGGTCTGGACCCTGCGCGGGTTCCTGGTGAACATCCCGAAGGAGCTCGAGGAGGCGGCGATGGTCGACGGCTCCAGCCGGATGGGGGCGTTCACCCGGATCCTGCTGCCGCTGGTCGCGCCCGGTCTCGTCGCGACCTCGGTCTTCGTGTTCATCACGAGCTGGAACGAGTTCATCTTCGCCTACGTCCTGCTCAGCGACCAGTCGAAGCAGACGCTCACGGTGTGGCTCTCCGCGTTCTACGGTACGAGCACTCAGACCGACTGGGGCGGGTTGATGGCCGGCTCGGTGCTGGCAGCGATCCCGGTGCTGATCTTCTTCGGGTTCGTCCAGCGGAAGATCGCGTTCGGCCTGACCGCAGGAGCGGTGAAGGCATGATAAGGGCCTGATGGGAGAGATCGTCCTCGACCGGGTGACGAAGGAGTTCGACAACGGCTTCGTCGCGATCGACGACGTCTCGCTGACCGTGGGCGACGGGGAGTTCATGGTGCTCGTCGGCCCGTCGGGATGCGGGAAGTCGACGCTCCTGCGGATGATCGCCGGGCTGGAGGACGTGACGGCGGGAACGATCTCGATCGGCGGGCGCGACGTCACGGAGCTGGCGCCGCGTCACCGCGACATCGCGATGGTCTTCCAGAACTACGCGCTCTACCCGCACATGGACGTCCGCAAGAACCTCGGCTACGGATTGCGGGTCCGAAAGACACCCGCGGCGGACGTGGACCGGCGGGTCACGGAGGTCGCGAAGCTCCTCGGCCTCGAGCAGCTGCTCGACCGCAAGCCCGCGGCGCTCTCGGGCGGCCAGCGCCAGCGGGTCGCAATGGGGCGGGCGATCGTCCGGGAGCCGACGGCGTTCCTGATGGACGAGCCGCTCTCGAACCTCGATGCGAAGCTGCGCGTGACCATGCGCGCGGAGCTCGCACGGCTCCACGAGCGGCTCGGCGTGACGACGATCTACGTCACCCACGACCAGGTCGAGGCGATGACGCTAGGGCAGCGCGTGGCGGTCCTGCGCGACGGGGTGATCCAGCAGGTGGACGCGCCGCAGGTGCTCTACACGCGTCCGGACAACCTCTTCGTCGCCGCCTTCATCGGCTCGCCGGCGATGAATCTCGTCGAGGCGCAGCTCCACGACGGGACGGCATCGTTCGCCGGCTGGGCGCTCCCACTCGATCCCGTGTGCCGGCCGCAGCGAGACGGGCGTGTGATCCTCGGCATCCGACCCGAGGCGTTCGAGGACGCGGCGTACGCCGACCCGACACTGCCGACGGTCGACGTCGACGTGCTCGTGCTCGAGGAGCTCGGATCGGACACGCACGTGATCTTTCCGATCGAGGCTCCGCGGGTGGAGACGGAGGACCTGCGGGCCGCCGCCGACAACGAGGACGAGGCGCTGCTCGCCGACGACCAGTCGCTGTGGAATGCCCGGGTCGCCTCGAAGTCGGCGGCCCGTCCCGGAGCGCTGCGGCTGGCGGTCGACACTGCGCACCTGTACTTCTTCGACCCGGACACGGGCACCAGCCTGACCCGGGGCGCCGCGGCCGGCGTAGCGTAGTGCCGCTGCTCGCCGTCGTCCCGAAGCCCATCTCGCTGACGCCCGGAAACGGAGCGTTCGTCGTCCGTGCGTCGACTGCGGTGTCAGTGGCCCCGTCGACGCCGGAGACGCGCCGGATCGCGGCACTCCTCGCCGGGGCGCTCGGTGTCAAGGTCGGTCCGGCGCGCGCGCCGGTCGCACTCGAGCTCGGCGGACCGCAGCGGCTCGGGAGCGAGGGCTACGAGCTGACCGTCGCCCCCTCGGGCGTGCGGCTGGTCGCGCACGCCCCGGCGGGCCTCTTCTACGGCGTCCAGACCGTCCGCCAGCTGCTCGGTGGGCGCCGGATCCCGGCCGTGCGCATCCGGGACCACCCGCGCTTCGGCTGGCGCGGGGCGATGCTCGACGTCGCCCGCCACTTCCGACCGGTGCGCGACGTCAAGCGATTCGTCGACCTGATGGCGCTCTACAAGCTCGACCGGCTGCACCTGCACCTGTCCGACGATCAGGGCTGGCGGATCGCGATCCCGTCCTGGCCGCGGCTCGCGACGCACGGCGGCGGCACGCAGGTCGGCGGCGGCCGTGGGGGCTACTACACCGCCCGGCAGTACTCGGACATCGTGCGCTACGCCGCCGCGCGGTACGTCGAGGTCGTGCCCGAGATCGACATGCCCGGCCATGTCCACGCCGCCCTCTCGTCGTACCCGAAGCTCTCCTGCGACGGGAAGGCGACGCCGCTCTACACCGGGATCGACGTCGGCTTCAGCTCGCTGTGCGTCGACAAGGCCGTCACGTACGACTTCGTCTCCGACGTCGTCGGCGAGCTCGCCAGGCTCACGCCCGGCCCGTTCATCCACATCGGCGGCGACGAGGCGGCGGCGACGAAGACGGCCGACTACGTGCGCTTCCTCCGGCGCGTGCAGGAGATCGTCCGCGCGCACGGCAAGCGGATGATCGGTTGGGAGGAGATCGGGCGGGCGCGCCTCGACCGCTCGACGGTGCTCCAGCACTGGAACCCGCCGGGCCGGGCGACCTTCACCGCGCAGGCGGCGGCGCGTGGGTCGAAGGTGATCATGTCGCCGGCCGAGCACGCCTACCTGGACATGAAGTACGACGCGTCGACGCCGATCGGCCTGAAGTGGGCGGGGTACACGAGCGTCCGCGACGCGTACGCGTGGGATCCCGCGCGCGAGGTTCCCGGCGTCGGCGCCTCCACGCTGCTCGGAGTGGAGGCGCCCCTCTGGTCGGAGACGGTGCAGTCGATGGCGGACGCCGAGTATCTGGCGTTTCCGCGGCTGATCGCGATCGCCGAGATCGGCTGGTCGCCGCTGCGCGGACGGAGCTGGGCGGACTTTCGCACGCGGCTCGCCGCCCAGGGCCCGTTGCTGCACTCGCTCGGGGTGAACTACTACCGGGCGCCGGAAGTGCCGTGGCTGTGACGACAGCGTGACGAGTCGCTGACGGACAATGGCGCCAGGCGGCGCCGGCGGCTACCACGGAGGGACACGCCAATCCCCTCCAGATCGGAGCCCTGCCCATGCACCGGATTCGCCTGCTCGTCCCGCTTCTCGCGCTGGCCCTCGTCGCAGCCGCACCCGCTGCGCACGCGTCGCCGCCGGGCCTCGTCGTCAGCCAGGTCTACGCGGGCGGCGGCAACAGCGGGGCGAGCTACACGAACGACTTCGTGGAGCTCTTCAACGGCGGTTCGTCCACGGTCGACCTGACCGGCTGGTCGATCCAGTACGCCTCGGCCGCCTCGACGTCGTGGTCCGCGAGCACGCTCAGCGGGTCGATCCAGCCCGGCCACTACTACCTCGTCCAGCTCGCCTCCTCCGGCGCCGTCGGCGCCGCGCTGCCCGCCCCCGACGCCACCGGCACGAGCAACGTCGCCAACTCCGGCGGCAAGGTCGCGCTCGTCCAGGCCACGACCGCGCTCACCTGCGGCGCCTCCGCCGGCAGCTGCTCCGCCGTCTCCTCCGTCGCCGACCTCGTCGGCTACGGCTCGGCGACCGACTACGAGGGCTCGGCGGGCCCGGCGCTGTCGAGCAAGACCGCCGCCGTGCGCGCCGGTGACGGCTGCACCGACACGAACGTCAACTCGGCCGACTTCGCCGCCGTTGCGCCGGCGCCGCGGAACGCTGCGGCTGCGGCGACGACGTGCTCCGGCTCGCCGCCCGCGGGCGGGAGGGTCTCCCAGGACGCAGCCGTCGACGTCGACATCCAGCCCGTCCTCTCGATCACGCTCGAGCGCCCGACGATCAGCTTCGGCGCCGTCATGGCCGGCGACACCCCGGCTCCCGTCTCCGAGCGCGTCAGCGTCGTCAGCAACAACGCGACAGGCTACGCGCTCACCGTCCACCGCTCGGCCTTCGCGCCGGCCGACCTGCCGCTGGCAATCTCCGCGTCCGCGCCGGCCGGTACGCAGATCGGGCCGTCGCTCGCAGGCGGCGCGCTGGCCGGCGTCCCCATCCCGCCTGCCGCCGACCTGTCCGTGGGGACCTCGTCGGCGCCCAGCGCAGCGGCCGGAGACGTGTGGCAGACGAGCCTTGCCTTCTCGTCGCCGATCCCGGCGCTCGCGCCCGGTCACTACTCCGGAACGCTCACGTACACGCTGATCGGCCGTTGATCCTGTGCTTCGCAGCCGCGGCGTGCTTGCTCGCGCCCGCCTCGGCGGGCGCGAGGGGGCTGCGGCCGCCGGTCTCGCTCGTGGCCTCGCCGGCACACGTCGCGCTTGCCGGTGCCGCGCGCCAGGTGGTGACGGTGACGAGCTCGGGCAGCGCGCCGGTCGCGGTCGAGGTGGTGAAGGCGGGCTACGGCCTCGACCTCCGGGGCCGTCCGCGAATCCTTCGTCCGCGCCGGTCGTGGATCAGCATGCGGCCGCGACGGCTCGTGATCGCGCCGGGTGGCCGCGCCACCCTGGTCGTCGTCTCGCGCCCCCCGCCGCGCGCCGAGCCGGGCGACCATTCGGAGCTCGTGCTCCTGACCACGCGACCGCTGCGGACCGCCTCGCTCGCCGTGCGGATGCGCCTCGGGGTGGTGATCGTCGTGCGGGTGCCGGGTCGGATCGTCCACCGGCTGGTGGCGGTGCGCCTTCGCGTCCGCCTCCGCCGACTCGAGCTGGTGGTTGCCAACAGAGGCAACAGCACCGAGACGATCTCCAGGCGGTGCCTGACGGTTGCGGTCCGGCGCCGCAGCCGCGTGCTTGCGCGCCTGCACCCGGCCGGGCGGACCTTCCTTCCGCACACGCGCGGCCTGCTCGAGCTTCCCTTCCGCCGGCCGGCCCGCGGCCCGCTCAGGATCGAGGTCGGCCCTGCGTCCGGAGAGTGTGCTCCCTTGCGGCGACGCGCCTTCGTCGTTCGCCGGTGAGAGCAGCCGGCCTAGGCCGGAAGCGCGCTCGTGTCGACGCGCGGCGGGTGCCGAGACTCGAATGCGGCGATCGCCGACTCCTGCTGGAGCGTGAGGCCGATGTCGTCGAGCCCGTTCAGCAGCCGGTAGCGGAGAAACGGGTCGAACTCGAACGACTGCGCCGGGCCCCCAGGCGGCCCGATCGTCTGCTCCTCGAGATCGATTCGCAGCTCGCTCTCGCGCGCGAGCGCGCGCAGCTGCTCGGCGGGGAGCGCCACGGTCAGCAGCCCGATCTGGGCAGCGTTGCCGGCGAAGATGTCGCCGAAGGAGGGGCCGACGACCGCCTCGAAGCCGTAGTCCCGGAGCGCCCAGGCGGCGTGCTCGCGCGAAGAGCCGCAGCCGAAGTTGCGGCCGGTGACGAGGATGGTCGCGCCGGCGTACTCGGGCCGGTTCAGCTCGAAGCCCGGGTCCTGCCGCCAGTCGTAGAAGAGGAACTCGCCGTAGCCCGTGCGCTCGATCCGCTTCAGGAACTGCTTCGGGATGATCTGGTCCGTGTCGACGTCGGCGCGATCGAGCACGGCCACCCGCCCCTCGATCCGGCCGACCGGCTTCACGCGCCCACCGCGGCACGATCGAGGTCGCGCACGTCGACGAAGTGGCCGGCGATCGCAGCCGCGGCCGCCATCGCCGGGCTGACCAGGTGCGTCCGGCCGCCGCGCCCCTGGCGGCCCTCGAAGTTGCGGTTCGAGGTCGAGGCGCAGCGCTCGCCGGGCCCCAGCACGTCCGGGTTCATGCCCAGGCACATGGAGCAGCCGGCGCGCCGCCACTCGAAGCCGGCCCGCAGGAACACCGCGTCCAGCCCCTCGTCCTCGGCCTGACGGCGGACGGCGGCCGACCCGGGGACGACCAGCGCCCGAACGGCAGGGTGCACGTGGCGGCCGTCGACGACGGCAGCTGCTACCCGCAGGTCCTCGATGCGGGCGTTGGTGCAGGAGCCGATGAAGACCCGGTCGACGGCGATCTCCGCGATCGGCGTCCCCGGCTCGAGCGCCATGTAGGCGAGCGCACGCTCGGCGGCCGCGCGATCGTCGGCGTCGGCGAGCTCCGACGGGTTCGGGACCCGGCCGTCCACCGGCGCGACCATCCCGGGATTCGTCCCCCACGTCACCTGCGGCGCGAGCTCGCGGGCGTCGACCTCGACCTCTCGGTCGAAGACGGCGTCGTCGTCCGAGGCGAGCGCACGCCAGGTCTCGAGCGCCCGCTCCCAGTCGGCGCCCGCCGGTGCCCCGGGGCGCCCTTCGAGGTACGCGAACGTGGTGTCGTCGGGCGCGATCATCCCGGCCCGCGCGCCTGCCTCGATCGACATGTTGCAGATCGTCATCCGGCCCTCCATCGAGAGCTTCCGCACGACCGGCCCCCCGTACTCGATCACGTGCCCTGCCCCGCCGCCGACGCCGATCCGCCCGATCGCGCCGAGGATCGCGTCCTTTGACGTCACCCCGAGCGGCAGCTCCCCCTCGAACGAGATGCGCATCGTCCGCGGCCGCCTTTGCGGGAGGGTCTGAGTGGCGAGGACGTGCTCGACCTCGGAGGTGCCGATCCCGAAGGCGAGCGCGCCGAACGCACCGTGAGTCGACGTGTGACTGTCGCCGCAGACGACCGTCATCCCGGGCTGGGTGACGCCGAGCTCGGGCCCGATCACGTGCACGATGCCCTCGCGTCCGCTCCCGGTCGCGTACAGCGGGACGCCGAACTCATCGCAGTTCCGTCGCAACGCATCGAGCTGTGCACGGGCGAGCGGATCGTCCACCGGCCCGTCGAGGGTAGGGACGTTGTGGTCCATCGTCGCGAGCGACAGGTCGGGGCGGCGCACGGGCCGGCCGGCGAGCCGCAGGCCCTCGAACGCCTGGGGCGACGTGACCTCGTGGATCAGGTGCAGGTCGACGTAGAGCAGCGCCGGCTCGCCGGGCTCCTCCCGGACGACGTGCGTCTCCCAGATCCGCTCGAACAGCGTTTTCGGCAACTCAGCCACTCACCTCGCGCTCGCACCGTGCACAGTAGGTGACGGCGACCCCTTTCCGCTTGATGCCGTCGATCGCGACCGGCGCTCGGCAGTCGCAGTAGTACCCGGGGTAGAGCTCGGCGATGTCCGGCGTCGGCGGTAGAGAGGGATCTCTGGGGATCGTCTGCTGGGGATACACCGTCTTTCCTCCGTTCTCGTTGCAGGTGGTTCCGCCGGGATGTGAGCTAGCCGGCGGAGAGCGGAGGGAACGGAGCGCCGGCTAGCGGGCAAAGGCGAACGCGAAGAGACCGAGGAGCCGGCGGGCAGAGGTCGAGTTCGCGGTCGCGTGCTGCATCGGCGGTTTCGAACAGTAAAGTGGCGACGGGGCTGCGTCAACGGCGAAGAGAGGGTGGCGGTGCGCGAGCAGATCGAGCACGAGGCGCGGGCCGCCCGCGAGGCGGCTTCCCGTCTGACCGATGATGGCGTCGCGGACGCGCTCGCTGCGGCGGCCGCGATCCTCCGCGAGCGGCGCGGTCAGATCCTCGCCGCGAACGCCGCGGACGTGGAGGCGGCGGCGGGCGAGCTCGACGAGGGAATGCTCGATCGGCTCCGCCTCGACGAGGCGCGCCTGGACGGGCTTGCCGACCAGGTGCAGGCGACGGCGGGCCTCGAGCCGCTCGAGCGCGAGATCGGCACGCGGACGCTCGCCAACGGGCTCGTCGTCCACGAGCGGCGCATCCCGATCGGGACGGTCGGCGCGAACTTCGAGGCGCGGCCGAACGTCGCCCTCGACGTCGCGGGCCAGCTGCTCAAGAGCCTGAACGCTGCGGTGTTGCGCACGGGCGGGGCCGCACTGCGCACCGTGACGACGCTCGTCGACGAGGTGCTGCGGCCGGCCCTCGAGCGTGCGGGTCTGCCGCCGGCTGCAGTGGGGCTCGTGCGCTCGGCCGACCGGGAGGGGGCACGCGTCCTCGTCTCGATGCCGTCGCTGGTGCCGCTCGTGATCCTGCGCGGCAGCGGGCCGAGCACCGCGGAGCTCGCCCGGCTCGCGGCCACGAACGGCGTTCGCACGCTCGCCCACGCCGAGGGCGGCGGCGTCCTCTACGTGCACGCAGCTGCTTCGAGGGAGAAGGCGCTCGAGCTCGCCGGGGCGAGCATCGACCGGCTCGGGGTCTGCAACCGTCTCAACCTGGCGCTCGTCGACCGCGGCGCGCAAGTGATGCTCGAGCCCCTGCTCGAGCTGTTCCGGAGGCGGGGGCTGGAGGTGCGCGGCGAGGGAGGAGAGCCGCTCGACCTGCCGCTCGGGCACGAGTGGGCCAGCGACCCGGAGCGGGTCAGCACCGTCACCGTCGCTCTGGTCGACGGAATCGACGACGCGCTACGGATCGCGAACGACGAGACGTCGGGGCTGGCGGCCGGCATCGTCACCGAGGACGCCGCGGCGGCCGAGCGGTTCCTCGACGGCTACCGCGGAACCGCGGCATTCTGGCATGCGCCGACGCGGTTCACCGACGGCTTCGAGCTCACCGGCGCGCCGGAGACGGGGATCAACGTCGACGGGGTGCCGGGGCCGCGCGGTCCCGTCACCTACCGCGACCTCTGGCTGCGCCAGTACAGGGTCGTCGGGGACGGAACGCAGCGCCGGTGACGCTCGTCGTCAAGCTCGGGTCGAGCCTGGTCGCGGGGTCCGGCGGGAGGGTGCGGCGCTCGCTCCTCGGCGCGCGCGGACAGGAGATCCAGGCGATCGTCGGCGGCGGCGAGCCCGTCTGCGTCGTCTCCTCCGGGGCGATCGCGCTCGGGCTCCCTCGCCTCGGCCTCGACCGGCGCCCACGTAACGTCGCGAGGCTGCAGGCCGCCTCCGCACTCGGGCAGGCGCGGCTGCAGGCGGCGTGGGACGAGGCGCTGGCGCCGCTCCCGGCAGCGCAGGTCCTGCTCACCGCAGCCGACGTCGGCGACCGCGCCACCTACGTGAACGCGCGCAACGCGCTCGACGCGCTGTTCAAGCTCGGTGCCGTGCCGATCGTGAACGAGAACGACGCCACCGCCACCGACGAGATCACCTTCGGCGACAACGACGCGCTCGCGGCGCAGGTCGCGGTCCTGCTCCGCGCGCGACTGCTCGTGCTGCTGACGGAGGTCGAGGGGGTCTACTCGCGGACGCCCGGCACCCCGGGCGCAGAACTGATCGAGGAGGGCGCTCGCGCGACGGAAGCGTCCCTCGGTGACACGAGCCCGCTCGGCCGCGGCGGAATGGGCAGCAAGGTCCTGGCCGCGGAGCTCGCCGCCTCCGCCGGGATCCCGACCGTCATCGCCGGCGGGCAGGGCGAGTCGGTGCTGGAGCCGATCCTCGCCGGTGAGCCCCGCGGGACCCGTTTCGCCGCCACGGAGCGGAGCGAGCCCGCCTTCAAGCTCTGGCTGCGCTTCGGGAAGCCGGTCCGAGGGCGGATCGCCGTCGACGAAGGCGCCCGCCGCGCCGTCGTCGAGGACGGGGCGAGCCTCCTCGGCGTCGGTGTCGTCTCCTGCGAGGGCGCGTTCGAGCCGGGCGACGCGGTCGAGCTCGTCGGGCCTGACGGCGTTCCGTTCGCCAAGGGAATCGCGTCGGTGCCGGCACGGGAGGCGGCCGCCCGCGGAGTGGAGGCCGTGCACCGGGACCGGCTGGTCGTGCTCTGACCGACAGCTCTAGCCGGTGTTCCTGAGCGCGGCCGCGATTCCCGCGATCGAGCGGAGGAGTGGCCGCCGCACTCGCTCGCTCTCGTCGCCGGCGCGGTAGCGCTTCAGCAGCTCGACCTGGATTGCGTTCATCGGGTCGACATACGGGTTGCGGAGGGCGATCGAGCGCTGGACGACCGGGTGGCGGTCGAGCAGCGCCTGGGCCTCGACGATCTCGAGCACGGCGGCCACTGCGCGGTCGTGCTCTGCCGCAATCACGGCGAACATCCGCTCCGGCTCGGCCTCGTCGGGGACGAGCGGGAGGTAGCCCGCCGTGATCTCGAGGCTCGACTTCGCGAGCGTCATCTCCAGGTTCTCGACCAGCGAGCGGAAGAACGGGAAACTGCGGTAGAGGCGGCGGAGCTCCCGGACCGGCGAGTCCGCGAACGCGGTGCCGCAGCCGAACCACGCGGGAAGCAGGCAGCGGTTCTGCGTCCACGCGAACACCCACGGGATCGCACGGAGGGAACCGAGCAGGTCCTCGCCGCCGGGGCGCCTCGACGGCCGGGAGCCGAGCGCGAGCAGCGAGACCTCCTCGATCGGGGTGAACGCGCGGAAGAAGCGCGCGAACGCTGCGTCGTCCCAGACGAACGAGCGATACGCGGCGTGGGCGCGTTCCGAGAGGTCGGCGAGCGTCTCGTGCGCGCTGCGCGGAGCGTCCTCGTGCGGGAAGGCGGCGAGCAGGGTCGCGGCGAGCGCCGCCTCGAGGTTCCGGTAGGCGAGCCCGCGCAGGCCGTATTTGAACGAGATCGTCTCGCCCTGCTCCGTGATCTTCAGGCGGCCCGGTGGGTGGCCGGGCGGCTGGGCGAGGATGGCGGCGTGGGTGGGACCGCCGCCGCGGCCGGCGCTGCCGCCGCGGCCGTGGAAGATCGTCAGCTCGAGGTGGTGTCGTCCCGCGACCTTCGCGAGCTCCTCCTGTGCCCGGTAGATCTCCCACTGCGCGGTCAGGTAGCCGCCGTCCTTGCCCGAGTCCGAGTAGCCGACCATCACCTCGAGCCTCCGCCCGCGCTGCTCGACGGCGCGGGCGAAGCCATGGTGGGCGAGGAGCTCCTCGACGATGCGGGGCGCCGCGCGCAGGTCGGCGATCGTCTCGAACAGCGGTACGAGCGACAGCCGCGCGTCGGCCTCGCGGGCGAGCTCGAGCGCGGCGTTGACGTCTGCGGCCGAGGCCGTCCCGGAGATCACTAGCGAGTCGAGCGCCTCCTCGCCGTGCCGCTGCTGCACCGCGGCCGCGGCGGCGAAGGATCTGCGCGTCCGGGCGGTCGGCCTCCGCAGCTCGCGCGCGTGCAGGCGGACGTCCAGCTTCGCGAGGTGGAAGCCGAACAGCTCCACCCGATGTCGAAGAGATGCAAGCCGCCCGTTCGCGAGTCGCGCGCCGCGGTTGGCGCGCAGGCTGCGGTCGACGAGGTCGAGGTCGGCGAGGAGCTGTGCCGGCGACCGATAGCCGTCCGCGCGGCCGGCGAGCGTCTCGCCCAGTCGGTGCCAGACGAACGAGAGCTTCCGGCGGTAGGGCTCGTCCTCGTTGGTACGCCCGATGCGCCTCGCGTAGGCGCGCATGGTGCGCTCGTCGCCCGCGATCGACTCGCGCAGCTCGTCCGACACGTCGACCAGCGTGTCCGCGACGCCGAGGCTCGCCGCCAGCTCGCGCACCTCGGCGCGATAGCGCGTGAGTGCGAGCGACCGCGAGCGCTCGACCGCCTCCTCGATCGTCCGCGGCCCCGCCGCCGGATTGCCGTCCTGGTCGCCGCCGATCCAGCTGCCGAACCGAAGCGGTGCGGCGGCGGTCGGTAGGCGGCGCCGGAGGTCCGCGACGAGCGCGGGCGCGACGTCGAGCAGACTCGTCTCGAAGAACCAGAGGCCGTGGCGGACCTCGTCGACGACTCGCGGCCGGTGCGAGCGCACCTCGTCCGTCTGCCAGAGCGCGGTCACCTCTTCGGCGATCGAGTCGAGCGCCGCCTCGCGTCCCGACCGTTGCAGCGTCGGGTCGTCCAGCCGGTCGAGCAGGCGGTCGAGGCGTACCTGGGCCTGGAGGATCGTGCGGCGCGTCGCCTCCGTCGGGTGGGCGGTGAGGACGAGCTCCAGCGAGAGCCGACGTCCCGCCGCGGCCAGCTGCCTCGGCGTCACGCCTGCGCGCTCGAGGCGGTCGAACGCCTCCGCCAGCGACTCCCGCGGCACCCGCTGCTCGTGCTCGTACTCCCGCCGCCGCCGCAGCCGGTGATGCTGCTCGGCGACGTTCGCGAGCTGGAAGTACATAGCGAAGGCGCGCAACACCTCGCCCTGCCGCTCCAGGGGCAGCGACGCCACCGCCGCAGCCAGCCGAGAGCGTGCCGCTGCCGACCCGCTCGCCCGTGCGCGACGCGACAGCTCGCGAATAC
>JBKPRD010000207.1:0-11728 GCA_046734415.1 Actinomycetota bacterium | reverse complement strand
TGCCGCGCCCGTCGACGAGACCTCGATCGTCGAGCTCGCGATCGATCGCCTCGAGAATTGCCATGCAGCGAGCCACCTCGCGGACAGCGAGCAGCTGCACCGGGGAGAAATCGCAAGACTTGGTCAGATCGGCTTCGATCTCCGACGCTCGGGACTGGACCAGCCTGGGCGAGTGCACGCCGGACTTGACAGCGTTGAAGTTGCCGGGCTGTGCGGCAACCAGCGTCTCTGGGTGTCCTTTCCGATTCATGCCTGCAGTATCGAAGACGCGGCGGACATTGCCAGTCGCCATGCGGGCTGAAACGGCGTTTTTGCGGGACTTTTAATCCCAAGGTCGCAGGTTCGATCCCTGCCCGGCCCATACAAAATCCCTGGAGTTTCGGCTCGCCGGATTGGCTGAGATAGCCGACATCCTTGGCGTAAGCCGGCGAACAGCGGCGCGTTACGTCACTCGCTCGGACTTTCCAGCTCCAGTCACCCGGCTTCGCGCCGGGCCGATCTGGCTCGAGGACGACGTCACGGAATGGGCGCGAACGACATCCGCAGCGACGAGAGGCCGACCATTGAAGGCGCCGCGCAAGAAGTGACTGGAGTCTGGAGGCGAAGACGGCGGTAATGGGTGTTAAATCAGCCGAGGAGGGGTGGCCTCTCCGGCTGCCGTCCCCGGTCCCGAGTGGTGGCCCACTGTCGCCTCGGCAGAGGACCACTTAGAGTGAGTGACTGGGTGAGGTTTGTGCCGCTTCGTTTGAGCTTGGTCGCGGCTGTTGTCGGTCTGCTCATGCTGCCTGCGGCGTCACATTCCGCTGCGGAGCAGGTAGCCAACGTCGTCCACGTCGTCGGTCCGATGCGTCTTGTCACGCGAACGTTCGGCTATGCGGCCGTTGCCCGCGCAGTTACCACTGGCACTACGACTTCAACGAACCAGGGGTTGTTCGTGTACGACGGCGGTCGGTGGCGCGACGCGACACCGCCCGTTCACTCAGCGGGGATTGAGGCCGTTTCCTTCATCAGTCGCTCGGACGGTTGGGTGGCCGCTTTCAACTGTGCTGAAGCCGCGGTGTACCTGTATCGGACGACCAACGGCGGGCGCTCCTGGGAATCGTTGGGCAAACCAGCCTCCCATAGCTGCGGTGGTGGCCCGACCTTTCTCAGCTTCATCGACGCCAAGCACGGTTGGATGGAACCTGTCAGTCCGAACGGGCCGGGCGGCGAACTGCTCCGAACAAGCGACGGAGGGCGGACATGGTCGCGTGTCGTCGATGTGTTACTGCCCCGTGGCGATCATGACCCTGGACTTCGCTGCCTGGGGCCGATCCGTTTCGTGTCGTCGTCGACGGGTTGGATGGGTCGGTGCTTCGACGGCGGTCTGTTTGCCACCCGCGACGGAGGACACCGTTGGACCAGCACCACGATCCGAATCCCCAGGCGATCACACCTGCGGTTTGACGTACCTTGGTTCGATAGCAGCGCCGGTGTCGTCGCGGCAACGCTTGGCAGCGGCTTGCCGACCGAGGGCGGAACGTCAGAAGCGGTTGCTTTCTCGGTCTCGAACGACGGGGGCAGAACCTGGTCGGTTCGATCAACTCGTCGGACCGCTTCCTGTCCCCTCGAACCCTTCTTTACGGGCTGGTGGCCAGCCGCGGTGGCAGACGCACAGGTGTGGTGGCTCGTCACCGGCCGCAACCGACCTACCGTGCAGGTGACGGCGGATGCGGGGCAGCACTGGCGGACCACGCCCGCGCGGGGACTTCCGAGCCAGCCATGCTCGATCCTGAGGGTCAGCGCGGCCAGCGCGAACGCTGCCTGGGTCGTGGCTCGCGTCGGACACGGCTCGGCTCTCTTCCGAACCAGCGATGGTGGCCGGACCTGGAGGCCCACTGTGCTGCTCCGCCGCTAGGCAGGCAACATCGCGATTGGCAAATCGGGTTGCGACCTGGTATCGCTTCCCGGCTTTCGGCCGTCAGGGAGCTGGCAGTGCGGCGCGCATGGAGGTTCACCGGATCTCTGGTTCCAACGTGAAGACGCTCTAACGCTTGTTGCGCCGAGGGGCGGTCAGAAGCCGCGAAGGAGGAGAACGCCAACGACGACGCGCCTAGTCACCCCAACTGCCGCTGAGCGTCCTATGGCACAACTGACCCGAATGTGTTAGATCCCTCTCCTCGATCCTGCGGCAAGGAGAGGAACTCACATGCGGATGCCATTGCGGCGGCGTCCGTGCAACTCGCTCGACCACCGCCCCAGCGCCTGAAGGTGGCTACGCCACCGGACAGGTTGCCTGAGTTCATCTGCGTGGAATGCCGGCGTACGCCAGCCGATGATGAAAATGCCGCCGACGAGTGGCGGGTGTTCTCAGACGGCACCGACCTGCACGTGTTCTGCCCGGAGTGCGCCGAGCGCGAGTTCGGAGAGACTTAGGCTCGTGGCCCGTGTCCCGGGCTCGAACCGGGATTGATCCTCAACGGGCTGAAAAGGCGAAGCAGTCTCCAGACCTCGAAATCCGGCGGCTCCGCACATGACGAACGAGCGAGCTGCCTGGGTAGGTACAGCACCTCGGTATCGCCTTCCGGCTCTTCGGCCGTCAGAGAGGTGCCAGAAATCAGCAGGCGGAGGTGGTGCCTCTCCGGGCCTCACCTCACCCGTCCGCTACTCCCCTCCACGAGATCCGGAGCCTGTCGCGCTGGCGCTGGGCCGGCTTGTCCGGCTCGGATGTCGAGGAGGGTCTCAAGCGCACCAGGGTGGGCCGTCCGCGTGCCCGAGCCGGCCCGCGGACGGCCCGCTCCGACCCTAAGTGGGGTTCTGCGAGAAGGTCGTCTCGACCATCTCCCCGGTGCGCTGCACCGTGTAGAGGAAGTCGATCTTGACGAAGTTCAGGCTCATCCGGTCGCTCGGGCTGTCCTCGTGGCCGCCGAGCACGCTGAACCCCTGGTCGACGAGGTGCGCACCCAGCTCGTACGAGGAGACGAGGATGTCACTGAGCTTGATCTTCAGGAACTCGAAGCCACCCGCCTTGCGGCAGGTCAGCGTGGCGAGCGAGATGTGCCTGCCGGTCGCGCAGGCGAGCATCAGGCTCGGTGAGGCCTTGCTCGTCCGGCGTCGGATCCGGATGTCGCTCCAGGCTCGGGAGGTGGCAGGACTTCCGCGATTCGAAAGGAGCGAGGTATGAGGCGGGCGCTTCCATACCTCCTGGGTGTTCTGTGCGTCGTAGCGATCGCTGGGATCGCAGGTGTCTGGTTCGCCCACGACGCTCGACAGCAGGCGAAGGACGCAAAGGACGAGATTGCAGTGCTGAGTTCCGACCGCTTGTAATTACCGTCGCGTCGAAGTAGGCTCGATCTAGTACCGGAGGAGAGGAGAGGGAATGCTGCGGCCTCGGTGCGATCGTCAGCATGTTCGCGGTGGCAGGCGTCCTAATTGCCACTGGCGCGCAGGCAGACTCGCGGGTGGCGGAGTACATCGTCGTCTTGAAGCCTGGGCCAGACAGGGCGACTGCAGTCGAGCAGGCGCGCTCGCTCGGCGGCGAGGTCTTCATGGAGTACAGCCATGCGCTGAACGGGTTCGCACTCAGGCTGGGGGCCGACCACCTGGATTGGCGGACCCTCGGCTATCTATTCCGACAGGGGAGGGAGGTCTCATGAGAGGACGTTCTGTACTACTCATCGCTGGGCTGGTCATCGCGGGCATGGTGCTCGCCAGCACACCGGCTACCGCCAAACCGATCGATAAGGGTCACTTCCACGACGTCTTTACCGGCGATGTCTACGACTGCGACGGCACCCCGGCCCAGGACAGCGGGGACGTCTCGGGCAACTTCGTGTTCAACCAGCGTGGCTCATCACCGTTCCCGTACTACCGGGAGAGCTTGCACGGCACCGTCTTGACCACCAACCTCGAGACCGGCGGCACGTACACCAACGTCTTTACCGCAAACAGCAGGGACCACACGATCGTCGACAACGGCGACGGCACCATCACCATCACCACCTTCGCCTCCGGTACTTCCCGCTTCTACGACGCCGACGGCAACTTCGTGCTCAAGGACCCCGGCCAGGTCCGGTTCGCCTTCGACATTGACTACAACGGAACCCCCGGAGACCCCAGCGACGACGTCGAGGTCCCCGGCTCGTTCCGGGTTGTCCGTGGATCCACCGGCAACAGCGACTTCTCGGACCGCGACTTCTGTGCGGACCTGGTGCAGTTCACTAGTTAGTCACCGTCCTGAGGGTGCGGAGGCTCTTACAGCGCCGACGCCGGGCGCAGCTACGAACGCGTCTGCCCCGAAATCACAGGTGACGGATAGTCGCCACGGGTAGCTAGGGGTCGGCGGGAATCTTGCGTGGGCTCGATTCCCGCCGCCTCCACGAAAGCCGCTCTGCCGGACTTGCCTCGCGGGCCGTCGGGTAATCGGTCTGCCTCATCGGCAGCCTTGGTGGCGCGAGCACCTGCAGCTCGGGTGATCAGGCCGGCTGATCGGACGCAATGAGCCTTGGGAATTGGGGCACATTGACGCGAGCCGCAGCCGTTATGCCGGGCCGGAGCACCGGAAATGCAATCGGCAGACGGCGACGCACAGTGCGCTGTCCGCGTGCGTCAACGGAGGATCGTTGACCGCCGCCCAGATGACGGAAGCCCGCGGGCGCGACGGGTTCTTCGACTGAACGACTAGTTCCACCGTCCCCGGAAGACCGGAGCGTCGCCCCAGCTCCACCCGGCGACGAGGTGCGACTGCCCGCTGCCCATTGACTTCTTGACGGAACGATTCCACTTCCAGCCCGCGCCGACCGCGGCCAGAGCCGCGATCAGCAACGCGGCGATGATCAACTTCATCTTGGACATCTACTTCTCTCCCTTCGTCTCTGCGATCGGAATCTCGAATCCGAACGTCGATCCTCGGCCCTCGTTGCCAGTGACCCAGATCTCTCCTCCGAGCTGTGTGACGACCTCGTGGCAGATATAGAGCCCCAGCCCGGTCCCCCCGATCCCGTGCGTCATCTGCGGGTCGAGCCGGGTGAATTTCTCGAAGATGCGCTCCCGGTCCTCCTCCGGGATCCCGATGCCCTCGTCCCTGACTGCAAAGCTCACGCGGCCAGGGACATGTCGCGCTGCGACCTCGACCGTGCCGCCGTCGGGCGAGTACTTGACCGCGTTGTCGACGAGGTTCGAGAGCACGTGCCGTAGCTGGTCCGCGTCGGATGCGACCGTCGGAAGCGCCTCGTCGGCCCACATCACCACCGAGACGTTCGGGGGCGCGGTCTCCGTGGCCGTCTCCGCGACCTCGTGAAGAACCGCGACCGGATCGGCAGGGTCCCGGTTCGACTCGATCCCTTTCGATTCGAGCCGACTTGCGTAGAGGACATCCTCGACGAGCCTCTTCAGCCTCGTGCTCTCGCTTCGCACGATGCCGATCAGGCGCCGTCGCATCTCGTCGCTCAGATCGCGCTGCTCGAGGGTCAGTGCACTGCCGTAGACGGACGCGAGCGGCGTCCGGAGCTCGTGTGAGATGACGGCGATGAACTCGTCCTTGACCCGGTCGAGCTCACGCTGCCGCGTCAACGCCGTCAACAGCGAGCGCTGATACGCCACGATCAGGATCAGCGGGGGGCCGAGCAGCAAGGCGTAGTAAGGCGAACGTCCCCACAGCGTGACGAGGATCGCCGTCGTCGCCGCCATGACCACGAAGGCGACGAAGGTCGAGCGGTAGAAGCGGAGTGCGACCGGCACGTAGCGCTCGCCACGCACCCGAGCGAGGAGCATCGCCAGCAGGCTGACGTTGACGACGTAGAACGCGAAGGAGCTCGCGAACCCGACGCGCAAGTCCGGCGGAACCGACGCGGCGACGAGACCCGCCGCGGCTCCGGAAAGCGCGTACAGCGAGCTGTTGAAGACCACCTTGAGCAAGCGACGCCGCAGACGGAGCTCGACGATCAACATCGCCCCCGCTCCGACGAGGGCGGCGACCTGCCAGCCGTAGAGTGCGGCCGCGGCCGCGATGAAGACGGTGCCGAACGACGTCTCGCCCGACGTCACGCCCTCGATCGGGATCGGGAAGGCCTCAGCGAGCGTCGCTGGTGCGAGCAGGGCGAGGACGGGCCAGAGCGCCGGGACCCCCGTGTAGAGCGCGAGGACGACGACCGCCGCTCCGGCGAGGGTGATCGCCACCACGATGGGCTGCGGTCCAGCGAGAAAGCTCCGCAACGAGCGGAGCCGGGATTCCCGGCCTGTCGCTACCGCTGCTGCTGCAGCTGACACTCTTCCCCCCGATCCATTTCCTACTCATAGGTTCGGAAGGCCCGCGCTCGAGCGCATCCCCCTTCCGGGGGTGTGCCAACGTCCTGAAGCCGCCGCGGCACCGAGCCCGAGAGCCGGTCGATTGGAAAGGCGGGAAAAAGCCTGCCAATCGGCCCGATCCGCCTATCGAGCGCCTGCGGCGGGCGGCTTATCACCGAACCGCCTGCCGCAACGATTTGTTACTGGATCGGTTGCGCTGCCCGCTCACTCTGATCGCAGGCACTCCACTGTTGCTTGCGCCTGGAGGTCGAGGTTGGTCGGATTGAACACGACCACCAGCCAGCTGTACGTGGTGTTCGAGTTCCGGAAGCTCGCGATGACGACGAGCGCGCTGCCGACATTGAAGCCGCCTCCAGTGGCCAGATCTCCTGTCGAGGAGCAGTCCGCGCCGATGCCCTTGACGTCTCCGGCTGGGATCGTCACGAACGGCCCGTCCGCCTCGTAGACCGAGAGCGTGGGCGAAGGCCCCGGCGGGCCCTGCTGACCGGTTGGCCCAGTAGCGCCCGTCGCGCCTGTCGCACCCGTCGGCCCGCTCTGGCTCCAGTCCACGGGGAGCTCGCTGGTCAGGCACTTGCCTCCCGCGTCGGTGTCGATCACACGTAGCTGCCGGTTCACTTTTTTGTAGCAGCCGTGGATAACACCGTTCGCGTCCGGGATCGACGCGTAGGCGATCCCAGAGCACGACCCAGGAACGCGAGCGGCGAGCTTTCCGGCTCGCCCCGCTTAAGTCCATGACCACGTGGTGGCACACCACGAGGCCGGCCATGCGGCCGCCAGCTGTGTGTTGCGCGATTTCCTGGGCACGTCGGCACCACTGGCCATAGGCTTGGCCGGTGGACAGCCTGTCGCTGATCGAGTTCCCGGCCGACGATCTGACCCGGGCGCAGCGGTTCTGGGCCGAGCTACTCGGCGTCGACCTGAGCGAGCGGAGCCCCGAGGAGGGAACCGGCGTGCAGACGCACTCCAGTGGCGCCGAGCTCGGCGTCCACGCGCGTGGCCCCGGCCCCGGTGACCACTTCTCGCTGCCGTACTTCCGCGTCGACGACCTGCCGGCGGCCCTGAAGCACGTCGTCGAGCTCGGCGGCGAGATTGTCCACCCCGGCGACCGCTTCGCCGTCTGCCGCGACTCCGAAGGAAATCCCTTCGGACTCGCCGGCTAGACTCGAACGACGGGCCGGTAGCTGTCCAGAACCTCGAGCGAGCCCGGGGTTTCTACTCCGAGAAACTCGGCTTGGAGCCAGGCGAGTAATGAGGCGGCGGTCTGCGATCTCCTCGACGACAGAGCGCACTCCGTTATGGACTAAGCCGGAATGGTGGGTATTCGTCGGTCACTAGGATCAATGCGTATCCGACAACGCGGTTCGTCCAGCGGAAGACTCCGAGGACGAAGTCGAAGAGGCCGCGTGGGTAGCGCCCTGTGAAGAGGATCGCGAACCAGGCGATGACCACCGATACCACGGCGGCGATCCAGAGGAAGACGAGCACGATGTAGTGGGGGATCGCGAGCAGCCACTTGACCAGCGGCAGCCAGCGGTTGAGTCCCTGCTTCGCGTCCGGGTTGGGGAAATCGAGCGCGACCCCCTGCTGCTCATCCGTGGATGGGTAGCGGTCGTCCATCAGTGCGAGGTAGACGCCGATCCGGTTCGAGAACCTGAGTAGCTCGCGGTTCCAGTCGAGCCACCAGCGGGGGTACTTCTGCCGGAACAGGATCATGAGAAGCGGCCCGAGGAACAGGAGCCCGGCAGTCCCGCCCGCGATCCTCCAGCCCTGCTCCCCCGCAGCGTAAGTGCCGTCCTGGCCACCGAGGGTCGCTGCGACGATCAGAATCGGGATCGCGACGATCAACCTGAAAGCGGTGGTCAGTCGGTTGAGCGCGCGGTCAGGGTACTCGACCGAGAACCGCACCGGATATGCCGGCTGCGCTGTCGTTTGACTGCTGGACTCCATCGCTGCTCCACCTCCGGTCACTCGAGGAAAGATCCCTGCCGGCCCTCGCACACCGGCGAGGCCGCCCTACCAGCCTGCCATGACCCCGCCGAAAGCGTCGCTCGCCAAGACCCGTCCCGTCTCTTCGTTTGACGGGGTCTGGTCCGGGACTTCTCGCTCTTTGCGGTTTCTTCGGTTCGCGGCCTCTTGCCGGCCGGTCGCTCATCTCATACGTTGGCAGTGCACCGAGCACGGAGCGCGATTAGGTCGAAGTCGTCTCTGCGGGTTGTACGCGGAAGCCGCAAGGCCAGGCGAAAAGCTTGTGGAGGCGGTGGACGAAAGCGCCACCGGCTCGGTGTACTCCTTTCCATCCATCGCCCGCAGCGCGTCCGGTTCCGGGCGGTGGGGATTCGTAATCCCGAGCGAGTCGCCGCTGATAGCACCGACCACCGGATCGATCGCTGTGCCGGCAGTGCTTCAGCGGACGCCGTAGATCTCGCGGGCCCGGTCGGGCGAGAGGAGCCGGTTCCGGAGGTCTACGCTCGAGCCAGTCACCGCTGAGGGGGGCCTGTCACCCGCGCGACCGAAGTGGCCATCGTCGTCCGCACATCGACCGGGATCGAGGACGAGGATGTATTCCCGAGCGCGCGGAACGCGCTAGGCTCGCTTGCATGATCGGAAAGGTAGGAGACACCATCGTCATCGAGTCGGAGCGAGCCGCCGCGCACGGGCGCAGGGGTGTAATCGAGGAAGTGTTCCAGGCTCGGCCACCGCGCTACCAAGTGCGCTGGGAGGACGGCCACATGAGCATCCTCGCACCCTCAGCGGGCTCCGCTCGCATCGAACGGAAGAAGCCGCGCATCGAACGGACGAGGCCAAGCGCCAAGGCAAAGGCCTAGCCCGCGGTCGGTTCTTCCTTGCAGATGTCGGCCACCTGCGCCTTCGTCAGACGCACGAGATCGCTTGCCTTCAGCCGCACTGATCTTTCGTGCGAGCCTGCCTCGACGACGACCGAGTCGCGCCGGGCGAGCCGCTCGTCCACAAGCACCTGGTCCTCGCGCCCGCCGAAGGGCGGCACAGCTCCGAGCTCGAAGTCCGCGTAGTCGCGCGCAAGGCTGTCCTCGCTTGCCAGGTGCACCTTTTTGCCGCTCACTCCGAGTGTCGCCGCGACCTTCCGCAGATCGATCCGCTCGGAGGCCGCCACCACGGCGCGTACGTAGCCGCTCGAGGCGACGAGGACGAGCGTCTTAGCCACCTCCTCGGGCCTGATGCCGAGCGCAGCGGCCTCCTCCGCGGCCCTTTCCGTGCGCGCGTGCTCGAGCACGTCGAACTCGATTCCTGCCTCCTCGAGGAAACGCTTCACGTCTGCCATCGCTCACTCCCTTCGCGCCAATCATTGCTGCTGTTGCCCGCGCGTGCCGTGTCAGCCGTAGGGAGCGTGCGCTCTCGCTGTGGGTGTACTAAACGCAGGTGGAGGCGCCGTCAGCGGCGCATCGAGGCGACGGTCGAGGTGCCGATCGCCTGTCGGAGTGTAGATGGTGGGTGGCCGGTCTCTGCGCGAAGGACGCGGCAGAGGTGGCTCTGGTCGGCGAAACCGGTGTCTGCGGCGAGGCGGGCCAGCGAGTCCTCGCCGGCGAGCCGTTCAAGCGCAGCACGGGCACGCAGTCGCATGCGATGACGGGCGATCGTGCCGCCTGTCGCGGCGCGGAAGATGCGGCTGAGGTGGTGGGGAGAGACCGACAGCCTGCGTGCCAGATGTGGGAGTGGGCAACTGGGCTCGGCGGCGAGAATCTCGCGGGCGTTGTTGACCAGGAGGCGGCGGGCGCGTGCCGTCGCGGGCCGCCCGGCGGTGAGCTGGCGTGCGTCGACCTGTTCGAGCGTTTCGGCGACGAGGAACCCCGGAGCCGCACTACATGCAAACCACGTGCAGGAGGTATCGCTCGCTGGTTCGTCTTGCGCGCGGAGATCAGCCTGGTGCAGTGGACGATGTCGAGGCAGGTGCCGCCCAGTCGCGGGCGATCCGCGACCCACAGGACATGGTGCCCGCTCTCGCATTTCGCGCTTTCTGCGCTGCGCGGACCGGCGATCTCGCAGTCGCGAGCGCGTCGTTGGAGGAGCTGATAGAGCTGATCGCCGCCCTCGAGCAGCCGGAGAGGTACGGACCGCCCGTTGTCCTGATCGCAGACGTCCTCGTCGATTTGGGCCGTGAATCGGACATCGGTGCGTTCGGTGTCAATCATGAGACGCCCTGGGAAAGGGCGGCGCTCGCGCTAATCGGTGGCGACGTTGTCCGTGCGGCAGACGAGCTTTCAGCGATCGGGGCACGAGCGTTCGAGGCGGGGTCGCGGCTCCGTGCGGCCCGGATGCTGCGTGAGGCGAAGCGAAATACGGAGGCGGGAGCGCAGCTCGCGCAAGCGCTGGCGTTCTATCGCTCCGTCGGCGCGAGCGCGGCGATTCGCGAGGGCGAGGAACTGCTGCCGGCAGCGAGTTAGCTTCACGGGCGTCCAGCATGAGCGGCGGGCTGCCCCGGTGCCGCGAGTAACTGTCCCGTCAACCCCGGCCCTCTGGTCATCAATTCATCCATTCCGCGCCATAACCGGCGACTTTTCGTGTGAGCCCGAATGTATTGCTGCGCGCTTCCGGAACACGGCAGGCTGGCCCGGAAGCACGAGACCCATCGCTCAACACGGACATGAGCATGAGGAGGTCACGATGTGGGCGAACGAGCACAGCGTCGAGACCACCGCCGCGCCGGAGCAAATCTGGCGGCTGTGGGCCGACGTTGCCGGATGGCCCGAGTGGAACGGCGATATTGAGCGGATCGAGCTGATCGGGCCGTTCGCCGCCGGCAGCACAATCGTGATGAGCCCGATCGGAGATGGGCCGATCGAGCTCCGCATCGCAAAGGCCGTCGAGCCAGAGCTCTTCGTCGATGAGGCGGAACATGGGCGAGATCGTCGTCCGCACGACCCATCGTGTCCGGCGCATTGACTCCGACCGGGTGCGGGTCACCTACCGTATGAAGATCACGGGGCCCGCTGCCGAGACCCTCGGACCTCGGGTCGGCCCTGAGATCAGCGGTGACTTCCCACAAACATTGGCCGCGTTGGTTGCGCGCGCCGAGTCGTGACACCCCTTAGTTCCCGCCGGAACCCGGTTCCACATACGGCTTCATGCTCGGCCCGTCGCGACTGGCCGCCGCAGACGCGGTGATCGGGGCGTCTCTCGATCGAAGCGTTCTCGCCGTGACGCACGCTCGAGCTGGTCGAGGGCGCGTGTGCCGCAAAGGTCCTCGACGCCCGCGGAGCGCGCTTCGGCAACATGACTACTGTCGCCGCATTGTTACCCACCCTCCCCCAGCCGGCCCACAATCCGATCGTCCGCACCCTCGCCCCCGGGCTACTGGGCAAACGGCTGAGGCTGGTCTACCTGACCGGCCGCAAGAGCGGCCGGCAGTACCGACAGCCGATCAGCTACATCCAAGATGGCGAGACGCTGCTGCTGACGAGGTCGAACG
>JBKPRD010000206.1:0-5360 GCA_046734415.1 Actinomycetota bacterium | reverse complement strand
GGACAAGAAGGGCCGCTTCCGCTCGCACGGCAAGAACAGCGTGGCGACGGTGCGCGGCACGCTCTGGATGACCCAGGAGACCTGCGCGGGGACGTTGACCAGGGTCAGGGAGGGCGCCGTCGCCGTTCGCGATCTCCGCCTGAGGCGGACGGTGCTCGTCCGCGCCGGCCACTCGTACCTGGCGCGGCGCGGCAGGTGACGCGCAGCCGTCGTCTGACGCTCCTGGCCGCGGCCTTCGCCGTGGCCGGTGGGCTGCTCGTCCTGGTCACGGGCGCGTTCGCCCCCGTCGAGCGCGGCACGCGGACATTGAGGTTCGACCTACGGCAGACACCCGCGCCAAAGCGCGTGACGGTCGTCGCGATCGACGACCTCACCTTCTCGCGGCTCGACGACCAGTGGCCATTCAGGCGCACGAAACATGCTCGCGCGATCGACGTGCTCCGCAAGGCGGGGGCGGCCGAGATCGCCTACGACGTCCAGTTCACCGAGCCGACGCGGCCCACGGAGGACCAGGCGCTCATGGCCGCCGTCAAGCGCGCGGGCAACGTCACGCTCGCCACGACGCAGATGGATCCCAGAGGGCACACGAACGTGCTCGGCGGCGACGCGAATCTGCGCGCGCTGCACGCGCACGCCGGCGCGGCAAATCAGTTCACCGATCCCGGCGGGGTGATTTCGCGCTTCCATTACGAAGTGTCGAACCTCAAAACGCTGCCGGTTGTCGTGGCTGAGGAGGTGCGCGGGCGCGCGCTCGACCCGCGGCTGTTCGGCGATGGCGGTGCCTGGATCGACTACCGCGGCGGTCCCGGACGCTTCGACACGATCTCCTTCGCGTCGCTGCTGTCCGGGCATTTCGACCACCGCCTGGTCGCCGGCCGGGTCGTGGTGGTCGGCGCGACCGATCCCACGATGCAGGACCTCCATGCGACGCCGACGAGCGGCGCGGAGTTGATGTCGGGCCCCGAGATCCAGGCCAATGCGATCGAGACGGCGCTCGACGGCATACCTCTTCGCAGCGCGCCGTTTGCCGTGAACCTCCTCCTCCTTGTGCTGCTGGGCGCTGCGGTTCCGCTGGCGCGGCTGCGGCTTGCTCCGCTGCGCGCGGCGCTGCTGGGTGTGCCGGTCGCGCTCGGGTTTGCGTTGCTTGCCCAGCTGCTCTTCAACCGCGGCTGGATCGTGGAGGTCATGCCGCCGCTGACGGCGCTCGTGCTGGGCGCTGTCGCCATGGTCGCCGCGAGCTACCTCGTCGAGCGGTGGGAGCGTCAGCTGGTCTCGCGGCAGAAGGACTTGCTCGAGGAGCTCGTTCGGGCGCGGACAGAGGAAGTGCGCGAGACGCAGCTCGAGATCATCTGGCGCCTCAGCCAGATGGCGGAATCGCGCGACGAGGACACCGGCCTGCACATCGAGCGGATCAGCGCTCTGTCGCAGGCGCTTGCGCTGGCGATCGGGATGCCATCGGCCGAGGCCGAAACCATCGGACACGCGGCGGCGCTGCATGATGTCGGGAAGATCGGCGTGCCCGACAGCGTGCTGCTCAAGCCGGGCAACCTCGAGCCGCAGGAGTACGAGGTCATGAAGACCCACACGACGATCGGGGCGAACGTCCTCAGCAACTCGAAGTCGCCGCTGATCCAGACGGCAGAGGCAATCGCTCGTGCGCACCACGAGCGTTGGGATGGCGTCGGCTATCCGAGCGGAATCGCAGGGAGCGACATTCCGCTCGCGGCGCGAATCTGCTCCGTAGTCGACGTCTTCGACGCGCTGATGTCGAAGCGCGTCTACAAGAGCGAGTGGGGGATCGACGACGCGCTGGCCGAGCTGGAACGGAATGCCGGGACGCAGTTCGATCCGGCGCTCGTCGAGGCGTTCGTGCGGATTGCTCCGGACGCCTACGAGGAGCTGAAGCGCGAGCAGGCAATGCGGCGCCTGGAGCGGAAAGACGCGTTCCCGGAGCTCATCAACCTCCACGTTCCTGTGCGTGCATGCGAGTCCGAGACCGCCCTGGCGCCGGGCTAGTCTTCGGCCGAGTACTTCGTCTCCGACTACGCACTACTACCAGCTCGAGGCCTACGTCCTGGCACAGGACCTCCACATCGAGAACAACCCGGAGACCGACATCCCGTTCCCGGAGACGCGCAACTACGTTCACCAGGTGCTCGAGCGCCGCAAGGACTACGCGCGTCGCTATTCCCGGGAACTCGGTCTCTAGTCTTCCGGCGCGTGCCGAAGTTCGGGATCCTCGTGGCAGTCTGCGTGGGGCTGCTCGTGCCCGCCGCAACGGCTGACGCGACCGTGCTCACGCAATGGCAGGGCTCGGGACATCCTCCGGGCTGGTCCCTCACGGCTGACCGCGCACTCGCGATCGCAACGGCCAGACCCGAGGTCCAGCGCGCGGCGTCCAAGGCCGGCGGCGTGATCGAGGTGCGGACCCAGACGTACCTGGATCACCGCTGGCAGGTGGACTTCAGGCACAGGGGCGATCTGATCGCCGAGGTCCACATCGATGACCGGACCGGACGCGTGCTCGCCGCGTACACGGGGACGAAGGCGATCTGGCGCCTCGCGCGGGGGTCGACGGCGCTCACCGAGGAGGGCGAGACGGGACAGCTCACGAACGCGACCTGGCTGTGGGTGCTGCTGTGCGTCCTGTTCGTCGCCCCGTTCGTCGATCCGCGGCGGCCGTTCCGCTGGCTGCATCTCGACCTGCTTGCACTCCTCGCGTTTGCGCTGCCACATGTGGTCCTCGATCACGGGCTCGTACGCGAATCTGTCTTCCTCAGCTTCCCGATCCTCGCCTACCTCATGGTCAGGCTGATCGTGCTCGCGCGCGGGCAGGTGACGGGGGAGGAGCGACTCGTGCCGCTCGCGCCGCAGTGGCTGCTCGGGCTCGGCGCGCTCGCTCTGTTCGTGGCCCGTGCCGTCATGAACCTGGTTGATTCGGTCCCGAATGACGTTGCATACGCGGGCGTCGCCGGGGCCGACCGGATCGCGCACGGGCTCGACCTGTACACGGCTGGTGGGCAGGCCTACGACACGTATGGCCCCGTGAACTACCTCCTGTACTGGCCGTTCGAACGGATCCTCCCGATCTCAGGCCAGGGCGATGCGAACCTCTGGGCGGCTCACGCCGCGGCAATCACGTTCGACGCACTCATCGCAGTCGGTCTCTTCATGTTGGGCAGGCGGATTCACGGCCGTGCGCTCGCGTTGATCCTGGTCTACGCCTGGTTTGCCTACCCCTACAGCTGGTACGCGCTCAGCTGGAACTCGAATGATGGGATCGTCGCGCTGTTCGTCATTCCGGCGCTGCTCATGCTCGGCACGCCGGCCGTTGCCGGCGCGCTGCTGGGCCTGGCCGCGACCGCGAAGTTCACGCCGGCGATCCTCGTCCCGCTGGTGGCGCGGCAGGTTTCCGAGCGGCGCGGCGTGCGCGGGGCCGTCGTATTCGCGGTCGCCTTCGCGGTTGTCGCGGTGCTCGCCATCTGGCTCTACCTGCCGGACGGCGGGTTGCGGGAGTTCTACGACGCGACGATCGGATTTCAGCTCAGCCGCGACAAGACCTTCAGCATCTGGGGCCTGACCAGCGCGCTTGGCCCGGTCCACGTGCTCGTCCAGGCCGGGATGGCCGCGCTCGCCCTCGTGAGCTTCGTGTTCCTGCGGCGGCTGAGCCTTCCGGCGATCTGCGCCTGGGTCGGGGCGTTGATCCTGGCACTGCAGATTGCCCTGTCGTACTGGGTCGAGCCCTACATCGTCTGGTTCGCGCCGTTCGCGTTGGTCGCCTTCTTCACGCTCCAGCACCCGCAAGGAGCCGTCCCGGCCCCGCGTAAGCTGACCGAGTGGCTCCGTTCAAGGTCAACTCTGCCTACACCGCGGTAGCGGATCAGCCCAAGGCTCGCGATGGCCTCGTCACCGGGCTGAACGGGGACGACCGCTTCCAGACGCTGCTCGGCGTCACCGGCTCGGGCAAGACCGCGACGATGGCTTTCACGATCGAGCAGGTCCAGCGGCCCGCGCTGGTGATCGCGCACAACAAGACGCTGGCGGCTCAGCTCTGCAACGAGTTCCGCGAGTTCTTCCCGGACAACTCGGTCGAGTACTTCGTCTCCTACTACGACTACTACCAGCCCGAGGCCTACGTCCCGGCGCAGGACCTCTACATCGAGAAGGACAGCTCGATCAACGACGAGATCGACCGCCTGCGCCACGCGGCCACCTCCGCGCTGTTCGCGCGGCGCGACGTGATCGTGGTCGCCTCGGTCTCCTGCATCTACGGCTTGGGCTCGCCACAGCAGTACCGCGACCATTCGCTGACCCTGCGCCGCGGAGACATGGCCGATCGCGACGAGGTCCTGCGCAAGCTCGTCGACATGCAGTACAACCGCAACGACCAGGCGCTGGCGCGCGGCACGTTTCGCGTGCGCGGCGAGTCGCTGGAGATCTTCCCGAGCTATGCCGAGACCGCATTCCGCACGGTCTTCTTCGGCGACGAGATCGAGTCGGTTCAGCACTTCGATCCGCTGACCGGCGAGGTCTACGCCGAGCTGGAGCACATCGGCATCTGGCCGGCCACGCATTACGCCACCGACCGCAAGACGATCCAGCGCGCGCTGGAGGAGATCCGCGAGGAGCTCGAGACGCGCTGCAAGGAGCTGGAGAACGAGGGCAAGCTGCTCGAGTCGCACCGCCTCCGCCAGCGCACCGAGTTCGACATGGAGATGCTGCGCGAGCTCGGGTTCTGCAACGGCATCGAGAACTACTCGCGCATCCTCGACGGCCGCCCGCCGGGCTCGCGCCCGTACTGCCTGCTCGACTTCTTCCCGGACGACTTCGTCGTCTTCATCGACGAGTCGCACCAGACCGTGCCTCAGATCGGCGGCATGTTCGAGGGCGACCGCTCGCGCAAGCAGACGCTGGTGGACTACGGCTTCCGCCTGCCGAGCGCGATGGACAACCGCCCGCAGACCTTTGACGAGTTCCTCGCGAACACGGGGCAGCTCGTGTTCGTGTCCGCCACGCCCGGCGACTTCGAGATGTCGCACTCGGGACGCGTGGTCGAGCAGATCGTCCGGCCCACCGGCGTCGTCGACCCGGAGGTCGAGGTGCGCGAGACGCGCAACCAGATCGACGACCTGATCAACGAGATCCGGGTACGGACCGAGGACGGCGAGCGGACGCTCGTCACGACCTTGACGAAGAAGATGGCGGAGGACCTGACCGACTACCTGCTCGAGTACGGCTTCCGCGTCCGTTACCTGCACTCCGAGATCGACACGCTGGAGCGGATCCAGATCATCCGCGATCTCCGACTCGGCGAATTCGACGTGCTCGTCGGCGTCAACCTGCTGCGCGAGGGCCTCGAC
>JBKPRD010000205.1:0-6074 GCA_046734415.1 Actinomycetota bacterium | reverse complement strand
GAAGCAGGCATTCGCGCCGCCGCAGCGCGGCGCTGCGGCGAGCTCGAGGTCGAAGGAACCCCGCGTCGCCCAGCCGGTCGCGTACACCCTGTAGCTTCCGAGCAGCGGCAGGCTCGGCGGCAGCAGCACCGGGACGGACGTGGTGCGCTTCACCTTTGGAAGCTGAGCGGCGAATGCATGCAGCAGGCCGACGTTCCGGCCTGCGCCGCCGAGCGCCGTGGCGGCGAGGGCGAGCGAGAGCGCCGCCGCCGCGAGCAGCCTCACGCAACGAGCCTCTCGGGCTCCGCGAGCTCGAGCTCGAACACGTCGGCAATCGAGGCCTGGGCGGCCGGACGCACCTCGTCGACCGAGAGCGAGGTTCCGAGCTCGCATGCCATCGTCGTGAACGCCGCATCCTCGAGGCCGCAGGCGGTGATCCAGTCCGTGAACGGGGCCGGGTCGAGGTCGACGTTCAGCGCGTAGCCGTGCGTCGTCACCCAGCGCGAGATGTGGATGCCGATCGAGGCGATCTTGCGCGGCGGCCGCTCGAGCCACACTCCGGTCAGGCCCTGGATGCGGGCCGCCGTGAGGTCGAACGAGGCGAGCGTCCTGATCACCGCCTCCTCGAGGTCGCGGCAGTACCGTCGCACGTCCCGGCCGTGCCGGTTCAGGTCGAGGATCGGGTAGCAGACGAGCTGCCCCGGCCCGTGGAAGGTCGACTTGCCGCCTCGATCGGTTTCGACGACCTCGACCTCGGCGTTGGCCGGCACGTGCAGCTCGCCATCGGCCGTGCGGCGACCGAGCGTCACGACGGGTGGATGCTCGAGGAAGATCACGGTGTCCGGCCGCTCGCCGGCCTGAACCTCGGCCGCGACCAAACGCTGGAGCTCCCACGCCTGCAGGTACGGCGTGACGCCGAGGTTCAAGACGTGTCCCTTCACGGAGGTGACTCTAGACAAGGGTCAACACGCCGCGGCCGAACGGGCCGTGGCGATGCTCGTGACCGGTGCAACCCAGTCTCTGAGACCGGGGTTGGAACAATTGTTTGACGCTTCCCCCACAGGGTGCAGCGCTGGCGGCGGCCTCAACTCCTCAGGCCGTCGAGCAGCACCGTCCACTCTTCGACGCTCACCGTCTCGAGCTTTCCGTCCTGCGTCCAGTTGTCCTCCGCGAGCCTTGCGTGGACGGCTTCGTGCGACGACGCCTCGACGACGTGAAGCACGTCACGGTCGCCCTCGAGCGGACCGCCGAGGAGGATGAAGCCCTCCGCGACGAGGGCGTCCATGAAGCGCGCGTGCTCGTCCCATCCGTCCTGCTCGCGCATGTCGCGCGACCAGTCCCAGGGGCCGCCGCGACGGCGTCTGACGGCGAAGAGCGCTATGCGCCCAGCCTAGCTTCCGCGCTGCAGGCCTCGGCGTAGATCTCGCGCCATGCGTCCGCCTTCTCGCGGTCGCCGATCCGCTCCCACGAGGCCGCCCGCGCGAGCGCGCCGAGCGCATAGCCTTCGGCGAAGATCGCCCGCAGCTCGTCGAGCGGGGCGAAGCGCATCCACGGCCCGAGGTACGCATCGCGGAGCCGTAGCACCTCACGCCCGCCGGGCTCCCAGTCGGAGCGCCACGCCACGATGCGGAGCGTGTTCGTCATGCCCGCGAACGGATGGGAGACGGACGCCTCCGCCCAGTCGATGAGGACGGGCCGCCCGTCGCGGAGATGGACGTTTCCGTCCTGCACCTCTTCGTGGATCAGCGTGATCGGCAAGGGGCCCGGCACCGGGTGGCCGAGCGTCTCCGGTCGGCTGTCCGGAACGCCGAGGTCGAGCAGCTCACCCGCCGAGGACGCGAGCTCGATCTGCAGTTCCGCGTAGAGTCGCACGATCTCCTCCCAGTCGACTTGCTCGGGAACCTCACGAGCCGACGGCCCCGCGGAGGCGGTCAGCAGTCGGGCTCGCTCCGCCGCGAGGACCTCCGGGATGCACTCTGGCCGCCGTGCCGCGAGTAGCTCGGTCAGCGCCGCCTCGTAGGCGTCCGCGGGCGCCGACTCCTTGAACCAGGCATCGCCGTCCGCAGTCGGCACGCGAACCAGCGCCGACCACGGCCGGGTCCGCAGGACCTCCAGCTCGCCGGTGCGCACGATGCGCGCGTCGATCCACGCAGCTGCCTCATCGAGCCAGCCGCGGTCCTCCCAGGGCAGGTCGCTCAAACGCGCTGGCCGAACATCCAGCGGTGGCCCTCCGGGTCCTCGGCCGCGTAGATGCGAAAGCCGATGCCCGGCTCCTCGGGCTCGCGCAGGATCGTCGCGTCGGCGTCGCGCGCCCGCTCGAAGTGCGCGCCGAGATCGTCGACCTCGACGAAGTGCCCGTCGATCACCCACGGGTTGTCGTACGCGCGCCGCGCCGTCTCGGACTCGGCGCGGAGGGTCCGCGGGCTCGCGTAGCCGTCCGGCGTGGACAGGTAGATCGTCGAACCCTCCAGGTCGAGCTCGGCGTGCGTGATCGTCCCGTTGTCCTCCTGCCGCTGGGCGCGGTGCTCGACGAATCCGAACGCGCGGCTCAGCCACTCGATCGCGCCCGCCGCGTCCTCGTAGCCGATGAACGGGACGATGCGCTGACCCATCGCTGCTAGTAGCGCTCCTCGCCCCAGGTCTGGAGCCTCTCGCGCACGTCGCGCAGGAACCGGCCGGCGAGCGCGCCGTCGACGAGGCGGTGGTCGTACGTGAGAGTCAGGTTCATGATCGGCCGGATCGCGATCACGTCCTCGCCGAGCTCGTCCTGGACGACCCACGGCCGCTTGACGACCGCGTAGGTGCCGAGAATGCCGGACTGCGGCTGGCTGATGATGGGCGTCCCGTGGAACGTGCCGTAGCCGCCGGGGTTCGTGATCGTGAACGTGCCGCCCTGCACCTCGTCGGGGAGCAGCTGCTTGTTGCGCGCGCGCTCGGCGATGTCCGTGACCGCGCGCGCCATCCCGAGCAGGTTGAGGCCCTCGGCGTTCTTCACGACCGGGACGATCAGGCCCTTGCCGTCGGCGAGCTCGACCGCGAAGCCGAGATTGACGTAGCTGCGGGTGACGATCTGGCTGTCGCGGATCTCGCCGTTGATCCAGGGGTACTGGAGGAGCGTGTCGGTTGCCGCCCGCGCTACGAAGATCAGGTAGGTCGGGTTGACGCCGTAGCTGCGCTGGTACTCCGCCTTCAGCTTCTCGCGGATCGCGACCACCCTCGACATGTCGACCTCGATCGCGCTCGTCACATGCGCAGCGGTGTCCAGCGACCGCCGCATGTGCTCTGCGATCCCCTTGCGCATCGCGGTCATGGGCTCCAGGGACTCTCCGCCCACAGCCTGCGGCTTTGGGCCAGCTGTGGCGGCGGGGACGGCCGCAGTGGGTGTCGGCTGCGGCGGCTCGGTCGGTGCTGCCGGAGGGGCAGGGGTCGTGGGGGCGCCGCGCTCGACGAACGCGACGATGTCCTTCTTGGTCACGCGGCCGCCCTGGCCCGTGCCCGGGACGGCGCTCACGTCGACGCCGTGCTCCGCTGCGATCCGGGCGACGACCGGCGAGACGAACGTCTTGCCGTTGCCGCTCGAATCCGTCGTTGCCTGTGCAGGCACCGGCGCGGGCGTCTCGGTGCTGGACGGCGCGGAGGCCTCGGCGGCCGCCTCCGCCGTCGCCGGCTCCGCAGGGACGGACTCGGGCTCCGGCTCGGCTGCGGGCTCGGGAGCGGCAGCGGGCAGGCCTTCCGGCGCGATCACCGCGAGTTTCGTCCCGACGTCGACCGTCTCGCCCTCCTGGACGAGGATCTGCTGGACGATGCCGGTCCCCGGGCTCGGCACCTCGGTGTCGACCTTGTCGGTAGAGATCTCGAGCAGCGGCTCGTCCGCCTGGATCGCCTCGCCCTCGTTCTTCAGCCACTTGGTGATCGTCCCCTCGGAGACGGAGACGCCCATCTGGGGCATGACGACGTCGATCGCGGTCCCGGTCGCCATCAGTACGCGGCGAGCTCGCGGAGTCCGGCCGCGACGGTCTCGACCTGTGGGATATAGGCCTTCTCGAGCGGAGGCGAGTACGGTACGGGCGCGTCGGGGGCGGCGATCCGCTTCACGGGCGCGTCGAGCGACTCGAACGCCTCCTCTACGATCGTCGCGGCGATCTCGGCGCCGAAGCCGCCGGTACGGGTGTCCTCGTGGAGGACGAGAACCTTCGAGTTCTTGCGTACGCTGTCGAGCACCGCCTCCTTGTCCCACGGGAGCACGCTGCGGAGGTCGACGATCTCGACCGAGACGTCCTCCCCGGCGAGCTGCTCGGCCGCCTCGTCGGCGGTGTAGACCATCGCGCCCCAGGTGATCACGCTGATGTCCTCGCCTTCCCGGTGTATGCGCGCCTTGCCGATCGGCACGGTGAATCGCTCCTCAGGCACGTCGGCCTTGATTCGCCGGTACAGGTGCTTGTGCTCGAAGTAGAGCACCGGGTTCGGGTCCTCGATCGCGCTCGCGAGCAAACCCTTCGCGTCCTCGGGTGTCGCCGGGCAGACGCACTTGAGGCCGGGGATGTGCGCGAAGGAGCTCTCCGGATTCTGTGAGTGGAACGGCCCGCCGGAGAAGCCTCCGCCCGACGGAAGCCGGACGACGATCGGCACCGGCGTCCCCGCCCGGTAGAACTGCTTCGCCGCGACGGTGACGAGGTGGTCCCACGCGCAGGAGACGAAGTCGGCGAACTGCATTTCGGCGACGGGGCGCATGCCCATCAGCGCCGCGCCCGTGCAGGAACCGACGATCGCGGTCTCCGAGAGCGGCGCATCGATCACCCGCCACGGGCCGAACTCCTCCTGGAAGCCGAGCGTCACCTTGAACGCGCCGCCGTAGACGCCGACGTCTTCGCCGATCACGTAGACCCGCCTGTCGCGGCGCATCTCGAGCCGCAGCCCGTCCGAGATCGCCTGGAGGTACGTCAGCTCCGCCATCGCTCTATCTGTGGTGCGGCGTGTCGAGGTCCTCGGGGGAGGCGAAGACGCCGTCCGTCACCGTCGCCGGATCGGGCAGCGGCGATTCCTCGGCGCGCTTGATCGCGTCGCTCAGCAGCTTCTTGATCTCGGACGCCAGCTCGTCCTCCTCCTCGTCCTCGAGGTCGGCGTGCTCGCGCAGCCACATCCGGAAGCGCTCGATCGGGTCGCTCTTCGCCCACTCCTCGAACATGTCCTTCGGGACGTAGAAGGCGTCGTCGTGGACGGCGTGGCCCTCCATCCGCAGCGTCAGGCACTCGATCAGCGTCGGCCCGCCACCCGTGCGCGCCTTGTCGATCGCGCGCTTCGCCTCGCGGTAGACGGCGAGGACGTCGGTGCCGTCGACGACGACGCCCTCGAAGCCGTACGCCTCGGCTCGGTCGGCGATGTGCTCGGTCGCGAAGCCGAGGTGCGTGGGCGTCGAGTAGGCCCACTGGTTGTTGTCGCAGATGAACACGACCGGGAGGCGCCGGACGCCGGCGAAGTTCATCGACTCGTGCGCGTCGCCCCGCGCCGCAGAGCCCTCGCCGAACCAGCCGACGGCGACACGCTTCTCTTCGCGGATGCGGAACGCGAGCGCGCAGCCGACCGCGACCGGGAGCATCGCCGGCAGGTGGCTGACCATCGAGATCATCCCGAGCCGTGAGTCGGCCATGTGAACGTTGCCGTCCCGGCCGCGGGCAGGCCCGTCGACGCGGCCCATGTAGTTGGCGAAGACGCGCCACGGCTCGACGCCCCGCGTGATGTGCACGCCCATGTCGCGGTGGAGCGGCGCGCCGACGTCGTCGCCGTCCATCGCGGTCGCGACCCCGACCGCCGCGCCCTCGTTCCCGCGCCCGGTGTAGAACGAGCCGGGGATCTTCCCCTGCTTGTAGAGGATGTGCCCGCGCTCCTCGACCCCGCGGGTGATGAGCATGTTGCGGTAGATCGTCAGCAGGTCCTCGCGGTCGAGACCCGCCTCTCTCACCTCGGTCAGCGAGCCAACCGGCTCCGCTTCGCGCGCGATCGCCATCGCGCGGACACTTTATCCACCCTGACCGATCCCGAAGCGCTCGACGAGCCTCAACCGCTCGGCGACGACGAGCGTGTCGTCGGCGATCGCG
>JBKPRD010000204.1:0-7648 GCA_046734415.1 Actinomycetota bacterium | reverse complement strand
GATCAGCGCGCCCGCTCCGGTGCCTGCCGCGGTCCCGGTGATCAGCAGTGCGCCCGCGCCGGCGGGATCGAACGTCTGGCGCGCAGGCTCCATCTGCGCAGCGAGCATATCAAGCGACTTTGTGACACGGGAACCTCGCTTGCAGACTGGATTTCTGCTCCCGCTTGTGCGGTGAGTCGGGACAGGCTGAAGCCCGTCCCTTTTACGCGGTGCGGCGAGCCTGCTCCTCCGCCTCGCGGCGGCGGCGCCGGATGCGTGGATTCGCCAGCTTGACGATCTCGAGCAGGTACACCATGTAGACGGATGCCGCGATCGCGAGCACGCCGAGCGCTGCGGCGGCGATCGTCGAGCCCGTGTGCCAGTGTCCGCTCTCGCGGAACGGGATGAAGCGCGTCCCGAGCGCGGCCGCGGCGAGCGTCCCCACCCAGAAGTAGATGTAGACCACCGCCCGCGGCTGCGAGAAGCCGATGTTGACGAACCGGTGGTGGAGGTGCGTCTTGTCCGGGGCCGTGATCGGACGGCGGTACTTGAGCCTGCGGGCGACGACGAAGCCGGTGTCGAGGATCGGCACGGCGAGAACGAGGAGCGGGAAGAACAGGGCGACGGTGGCCGCCGTCTTGAGGAGGCCCTCGACCGAGACGGACGCGAGCGAGAAGCCGAGTAGCATCGCGCCCGAATCGCCCATGAAGACGCGCGCCGGGAAGAAGTTGTGGCGCAGGAACCCCAGCGTCGCACCGAAGACGATCGCCGAGAAGACTGCGGCGTTCGGCTTCCCGAGCGAGAGCGCGATCACGGAGAACGTCGCGCCCGCGATGCCGCAGACGCCCGCGGCGAGGCCGTCGAGGCCGTCGAGGAAGTTGACCATGTTCATCACCGCGACGATCCAGACCACGGTCAGCGCCCCGCCGAGCCAGGCCGGCAGGTCGACCACGCCGAGGAACGGGAACGTGAAGTGGTCGATCCAGACGCCGAAGATCGGCGGGATCGAGGCCGCCAGCACCTGCCCGCCGAGCTTCTCCCACCAGTGCAGCCCGCGGAAGTCGTCGATCGCCCCGAGCGCGGTCGCCACCGCGCAGCCGACGAGCACGCCGCGCACCGAACGGTTCAGGTCGAGGAAGGCCAGTGAGGGGACGATGATTCCGAAGAACATCGCGATCCCGCCGAGCCGCGGGACCGGGATCCGGTGGACGCGCCGCTCGTCCGGCTCGTCGACGGCCCCGAATCGCCGCGCCATCCCGGCAACCGCCGGCGTCAGCGCGACCACGATCGCGGCGGCGAGGACCGCCCCGTAGAGGACCTCGAGGTGGCTGCGGAGCTCGTGCGCGACCACCCGCGGCTACTTCGTGCCGTAGAGACGGTCGCCTGCATCGCCGAGACCCGGCACGATGAAGCCGCGCTCGTTCAGGCCGCGGTCCCGCGAGGCGCAGACGATGTGGACGTCCGGATACGCCTCGTGCACGCGCGCGATCCCCTCCGGCGCGGCGACGAGGCAGACGAGAGTGACCGAACGCGCGCCCGCCCTCTTCACCTGCTCGATCGCCGCAACGCTCGAGTTCCCGGTCGCGAGCATCGGGTCGAGGACGATCGCGTCACGCTCGGCCAGGTCGTCCGGGAGCTTCACGTAGTACTGGATCGCCTCGAGCGTCTCCTCGTCGCGATACAAGCCGATGAAGCCGACGCGGGCGCTCGAGATCAGCGACAGGGTGCCCTCGAGCATTCCCACCCCCGCGCGGAGCACCGGGCAGACCGCGACCTTCTTGCCGGCGATCCGTTGCGCGGTCATGGTCTCGAGCGGCGTCTCGATCTCCACCGGCTCCGTGGGAAAGTCCTTCGTCGCCTCGTACGTGAGGAGCAGCGTCAGCTCGTTCGCGAGCTTGCGGAAGTGGACGGTCGGCGTGTCCCTGTCGCGGAGGTACGAGAGCTTGTGCTGGACCAGCGGGTGCGTGACGACGGTGAGACGCGGCGGGCTCAAGCCTCGTACGCCGCGTAGCCGCGGAAGCCGGGATACAGCGGGCGGCGCTCGCAGAGCGTCTGCGCGCGGGCGGCGAGCGCGACGACATCCGGATCCGGTCCGAGCGCCTCGACGGTGATCCGCCCGACCTCGCGGAAGTCCTTTTCGTCGAAGCCGCGCATCGTGCACGCGGGCGTCCCCATCCGGATCCCGGAGGCAACGGTCGGCGGGCGCTCGTCGAACGGCACCGTGTTCCGGTTCGCGGTGACCCGGACCTCGGCGAGCCGCTCCTCGGCGTCCTTGCCGGTCCACTCGCTCCGGCGCAGGTCGACCTGGAGGAGATGGGTGTCGGTCCCGCCGGTGAGCACGTCGAGACCGCCGGCCTGCAGCTCGTCGGCGAGCGCGTCGGCGTTCGCCCTGATCTGCGCCTGGTACTCGCGGAACGCGGGCGTGGCGCCGATCCGGAAGCACGTCGCCTTCGCGGCGATCACGTGCTCCATCGGCCCGCCCTGCATCCCGGGGAAGACGGCCCGGTCGAGGGCCTGCGCATGCTCCTCGCGGCAGAGGACGAACCCCGACCGGGGCCCCGAGAGCGTCTTGTGCGTCGTCGAGGTGACGAAGTCGCAGTGCGGGACCGGGTTCGGGTGGAGCCCCGCGGCGACGAGCCCGGCGAAGTGGGCCATGTCGCAGAGGAGGAGCGCACCGACCTCGTTCGCCACCTCCCGGAAGCGGTCGGCCTCGACCGTGCGCGGGTAGGCCGACCCGCCGCATACGATCAGCCGCGGCCGGTGTTCCTTCGCCAGCTCGAGGATCTCGTCGTAGTCGACGAGGTACGTCTCGCGACTGACGCCGTAGTGCACGAACGAGTACAGCCGGCCCGAGAAGTTGACCTTCAGGCCGTGCGTGAGGTGGCCGCCGTGATCGAGGCGCAGCGCGAGCACCGTGTCGCCGGGCTCCAGCACGGCAGAGTAGACGGCCATGTTCGTCTGCGCTCCCGCATGCGGCTGCACGTTGGCGTGCTCGGCACCGAACAGGTCCTTGGCCCGGTCGATCGCCAGCTGCTCCATCTCGTCGACGACCTCGCAGCCGCCGTAGTACCTGCGGCCGGGATAGCCCTCGGCGTACTTGTTCGTCGCCACGTTCGAGACGGCCTCGAGGATGCTCGGCCAGGTGAAGTTCTCGGAGGCGATCAGCTCGATCTGGCCCCGCTGCCGCTCGAGCTCCCGGCCGATCAGCTCGGCGATCTCGGGGTCGACCTCGGCCAGGCGTGCGCTCCGCAGCTGCTGCAGGGTCTGCTCCGCAACCGCCATCGCCCGCATCCTAGTGGCCGAGCAGGCGGTCGACAGGCGCCCGGAGCATGCGCGAGGCGTCCTCGAAGCCGAGCCGTTCGTAGAACGCCCGCGCGCCCTCGTTCGGCGTGTCGACGCTGAGCACCACGTACTCCCGCCCCTGCTCGCGAAGATGCCGTGCGATTCCCTGCAAGAGGGCCCTCCCCACCCCGCGCCCGCGCGCGGCCGGCACCGTGTACACGCCGAACACGTAGCCGAAGTACGGGGTCGAGACGTTCGCGTAGAGGGTCCCGACGACCTCGCCGTCCTGCTCTGCGACCAACGCGACGTTGTCCCGGACGAACGCCGGATCGAATCCTCCCGGCGGGTACGGCGTGTAGAGGGCCTCGGCGCTGAAGTCGTCCCAGAGCGCTCGCATCAGCTCCAGGTCTGCCTCGGTCGCACGCCGGACGGCGAGAGTCACGGCGCGACCGTAGCGAGGCGGGCGAGTGCCTCGGTGGCGGGTACGGCGCCCTCGCGCAGGATGCGCGGCTCGGGCCCGGTCAGGTCGAGTACGGTCGAGGGCGTCCCCGGCAGCTCACCGCCGTCGATCTCGGCGGCACAGTGCTCCCGGAGCTCGCGCGGCACGTCCTCGAGCCGTCGCGGGTCCGTGCCGCCGTGGCGGTTGGCGCTCGTCGCCGCGACCGCGCCGACCTGGTCGAGCACCTCGCGGGCCGCGCCCTCGAGCACCGGGACCCGCACGCCGATCGTCTCCCGGGCGGCCCCGCTCAGCCGGGCGAAGCGCCCCTTGGGATTCGAGAAGACGAGCGTGTACGAGCCGGGGAGCAGCGCCCGCGCGTACGCTGCGGGGCCACCCTCGAGCTCCGGGACGAGGCGGAGGAGCATGTCGAGGTCGGCGCAGAGGAGCGCCGTCGGCGTCCCCTCCGGCCTGCCCTTCAGCCGGGCCAGCTCGGCGACCGCCTCTTCGCGGTCCGGCGCGGCACAGAGGCCGTACACGGTGTCGGTCGGCAGCAGAACCGGACGGCCCGCCCGCAGCGCTGCTACCGCCTGCCCGACGTCAGCCACTGCCCCTCCACCACCCGGTCGCGGCCGGCGAGGTCCGGCCCCGCCCGCACGTCCTCGTAGCCGAGGTCTCGCAGGAGCTCAGTCGTCCTCTCGCGGGCGCCGGCGGCGATCTCGAGCACGAGCCACCCCCGGGGGTCGAGGACGTCCCGCGCCGCCCTGGCGATCAGCTCCGTGTGCCCGTCGCCGACCGTCGCGATCCGCGGCTCCCAGTCGCGGACCTCCGGCTCGAGCGTCTCGATCTCGTCGATGGAGACGTACGGCGGGTTCGAGACCACCAGGTCGTAGCGGCCGGTCAGGCCCTGCCGCAGGTCGGCGCAATCGAAGCGGACGTTCAGGCGGGTGGCGGCGGCGTTCTCGCGCGCGAGCTCGAGCGCCCCCTCGGAGACGTCGATCGCGGTGACACGCGCCGCCGGCAGTTCGTCCTCGATCGCGAGCGCGATCGCCCCCGAGCCGGTGCCGACGTCCAGCACCGCCGGCGTGTCGAGGCCGCGCAGCAGCTCGAGACAGCGCTCGACCACGACCTCCGTCTCCGGCCGCGGCACGAGCACGCGGCGGTCGACCTTCAGGGTCAAGTTCCTGAACCCCCACTCGCCGAAGATGTAGGCGAGCGGCTCGCGCGCCACGCGCCGCTCGACAAGCCGCCGGGCGGCAGCCTCCGCGTCCTCGGTCAGCTCGCGGCCGCGCTCGACCTGCAGCTCGCTGCGCGTCAGCCCGAGCACGTGGCCGAGCAGGAGCTCGGCGTCCACCTGCGGGGTCGGAACTCCGGCGCGCGCGAGCTGCTCGGCGGTGTCGGCGACCAGCTCGGCGGCCGTCACGCCTCGAGGGCTTGCCGTCGATCCTCGGCGGCGAGCGCCTCGGTGAACTCTTCCAGCTGGCCCTCGAGCACGCGGTCGAGCTGGTGCACGGTCAGCTTGATCCGGTGGTCGGTGAGCCGGTTCTCGGGGAAATTGTAGGTGCGGATCTTCTCCGCCCGCTCGCCGCCGCCGATCTGCGAACGCCGTGCCGCCGCGAGCTCCCGCTCCTGGCGCTCGCGCTCCTGCTCGTAGAGCCGGGCGCGCAGCACGCGCATCGCCTTCACCTTGTTCTGGAGCTGCGACTTCTCGTCCTGCATCGCGACGACGAGGCCTGTCGGCAGGTGCGTGATCCGGACGGCGGAATCGGTCGTGTTCACGCTCTGGCCGCCGGGACCCGTCGACCGATACACATCGATTTTCAAATCACTTGCGTCGATCTCGACCTCGACCTCCTCCGCCTCGGGCATGACGGCGACGGTCGCGGTCGAGGTGTGGATGCGCCCCTGCGACTCGGTCTCGGGGACGCGCTGCACGCGATGGGTGCCGGCCTCGTACTTGAACACGGAGTAGGCGCCGTCGCCCTTGACGGCGAAGACGACCTCCTTGATCCCGCCGCCCTCGTTCGGGCTGACCGAGAGCTGCTCCCACTTGAACCCGCGCCGTTCCGCATAGCGCGTCAGCATCCTGAAGAGATCTCCAGCCCAGAGCGCGGCCTCGTCACCGCCGACGCCCTGGCGGATCTCGACGATCACGTCCTTGCGGTCGGCCGGGTCGGTCTCGACGAGCGCGAGCTGCAGCTCCTCCTCGAGGTCGTGGACGCGCTGCTCGAGCTCCGGGACGAGCTCGCGCAGGTCGCCGTCCGCGCGCGCCTCCTCGAGGTCGGTCGTCGCCGCGTGCCACTCCTGGGCGAGGCGATGCGGCTCCTCGAGCTCCTTCAGCCGCCGCCCGACCTCGGCCGCCTCGCGGTGGTCGTTGTAGACGGCAGGGTCGGACATCCGCTCCTGCGTCTCCTTGTACGAGCGCTCGAGGTCGTCGACCAGCTGTTCGATGCCGGGCATGTCTACAGCGTAGACACGGGAAAGGCGGGTCAGAAACCCGCCTTTCCCGTCGAGCCGGGAGACGCCTAGAGCAGGCCCTGCGCCCTCCACGTGCCGTAGATGCTCCTGAACTTCCCCTGCATCGACCGGGCCGCGTCGGCCGGGGTCATCTTCCCCTGCGCGACCTGGGCGAACATCTGCGGGATCAGAGACTGGTTGAAGATGTCGCCGATCGCCGCGTTGGCGAAGCCGGGGTACCCGACGTTCGTCGTGTACCGCCGGGCGATCGTGGTCAGGATCGTGTACTTCCCGCGCGGCTTGTGCGGGTCGGCGGCGGCCAGCCGGTTCATCGCCGGGAAACCGCCCTTGACCGCGTTCGTCCAGGCGGGGAAGTTGTAGAACTTCGATTGGACGAAGTGCTGCCGGTTGGCCAGTTGCTGGTCGATGATGTACTTCTTCGCCGCCTCCTTGTTCTGGGCGAACTTCCAGACGAAGAAGACGCCCATCACGTGCTCGTTCCCCAGCGCCCGCACCGGGCCGCGCGGGAGGGGGCGGATCCACGTGTCGTCCGAGAGCGCCGTGTTGCCGGATTCCTCGGCCGAGCGGGCGATCGAGATCGCGTTCACCGCCAACGACAGGCGACCGGCGAGGAACGCCTGGTTGTTCGACGCGGTCGTCCAGGCGAAGACCTCGTCCGACTCGCCGTTCTGGTAGATCTCCTTCATCACCCTCAGGGCGTCGATCGTGCCCTTCGTGTTGATGTTCGGCCGGCCGTCGGCAGTCTGCAGGGCGCCGCCGTAGCAGTACATCAGCGACATCAGGAACATGTTCGAGTCGAGCTCGTTCGACATCCCGAGGCCGACCGGGTGCCCGGCCGCCTTCAGCTTGGCCGCCGCGCGGCGAACGTTGTCCCAGGTGTTCGGCGCGAAGCCGGCGTTGAACCAGTAGCTCTTGCGGTAGTGGATGGGGTCCGGCACGTAGTTGTCGGCGACGCCGAAGTACCGCTTCGTCTTCGGGTTGTAGGTCGAGCGGTACGCGACGTCCGTCATCTTCCCGAGCTTCTTCGTGATCTCCTGGACGACGTCGTTCATCGGGATCGTCTGCTTCTCGAGCGCCGACGGCGGGAACAGGAACTGGAACAGGTCGTGGCCCTTCTGGGCCGCCACCTCCGAGGCCGCCGTCGCCGGAAGCAGCGCGTTGTTGATGTGGTCGATCTTCACCTCGATGTCGTTCTTCTCGCCCCACTGCTTGACGTAGGTGTTGTCGAGCCACTGGTCGTAGGCGGGCACGAAGTGCGCCCACTGCATGATCGAGAGGCTTCCCTTCAGCTGCCGGTGGCGGTGCTTGAGCACGCCGGGGAACGAGCTCGCCCGCTCGGCGATCCCTCCGAACATGCTGACCGCGAAGGCGCCGGCCGCACCTCGCTTGACCAGGTCCCTCCTGGTCAGCCCACCCTGTTCCTCCGCCATTCCTCCCTCCTTTCTGGTCTGTGCCCTAGCGGAAGGCACCACC
>JBKPRD010000203.1:0-5366 GCA_046734415.1 Actinomycetota bacterium | reverse complement strand
GCACGACGTTCGTGCCTGGCGGGGACTCGCGTCCGTCCACCGGAGACGCGGCGAATATGAGGAGGCGCTCGCGGTCATCGACGAGGCCATCGCCGCCGACGAGCTCCGCGGGCAGGATTTGGCGCCGCTCTGGCTTCAGGCAGGCTGGAGCCTCGGTCTCTCGGGCCGCCTCGACCAAGCGATCGACGTATTCCAGGCAGGCCTCGAGGCGCTCGGACCGCGCACCGATTCGATCGTCGGGCAGCTGCTGGCCGAGCTAGCTCGAACCGAGGCGCTGGCGGGGCGGCTCGAGGACGCCCTTGCGCATCTGCATCAGGCCCAGGCGATCTTCGAGAAGCTCTCCGATCAACGGGGGCTCGCGACCACACTGCGGATCCTCGGCGACGTCCATAGACAGGCAGGCAGGCTGGACGAAAGCGTCACAGCCCTACGACGAGGACTTGAGCTGGCAGAGCGGGTGGGCAGCGTCGAAGAGGTCGGAGGCTGCCTGATCAACATCGGCGTCGTCGAGGAGCGGCGCGAGGCATTCCAGGAGGCGATCGAATGCGACCGACGGGCGATCGAGGAGTTCGAGCGAATCGGCCACGGATCGGGGCGCGCTCGCGGCTATGCGAACCTCGCCTACCACCTCATGCTCGCCGGCGAATACGACGAAGCAGAGCGGTGGTGCGAACGCACACTCGAGCTTTCGCGGGCAATCGGCCACTCCGTCACCGTCGCCGACGCCATCGACACCATTGCTGCGATCGAGATTCGCCGCGGCAACTTCGCGAGCGGCGCCGAGCGCGCAGAAGCTGCCGCGGAGCTCTACCTCGAGATGGGCGCGCCTCCCTCCGCGGCGCAATCGCTCGAGCTCGCCCGCACGGCCTGGGAACAAGCGGGAGACCCGCAACGGGCCCGCGCCGTCGATGCGCGGGCCCGCAGCGTCGTACAGTCGTGAGCGGTTAGCCGAAGCCTCCCGAAGCGCCGCCGACGCCTTTCACCAGGCTGGTCGATGGCGAGGATGCAGGGCACGTGGAATCGGACGCATTCGGTGCCAGATCGGCAACGTGCCCCTGGATCGACGTCGTCGCGTAAACGCAGATCGTGTCCGGAGCGCCGGTGAGGTCGTAAACGAAGTGCACGCATCCTGCGTCCGGCGTTTCCGGCGTGCAGTTGCCGTCCTGGGTCGCGGTAACCGGTGTGATCGCGTTCCCGCTCGTATCCGTCACGAAGAACGAATAGTCGACGAACGAGCACGCCGGCGCCTGCAGGAAGACGGTGAAGTCGAGGACACCGGCGTCGCTGTAGCCGCCGTCGCCGTTCGTGATGTTCGCGCACGCCGGGCCTTTGGCGTCGCCTGGGGCGGCCGGGGTCGCCGTCGGCGCGAACACGATCGTCAGCCCGAGCGCGAGGAGCGCAAGTACGAGTAGCCGCTGCATTCAGTCTCCTTTCTCGGCGGCGCAGATCACTTGAAGTTGAAGTACGCCTGGTGCTGCGTGCCGTCCGTCAGCGTGAGCGTGAAGACGTAGCACCCGGCTGTCGTCGGGGTCGACCAGTTGTAGACGAACTGCTGATTGTTCGTGTCGTAGCGGAGGACCGATCCGCCCCTGGGAAGCGCGATCGTCGCTCCGAACGGCTCCTTGAAGTCGCAGTTGGCAGTCTGGTACGAGACGCTCTCGACAGTGCGAACGTCGGTTATGAGGTTTCCGAACGCGTCCTTCAGCTGCCACTTGATCGGGACAGCGTTCCCTGCGGTCGCGAAGTTCACCTCGGGTGGATTCTCGATCGGAGGCAGGAAGCCGCCGGTCACGAACTCGAAGATGACCTGCACCTTCCGCGTCACGAGCGCGGAGCTCACGCCCCCGTCGGTCGCGACTAGAGTGAACGTGTACGTGCCCACGGGCCACCCGCCCGGCAGCGGCGCCTTGAGGTCATTCGTTCCGAAGTTGCCGAGGTCCTGGACGGTCCCGTTCGGGAAGGTCAGCGTCCAGTGGAGGCTCGAGGCCGACAGAACCAGACCTTCGGCGTCGTAGCCGGTGCCGCCGACAGGGAAGGTGTCGAGCGACGAGTACACGCCGTCGAGCGGCGTAAAGATGGCCGCGGTCGGCGCTTTCGAGGCAACCGTGATCGTGGGAGTGAAGGTCTGGCTCGAGGCGTATTGGACGCCGTCGGTCACCCGCACACGGAGGACGCCGCCGCCGCACGAGTTCGAGCCGTCGAAGTTCGTGTTGAACGTCTGAATCGCGCCCACGATCTCATCGGGTACCAGTCCCACGCGCGCCGGGTAGGCAACCCCGCCGCACTCGTAGATGAGCTCGGCCTTGAGGGGGACATCGCTCTGGGCGGTGAAGCTCACCGACTGCGAGCCGGTCATCCCCGTCAGCATGATGTCGGCCTGGGTGCATGAATTGTTGCCACAGCTGCCGGGCGTAAAGAGGCGGTCGAACGCGAGCGAGTTCCCGGCGGCGGATGGAAGCGTGTCGGCTTGGCCGGTCGTCAGCTGCATGAGACTGGTCCCGTCGGGCTTCGTGCTCCAGATGTTCTTGCGCGAAGGCCTGACGAAGGCGATGCGTCCGTTCGTCCCGAAGGAGGGGACTGCGCCGTCGTCGCTGATCTTCGTCTGCGTGACCTTGTTGGCGTCGGGGTTGAGCACGTAGAGCTTGGTCGGCGGGAAGCAGAGGAAACAGCCGGTCGGGCCGCGGTTGTAGGCGATCCGATTGTCTCCGGGCGTGTGCGACCAGCTCGGGTCATGCGCGTCGGTTGCGCTGTGCGTCAGCTCGACGACCGTGCCGCCGGCCGCCGGGAGTCGGAAGATGTCACCGTTCCGGTCGAACGCGATCGAGGTCCCGTCGCGCCGCCACGTCGGATGATGAGCAGGCGCGTTCCCGCCGGGCGTCGAGTCGTAGATCTTGACCGGCTGCTCGAACGTCGGCGTCGCGCCGCCGAGGTTGACGCTCTGCGCGTAGAGATCGCCGTCGGACTCGTAGGCGAGCGCTGTTCCCTGAGAGTTCCACGCCGGCTCGATGGCGTTTGCTCCGGCCGGCGTTGGGACTTCGACCGCTTGTGCAGAACTGCTCGCCGGCCCGACCTTGATCCGCTGAAAGCCGCTCGAAGTGAGCTGATCCCACGCGACCCACTCCGCGTTGTCCGTCAGTGCCGGATGGATCTCGTCTACGAACTGCGTATCTGTGTACTTCGACGCGGGGGCGGTCGCGCCGGAGCCGGTGCTGATGATTTGCGGCGGGCTCGGCTGCTGAGTTCTCTCGTAGAGCAGCTTGTCCCCCGCGGCAGCACTTGGATTCGTGTGGCTCGGCGTCGTGACCCTCCAGAGCTGCACCTTGGCGAGATCGGAGCCGGGGGGCGGGAGGTCGTCGTCGAGCGCAAAGGAGAAGAGTCCTTCGGACGTCGCCGGATCACCGTTCTCGTCCGCTCCGGAGCCGTGAAGCGTGTTGATGAACGAGACGTTGAAGCCGATGTTGGTCAGCAGCTGACCGCTCGTCGCGTTTCTCCGGACGTAGCGATACAGGCTGTCGTCGTTCCTCCCGAGCCGCAGGCTCTGCACGAAACCGGACTGGACGATGTCCGCGGTGTCGGTGTTCGAATGGACGACCCCGCTCACCGAGTAGCTGGGCCCCGCGGCTACGCCGAACGTCGTCCCGACGGTCGTGCCGAGACCCGCGCAATCGGCCGTCGTCGTGCCCCCGAACGCGCACAGATCGAAGGCGTAGTGGGGCGGCTCGAGCAGCGTCAGCGCGTCGTTCCACGGAGGAACGCTGACGAACGAGTACTTCATGACGCTCCGGTTGGTGGCCAGGAACGAGCGCGTGCTCACGTTGTACGCGCGACCAGGCGCGGTCACATCGGCTGTTGTATTGGCCGAGTGATGGGAGGCGGTGGTCGCGCCGCCCCACGTGTGCGTGAGCTCCATCGCCATCAGCGATCCCGTTCGTGACGGCTGCGCGGCGGTCTTGCCCGACGCCGGCTTGTCCGAGATTGCACGCACCCATGCCTCCGGCGAGACGACTGATGCCATGCCGTCGGCGCAGCCGAAGGCTGAGTCGGCGCCGTCGCTGATGCTCTCGCCGACTACCCCGAGCACCTGGTCGGCCTGCTTGCCGGCGTTCAGCGGGTTCGCGTTCCACGTCTGAAGGAACTGCGCAAGTTTGTCCTTGATCAGGTCGAAGTTCCCCGCGGCGCCGCAGAACTTGTTGTTCGCGTCGTAGGCGGCTGGGATCGCTTTCAAGTTCAGCATCGCGGAGAGGTCGATCGTGTAGCGGATGCCGCCCGTAGACGCACCGAGCGCGGCGACGCCTGCCGGGACCGGGAAGATTCGAGAGAGGGCAGAGAAGGCGTTTTGGGTCGACGTCTGATCGCCCGACGTGTACTGGGTGTTGGCGAGGACGCCGGTGGAGCCGTCGCCCATCGGGATGACAAGGACTCGAAGCGCGCGCGTCCTGCGCTCGAACGTCACCGCGGTCGAATTCGAGAACGTTGCGGTCAAGCCGGCCGTCGTCGTGGTCCCGTTCTTGCGCGAGTACGTGACCGTGGTCGTGAACGTCGGAGTGAACGTGTCGGTATCGGGGTTCGCGAGCGGCGGAACGAGATCGGCGGCCGGGACCGCGAAGATCGGATCTGCCGCGGAGTTGTTGGAGAGCGCCGCGCTAACCGCCGGGGCCGCAGCGAAGGACTGGAACGGCACGATGCCGGTGAACGTCTGAAGCGTGTTGTTGACGCTCAGCGTCGCGCCGGTGACGTTCAGCGACTGCGTGTTCGTGACGACGCACGTGGTCGGGTTGCTCAGGAAGAACTTGACAAGCGTCTCCTTGCCCCGGGCGCGCCGCGCATAGCTGCCGACGCCTTGGTTCACCGTCACCTCCCGCAGCTCGGGTACGAGCTGCGACGCCGTGCAGTTGCTCAGACCGCTGGCCGTTTGAGGTCGCGCAGCCGCAAGCAGGCCGCCCAGCAGCACCGTGCCAAGGACCACCAGGCCAAATCGCAATGAATTCAAGACGAACCCCTTCCGCAGTAACCGGCCACAAACTTGTCACACTCTGCACCTTTTTTCAACAAGCTTCATCTAAGTGTCCTCTTTTTGGACTCCAGGAAATGATTGGCGCCAGATGCTTTGAGCGGCTCCAGGGCTCAATGCCCGAAATCAGTGCGCCTCGAGGACCTCAATCCAACGCGGCCTTGACGGCGGCCAGGTTCGCCCGCCAGATCTCGTCTGGAAGCGGCGGGAGGACGTCGTCCCAGATCGCCACGAGGCTCGTTGTCAGCTGCGGAAGGCGCGCGGGTCTCGCCATGAACCACCAATGGAGATGCTCGCTCCCGTCGCCCCAACGGCAGACGTGGACGCGGCCGATCTCGCCGATGGAACGTACGGC
>JBKPRD010000202.1:0-11779 GCA_046734415.1 Actinomycetota bacterium | reverse complement strand
TGCAGCAGTGCGCCCCCTGCGTGTAGAGGTCGAGCAGCACTTCCGGCTCGCCGCCGTCGAGATCGCGGACGCCGACCGACACCGGCCGGAACGTGTCGCAGTCGCGGCAGCCGAGACGCCTCAGAGGTGAGTCGAGCGCCGCCCGCCCGCGCCGCACGATCTTCAGCCTCAGATCCTGGTAGAAGGCGTTCCGCTCCACGAAGCTGGCGCTCGCCGTCACGGCGCCCCCGCGCCTCCACATCACCTGCGCGACAGCGCGTGAGACGTCGAGCGTGAAGCAGTGGAGCGTCGCCGGAGCGCCGTCGTTCTCGATCCGGAGCGTCCACCGCCCCTTCGCGTCCTCGTCGTAGAGCGAGCGGAGGTCCCCCTCGGCCCGGTACGGCCCGTCGGTGAACGGTGACGTTCCCGCGGCAATCGGGTTCGCCGTCGTGTCCGAGTCGAATTCGATCGGGATCCCGCCGCAGCCCTTCTCTCCGCTGCCGAAATCGGCGCCGGCGCCGCGGTGCGCGACGAGCGGTACCGCCGTCCCCGTCGGACTGACGAGCGAAATCGAGAGGGCAGACTCCTCCGGTGTGGTGATCCGGAACGAGACGCGGAGGAACGACACCGGCCCCGCGTCTGGCACGGTCAGCGGCTCTTCCACGTGCGAGCCGATCCGGACATTGATGTTCTCGGTCGAGTACTCCTTCGTCGCGGACTCGGCCGGCGCGGCCCCGAGCGCGAGCACCGCCAGCCCGAGCAGCGCGAGGCGCCTCACGGACCGGCGTCGGAGACGATCTCGTCCGGGTCGGTCATGGACTCGATCGCGTGCTGTGCGGCCTCGAGATGAAACTCCGGGACGAGCACCTTCTGCGGCGCGTCCTCGGTCGCACGCGGATGGTGCTCGACCGCGGTCTCGAGCTCGGAGCTGATCCCGGCCGCCTGGAGGATCGCCTGGATCTCCTCCGCCTCGGTCACGTCCTCGGCGAGGGCGACCTGCACCATCCTCGTCATCGTGTCGTCTCCTCCACCGGCAGCGCCTCCTCGACGGGGCCAGAGTCTAATCGGCGCTGCAGCGCGCCGCCCTTGTGCAGCTGGGGGCTCCCCCGCTCCGGGAAGGGGAGCTCGATCACGTCGAAGTCACGCGGCACGACCGTGCCAGGGAACACCGCCCGCGCCTCACGGGCGGCCTCGGGGCCGAAGTAGCGGTTGGACAGGTGCGTGAGCGCGAGCATCGCCACCTCGGAGTCGCGCGCCAGCTCGGCGGCCTCGAGCGCCGTCGAGTGCGCGGTCTCGCGGGCGCGCTCGCGCTCGTCCTCGAGAAAGGTCGCCTCGTGGACGAGCAGGTCCGCCCCGCGGGCGGCCTCCCGCACGCTCGGGGCCGGTGCGGTGTCCCCGGCGATCACGACCGTGCGACCGGGACGCGCATCACCGAGCACCTGGTCGGGCGTGACGGCCCGGCCGTCGGGGAGAGTGACGGCCTCGCCCCGCTGGAGGGTGCCCCGCTCGGGCCCGGAGGGCACGCCCAGTGCGTTCGCCGTCTCGACGTCGAACCGCCCGGGCCGCTCGTGCTCGACGAGCGCGTAGCCGATCGCAGAAACGCCGTGCGCGACCGGGAAGGCGGTGAGTCGGTAGTCCTCCCGCTCGAGCGAATCGCCGGGGCGGAGCTCGACGAGCTCGTACGGATAGGTCAACTTGCCGAAGATGCGGCGCAGCGACGTGAACAGGTCGGAAAGCCCCGGCGGACCGTAGATCGTGATCGGGACGTCGCGCCCCCGTAGCGCGAACGTCTTCAGCATCCCTGGCAGCCCCAGGTAGTGGTCGGCGTGATAGTGGGTGAGGAAGACCTCGCGAAGGTCGACGAGGCCGACGTTCGAACGCAGCATCTGGCGCTGCGTCCCCTCGGCACAGTCGAAGAGCAGCCGCTCGCCCCCACGCCGGATCATCAGCGCCGTCGGCGCGCGGTCGGCCGTGGGCATCGAGCCCGAGGTGCCGAAGAAGACGAGGTCGAGGTCCATGCCGGTTCTTTCCCGGCAGTCTAGGGCGCTGCTACGGCAGGATCAGCCGCTCTCCGGGCCTGACGAGCGCGCCGCGCAGGTGGTTCCTGTCCTGCAGCTTCCACACCGCCTCGCGGGGGTCGCCGCCGTAGTGCGAGGCGGCGATCGACCAGAGCGTGTCGCCGGCGCGGACGACGTAGGCCTGCTCGTGCCCCGCGCTGTTCGAGGTGCGAGCGCTGTAGGCGACCGCGACGGCGAGGAGGGCGATGATCACGGCGGCGCGTGCGAACATGTGTTCGCATGGTATAACGAACGTGTGTTCGTGTCAAGGGTCAGGCTTCAGCCTGACCCGACGCCCTGAGCACGGCATCGAGCAGCCGCCCCGCCCCGAACCGGACCGGATCGTCCGCGACGAGGCCCGTCTCCGCCTCCGCGTCCGCGATCGCCGCGCCCGCCGCGGCCTCGTCGAGGTCGCGTGTGTTCAGCGCGACCGCGGCGACCCTCGCCGGCCTTGCTGGCAGCGAAATCGCCTCGTGCAGCGCGACGAGCTCGGCGAGCGCCGGCAACGGGTGTCCCGGGAAGCCCTCGATCTCGGTCGCCCCGGCCTTGTGGCAGAGGACGTAGAGGTGCGGCGCGGACCCGTGGATCAGGCCGAGCGTGACGCCCGAGTAAGCGGGGTGGCTGAGCGAGCCCTGCCCCTCCACCCAGAGGAGCTCGCCGTCGCGGCGGTGCCCCTCGACCACGAGCTGCTCCGCCGCTCCGGCGAGGAAGTCGGAGACGACCGCGTCGACCGAGATCCCCCAGCCGGCGATCGCGATCCCCGTCTGCCCGGTCGGCACAAAGACGGAGCGAAGACCGTGGCGCTGCGCTTCCCGGTCGAGCTCGAGCGAGACGGTCATCTTCCCGATCCCGCAGTCCGAACCGACCGTGAGCACGATCGTGGCAGGGATGCGCAGGTTCTCGCCGGTCGGGACGGTCAGCCCCTCCGGCGGCTTGCGCAGGTCGCGGAGCTCGACGCCGCGCCGCGCTGCGAGCTCGACCAGCTCGGCGTCGTTCGTCAGGAACTCGTGGAGGCCGTTCTCGAGATCGAGCCCCTTCTCGACACAGCGACGGAGCAGCTCCTTCCAGGCCGGCGGGAAGCGTCCGCCGGGTGTCGCGACGCCGACGATCGCCGTCGTGGGCTCGAGCGGCAGCGCCTCCTCGACGCTGCCGACGATCGGAAGCCCTTCGTGGGTTTCTCCCGCCCGCTCGGAGTCGAGCACCGCGACCGACGGATCGGCGCCGTAGCGGACGACGCCCCGCATCGTCTTCCCGTAGTGCGGGTCGCCGGACTTGCCCTCAGCGAGGACTAGATACCGCTTGCCGGACGCCAAGCCCCGGCTCCTCCGATGGGGTCTGGACGCCGTCGACCAGCTCCACGCCGGGCCACGGGTCGTGGGCGATCAGCAGGTTGCCGTCGAGATCGACGAAGTCGCACAGGGTCGCGATCGCGGCGCCGGCGGAGATCCCGAGCCCGCTCTCGATCATGCACCCGAGCATCACCCCGAGGCCGAGCGCGCGGGCCGCGTGCGCCATCCGCACCGCCTCGCGGATCCCGCCCGACTTCGCAAGCTTGATGTTGATCCCGTGCGCGATCTTGCCGCAGGGTGCGACGTCGTCGAGGGTGTGGCAGTCCTCGTCGACGAAGATCGGGACCGGCGAGGCACCCACGAGCTTCGCACCGTCCTCGTCGCCCCGACGGAGCGGCTGCTCGCAGTACTCGACGCCGAGCTCCTCCAGCTGCGGCAGCGCGTCGAGCGCCTCATCCAGCGTCCAGTACTCGTTGACGTCGACCTGCAGGGGGACCTCCGTGGCGCCGCGTACCGCGCGCACGCGCTCGACATCGAGGCCGTCGCCGCCGCCGAGCTTCAGCTTCAGCCGCTTGAAGCGCCCGCTCGCATCCGCGCGCTCCGCCTTGCTCGCCATCTCGTCCGGATCGCCGAGGCCGATCGTCCACGAAGTCGCGGGCCCGGACCGCTCGAGCCCGAGGAGCCGCCAGACCGGCTCGCCGACGAGCTTCCCGCACAGGTCGTGGAGCGCCGCGTCGACCGCCGCCCGCGCCGCGAACTGCTCGGCCGGCAGCCGCTGCATCACCTCCTCGAGCGCGAACGGATCGTCGCCCAGCTCGTCGCCCACCGCCTCGACGTACGCGAGCGCCGACTCGGCCGACTCGTCGTACGTGTCGATCGGGGCCGCCTCCCCGAAGCCGGAGACGCCCTCGTGCCGGATCTCGACCTCGACGACCTCGGCCGTGTCCTGCGAGCCGCGCGCGATCGTGAACGTCTCGCCGAGCTCCAGGGAGACGATCCGGGCGGAGAGCTGCATGGCCGTAGCCTAAGCGGAAGGACCAGGTTTCAGCCTGGGCCGACGAGCCGGAGCGCCGCGCGACGGGACAGGCTGAAGCCTGTCCCTGGTTACACTGTGGCGTCCCGCGCCTGTAGCTCAGGGGATAGAGCGCGCGCCTCCGGAGCGCGAGGTCGCAGGTTCGATTCCTGCCAGGCGCATCACGAGCCGCGTGGCCATACAACCGCCGCATGGTTACGCGGGTCATGCGTGCCACACGTGCCGGAAAGGCTCGTGGCGTGCCTACCCCGGCGCCCACCTCAGAAATCGCCTGAGGGTTCTGCGGCTCGTAGCGATAGCTCAGGCTTAAACCGATAAAAGGGCCGGATCGAGACCCGTCAAGAGGCGGAGGGAGCGACCTCCGTCGCCGGGTGCGCACGCGGCGCACCCGGCGATGAAGCGATTCGTCAGCTGCTGCCTAACTTAGTGTTCGGCGACTCGTACGCGGTGGGCGTGTCTTCGCCGAACGACGATGTAGGTCTGATGGGCAACGGCCGGCGTGTAGCTCCCGCTTCCTTGGCCATCGCCGCTCGAATCCACACCGAACCTGTCGATCGGCCCTCTCGACGGGGGAACTGAGGCTCGGCCCATCGCCGGGCCTCGTTCTTGCCCGTCGCGACTAAGAATGCGGCGTCTTGATCGGGAACCAGCGGCGTTTGACCGCGTCGAGGTGGGCGCGCCGAATCGGCGGAGCCTATTCGCCCTAGCTCATCCTTGACCGACTTCGCGGAACTCGAGATCCGCTGAGTGGCAGCTACGGAGGCGACCCGGTGCCTGACCGGAGAGACCAGGCCACCGGGCCGCAGTTCGCGAGTGGGGAGAGGCCTTACTCCCTCGCGAACCACCTACGAAGTTAGACAGGCGGCGAACCTCTGGCCTAGTCCGAGCGGATCAAATTGGGGTCACCCCCGTGCGAGCTCGACGAGAACCTTTCTGGCCGCCGCCTCGCTTCCCGACCAGAGCCCCGCGAGCGCCGCCAGGGCGATCTGCGCCCGAAGATGCGACGGCGACGCCTCCGTCACGTCGCGCCCGTGCAACCCCAGCGCCTCGCCCGCATGTTCTCAGATCGACTCGAACCAGAAACTCGATCAGCTCCCGCTCGAGCTCTCGTTGCCGGGGCTGGTACTCCTCCAGCACCGCCCGCGGAGAGGCCCCGTAGGAGCCGTGGTTGAGGAAGACGACCTCCGGGTCGAGCAGGAACTCGTCGCGCAGCGGCAAGGCCGTACTCTCGCAGGGGTAGAATCGGATCGTCATGCGGACGGACGAGCCCCTCAGTACCGATGCCAAGCCTGCCCCGCATCAAGCGGACACGCTCGCGCGCGGTCACGGAGGTCGTCGCTCCGGCCGCGCCGCGCGTCGCTGAGCTCACCGCCCACGGACTCACCTGGGTCCACCTGACCGCCCCGACGCCGGAGGAGGCCGCGGAGCTGGCCGAGCGCTTCGGCTGGCACGCGCTCGACCTCGAGGACGTCCTCTCCAAGCGCCAGCGGCCGAAGGTCGACGAGTACCCCGAGTACCTCTTCCTCGTCCTCCACTTCCCGGCCTACGACAAGACGATCCAGCGACTGAACGCCGCCGAGCTCGACGTGTTCCTCGGGGCGGACTTCCTGATCACGCTGCCGAACGTCGAGCTGCTGCCGGTTACCCGCCTGTTCACCCGCTGCCAGGAGGACGAGGAGCTGCGCGACGGCCTGTTCTCGAAGGGCTCCGGCTACCTGCTCTACCACGTCCTCGACGACCTGTTCGACTACTGCTTCCCGATTCTCGACAAGATCGGGCACAAGCTCGACAGGGTCGAGGACGACATGTTCGAGGGGCGTGCCGAGGACGTCGTCCGCGACCTCTCGAACGTCAAGCAGGAAATCATCTCCTACCGCAAGATCATCAAGCCCGAGCGCTCGACGCTGCGGGTGCTCGAAGGCCGGACACACCGCTTCCTCCCGCAGGACCTCGAGGTCTACTTCGACGACATCGTCGACGCGGCCGAGCGCATCTGGGACCTGCTCGACAATTACAAGGAGGTCGTCGAGGCGCTCGAGCAGACGAACGAGTCCGTGCTCTCACATCGTTTCAACGACGTCCTCCGCATCCTCACCGTCTTCAGCATCGTCTTCCTGCCTGCGACGCTGATCGCGAGCCTCTGGGGCATGAATGTCGGGCTCCCCGGCGGCGGCAACCCCGCCACCTCGTCCCATGAGGCCTTCTGGATCGTCATCGGCGCGTCCGTCGCCGTCGTCGCCGGCATGCTGGCCTACTTCCGCAGTAAGCGCTGGCTCTGATCGCCCTCGTCGCAGCCGCGCTCGCGCTCGCCGCCCCGGTCCCGCGCCCGACGGTCGACCGCTTCGACGAGCGCGCTGCGTGGAGCAGGCTCGTCTCCCAGGTTCGGCTCGGTCCGCGTCCGGCGGGCTCGCCCGCCTCGCGCAAGCTCGCGGCGCAACTGAAGGCGGCCTTGCCGCGCGGCTCCTTCCAGCCCGTGCCCGGCGGACTCAGGAACGTGGTCGGGTTCGTGCGCGGACGCGACCCGCGCCGTTTCGTGGTCGTCGCCGCCCACTACGACACGAAGGACATCCCCGGCTTCCTCGGCGCAAACGACGGCGCCGGCGGAACTGCGGTTCTCGTCCAGCTCGCACGGACGATCAGACCGCGCACGATCGGACCCTCCGTCCTCTTCCTCGCCCTCGACGGCGAGGAGGTCCCCGCCGGGGTTCCGGACAGTCAGTTTCTCGCCTATGGGATGCGGGGCGCGAAGGTGGCGGCTCCGAGGTACCGACGCGCGCAGGCGATGATCCTCCTCGACTTCGTCGCGAACAAGAACCTCGTCCTCCCGCGGGAGGCGAACTCCAACCGTACGCTGTGGAAGCGGTTGCGGCGGGCCGCGGCCCGGGTCGGCGTCGGCTCCGTGTTCCCCGACGAGGAGTCAGGCCCGGTGCTCGACGACCACTACCCCTTCATCCGGCAGGACGTGCCGTCGATCGACCTGATCGACTTCGACTTCCCCTGCTGGCACAAGACCTGCGACGACCTCTCCGCCGTCTCGATGCGAAGCCTCGATGCGGTCGGCGAAACGATGGTCGAGCTGCTCCGCTCTCTCTGAGGCGTCACGCATCACGAAAGAAAAGGCGCGGGCGTCGCGGTCGCCGCGGATCGAGACCGTCAGCACGCGTGCGGCGCTTACCCGCCGAGCCGACGGGTGCGATCCCCTGGCAGATCGCTGCTACACGTCAAGGTCTGCTAGAAGCACCTCCGTGCCGAAGCAGCTGTGGGCGCCGTGGCGTCTCGAGTACATCCAGCAGGCCGACGAGCAGGACGGCTGCGTGTTCTGCCTCGCCGCCGCCGGCGACGACGCGGAGACGCTCGTCGTCCATCGCGGCGAGCGGGCGTTCGTGCTGCTGAACAGGTTCCCGTACGCCTCGGGGCACCTGATGGTCGCGCCGATCCGGCACGTCGGCGACTTCGCCGAGCTGACCGACGAGGAGGCGCTCGACATCCACCGGCTCGCCGGACGCGGATTGTCAGCGCTCGCCGAGACGTACTCGCCGCAGGGCTACAACCTCGGCTGGAATCTCGGCCGGATCGCAGGCGCGGGCGTGCTCGACCACGTCCACCTGCACGTCGTCCCCCGCTGGGCCGGCGACACGAACTTCATGCCGGTGCTCGCCGACGTGAAGGTGATGCCCGAGCACCTCCGGGCGACGCGGGCGAAGCTGGCGGCAGCGTGGTCTAGCTGAGGAGGGCTTCGGCCGCCTCGCGGATCCGGCGGATCTGGGCGTCGGGGCCCTCGAGGCCGCCGCGCATCGTCTGGATCGAGATGTGCGTCGCGCCCAGCGCCTTCCGCTCCTCCGCTTCTGCCCTCCAGTCGTCGGGCGCTCCGGACGAGACGTCGATCCGCCAGTCGACCCCGATCTCGTCGGGCTTGCGTCCGGCCTCCTCCGCCCAGGCCCGCAACCGCTCCAGCGTCGCCTCCCAGCCTCCCTCGAGCGGGCGCTGCGGGAAGAAGCCGTCCGCCAGGCGCGCGGCCCGGCGGATCGCGGCTTCTGCGGATCCGCCGATCCAGATCGGGATCGGCCGCTGTACGGGCAGCGGGTTGATCCCGGCCCGCGGAATCCGGTGCCAGCGCCCCTCGTAATCGAGGATCGGCTCGGTCCACAGCCGGCGCAGCACCTCGATCTGCTCCTCGGAGCGGCGGCCGCGGTTGCGGAAGTCCTCGCCGAGCGCCTCGAACTCCACGAAGTTCCAGCCGAGCCCGACTCCGAGCCGGAACCGCCCACCGGTGAGGATGTCGACCTCCGCGGCCTGTTTCGCAACGAGCGCCGTCTGCCGCTGCGGCAGCACGAGCACGCCGGCGACGAGCTCGAGCCCCGGAGCGATCGCCGCGACGTATCCGAAGAGGACGAGGATCTCGTGAAACTGATGCTCCGACGTGTACGGCCCGGGCCAGTCGGAGCGGCCGGACACGTCGGCCCCGAGCACGTGGTCGTAGACGAGCAGGTGGTCGAAGCCGAGCTCCTGCACCGCCTGCGCGAACTCACGGACGCCGCCGGGATCCGCGCCGATCTCGGTCTGCGGGAAGACGACGCCGACCTTCATGCCGCGATCCTACGGCTGCAGCCGCGAGAGAAGAGTCAGGACGTCATCGCCGTCCTCGATGCGCTGGAGGAATACGTCACAGCTCAGAATGAGGACCGGCTGGATCGCTAGCGCTCGTGCCCAGGGGCGATGATCGGCCTCGAGCGCCCTTGGTCGTAGTCGTCGAGGAAGAGCAGAACCAACTCCTGGCAATCGCCTTTGCTGCACTCGCAGAGAAACGGCACCCTGGAGACAAACCGCAAACGGGCAGCTGAGCGTGCGAGGTGGCGATTCGACTCGCGCGCCAACTCGGCGCGACTCGCCACGACACGTGCTCCTGTATCCCGATCGACTGCCACTGTCTGACCCTCGGAAACGGCCTGTCCAATGCTCTTACCGCACCGGCCAGAGCTCTAATCTCGGCTTCTGACGGGGCTACCATGGTGGCCGATGAATCTCTGGGAGGAGCGCGCCGCTCGAAACGAGGCTCTCTTCCGCGAGGTCAACGAGCGCGTCGAGGAGCTACACGAGCAGCTCCCGAGCGACGGCGGATCGGCCGAGTTCGTCTGCGAGTGCGCAGACGACAAGTGCGTGGCCCCGATCACCGTCCCTCTGACGACATATGAGCGCGTCCGCGACGACCCGCGTCTCTTCCTCGTCGCGAAGAGTCACGTGCGCCCAGAGATCGAGCACGTGGTCGAGGAGGACGACGGCTTCGTGATCGTGCGCAAGGACAACCCGACCTCGGCGCGGATCACGGCGCAGACCGACCCGCGCGCATAGAGGCCCGGACGCTCGCTTGGCCCACAACGGACTTCCATTTCGAGCAGCCTCGCAGTGAGGCTCTCCGTCCCGCGGCCGAGACCCGTCGGGTGTGGGATCACGGAGCGGGGGTCTCGTGCGGTCGTTCGTGGTGCAGCACAACGGCCGCCAGTACGTCGTCGAGCCCGACTGACGGCGGTGGCCGCCGTGGGGTCAAAGTGTGGTCGGGTGCGCCGTGCGCGTCCTCGTGGTGGTCGTGACCGTGCGGAGGTGGTCAGCAGGCATCGCAGCAGCCCTCGCCTCGCCAGCTTTCACGCCCTTCCCTGAGCGCGACGGCAGCGATGACGAGCGCGGCGGCGGGGTCGGCCCACCACCACCCGGCAACGGCGTTGGCGAGCAGGCCGATCAGGAGCGCGACCGAGAGGTAGGCGCAGAGCGTGGTCTGGCCTGCCTCCTTCACCGTCGCAGCCGAGTGGAGCTTCTTGCCGACCCGGCGCTTCGCGGCGGCGAGCAGGGGCATGGTCAGCGCCGTGAACGCCGCCAAACCGATCCCGACCCAGCTCGTCTCGGGACGCGCGCCGCCCACCAGCGTGCGGATCGACTCGGCCGTGACGTACGCCGCCAGCACGAAGAAGCTCGCGGCGATGATCTGCTGAGCCCGGCGTTCCGCCGTGGTCGACTGGAGGCGGCTGCCGGTGAACAGCCACAGAACGACGAACCCCGCGAACGCCTCGATCAGACTGTCGGCACCGAAGCCGATGAGTGCGATCGAACCTGCCGCGATCCCAGCGCCCAGTGCGATGCCGAACTCGACGAAGTGCCAGGCGATCCCGCCCCACGCAAGCAGCCGAGCCCGATGCTCGAGACTGGCCCGCTCGGGCGGTCGAATCGTGGTCGGGCTACGAAGCGGTTCGATCTGAATCGTTTGGCTCAACAGGTCAAAGCCTATCCGGCGATCCCGCGAGAGCCTGAGCGTGTCGGGCGCTCGACTGGGTTCCGCAGGGGCGAGATGATTTGCCTAATGACGCCGTGACGTCCCAGCAAAGGGGGAACTCAGCGGGTCAGAAGCTCAATCCCGGTGGAGTAGCTCCGCCTTGGTGATCTTGCCATTCGAGGTCCTTGTGTCCGGGCGCCGTCGTAGACGATGTTGAAGTCCCCGTAGACGGTGTACTGGTCGTTCGTGTCGAATTCGTGCTACCGCCCTGCGCCACCGGCACGAGGTGACACACGAGCCAGACAAGAGAAAAGCCCCGGATACCAGGGCTCTTCTGTGAGCGGGGAACGGGGCTCGAACCCGCGACCCTCAGCTTGGGAAGCTGATGCTCTACCAACTGAGCTATCCCCGCGAACTGGCTCAGGTTAGCCGATTCCGAGCCTCCCGGAGATCGCCGTCGAGGGCGAATGACAGCCCGAAACCCTCGCTTGGGCTGTCACGGCGTAGATGGGACTGCGCATCGGCCACCCTTCTGGTCGTCAGAGTGCGCCAGTTGTCTGTGACCAGACGATCTTCCACTGCCCGTCGCGCTTCTCGTACAGGTCGGTGTGCCAGAAGTGGCCGCGTATGCCGTGAATCTCGATTTCCGACTCGTACCGGATGACCGCCGAGTCGCCATGAACCCGCACCCTGATCGGCGAGATCGGCTTCCAGACCGTGTACTCGAAGGCCGCCCCGGAGTCGATGTAGTCCTCCCTCGAAACTACTTCTCCGCTCGGGTTGATCAGTTCGAAGTCGTCTGCGTGAAGCTTGTTCGCTGTGTCGAAGTCGTGTTTCAGCAACGCGTGGAGGCGTTGCCGTTCCGTCGCTCGGATGACGGCCGCCGTCTCGGCCTGTGCTTGCGCCGAAGACGCCGTGCGCTCGCTGCTGTCGCCACCGCCGCACCCGACCAGGCCGACGGAGAGGACGGCTAGGACAGCGGCGGAGATGATCGTTACGCGGGGATACTTCACGTTGTCGGTTCTGCCTCCCTCACCCCCGAATAGCTCGGGTTCACTCTTGGGTCGGCGGATCCTACTCCGCTGCGTGAAAGCCGTCTAGCCGTAGAGGTGCAGTCACTCCTTCACGACGGCATGAAGGAATGAAGGCATGACTGCAC
>JBKPRD010000201.1:0-9204 GCA_046734415.1 Actinomycetota bacterium | reverse complement strand
CTTCTACAGACAGGCGGTCGAGGAGCGGAACCACGCGATGATGATCGTCCAGTTCCTGCTCGACTCCGACCACGATGTCGTGATCCCGGCCGTCGAAGCGCCGAAGACGACGTTCGCGGACGCACGAGAGCCGGTCGCGCTCGCGCTCGAACAGGAGAAGCGGGTCACCGAGCAGATCGCCGCGCTGGCCGCGCTCGCCCGCGAGGAGAACGACCTCGTCGGCGAGCAGTTCCTGCACTGGTTCTTGACCGAACAGCGAGAAGAGGTTTCGAGCATGTCGGCGCTCCTAGCGGTCGTGGAGCGCGCTGCGGAGACGAACCTTCTGCTGGCCGAGGATTATCTCGCCCGCAACCCCGTCGGCGATCAAGGCGTCCCCGAAGCAGGCGCGCCGCCAGCAGCCGGCGGCGCACTTTAATTCGCAGCTCGATCAAGCGACGACACGCACTCGAGGAAGGCGCGTTGCCGGATAACTGCGGGCGAATCAGGATCGCATCGACGTGAGAACCGCCAACGCTCGACGAACATCATTCGGCGCCGTGTCGATCTCGAGCTTGGCGAATATGCCCTTGACGTCCTCTTCGACACCGTCCGGGTCAGCTCCCAACCGCTCCGCGATCGACTCGTTCGAATGGCCCTCTGCTACCAGCACGAGCAACTCGCGCTCGTCGTCGGTCAAGGCGGCGACCGCTCCTCCCCGACGCCGGCGGCCCATCACCTGGGAGACGATCGTCGGGTCGATGACACACTCTCCGCGGTCGATACGGCGGATGGCATCGGCGAGCACCGCGATGTCCGAGACTCGGTCCTTGAGCAGGTAACCCGTCCGTTCGGGGTATTCCTCGAGTAGCCGCGTGGCGTACCGCGGTTCGATGTACTGCGAGAGGACGAGGACACTCATCTCCGGATAGAGCCTGCGGATCTCGTGGGCCGCGACCAAGCCCTCGTCGGTCTGCGTCGGTGGCATGCGGATGTCAGTGATCGCGATGGACGGCCGCAATTCCGCAACCTTCTCCAGAAGTTCGACGGCGTTCGCGGCCGTGCCGACGACCGCAAAGCCCGCGTCATGGAGAAGCCGCACGAGTCCTTCGCGCAAGAGAACGGAGTCGTCAGCGACTACGACCCGCTCGCCTGCCGACGCAGCTGTCTCGTCGGGCAAGTTCGCGCCGGTACCTCGCAGTGGCGGGAAGTTGCTCGGCAGGTCCGGAACGTCGAGCTGGTAGAGGCGCTCGGGGCGATCGAGGTCCTTCAGCGTATGCTCGCCGAGGTCGCGAAAACGCAGGTCGGGGAGCATCTCGTCGGCCAGGACTGCGTACGTCGCGTGTGAAAGGAGGATCTGGCCGCCGTGCGCAACCGAGCAGATGCGGGCGGCGCGATGCACACCCAATCCGATATAGCGCTCGGCTGCGAGCGCGGGCTCGCCGGTGTGCATTCCCATCCGTACTCGAACGTCGACCTGCTGCGGCCACAAGTGTTCGGCGACGGCCCTCTGCGCCGCCAACGCTGTGGCGACGGCGTCCTTCGCGCGACGAAAGACGACGAAGAAGGCGTCTCCTTGGGTATCGACCTCGCGGCCGCGGTGCTCGGCGAAGAGCGCACGGAAGAGGTCGTGATGCTCCCCCAGCAGGTGCGTGTAGTCCTCGCCGAGGCGCTTCAAGAGCCGCGTCGACCCTTCGATGTCGGTGAAGAGGAAGGTGACGGTGCCGCTCGGTAGGTCGTGAGTCACCGGCTTCTCCGGAGTGACTAGGTCGCTTCGTTCCATCGAGTTCTACCTGCGAGAGAGATGGCCTGGGTAGAGGCATCGCCGGGCGGCGGCTTACCCGCCGCCCGGCGGTACCTGGGTGCTACCGAGTGAGCGGATGCGTGCCCCAGTCCTTCAGGCCCGCGCCCAGCCCCGCATGCGTCACCTGGTAGGGGTCGGTGCCGTCCGCATTTACCGTGTAGAGGTCGGCTTGCCCGGTCTGCGGCACGAACATCGTGAAGGCGATCTTCTTGCCATCTGGAGACCAGACAGGCTCGTGGCAACCGGAGGTGGTGCCGCAACTCGGGATCGGGATCTGCTGCAGCCCGCTGCCGTTCGCGTGGACAACGAAGATCGCGTTCCGCTGGTCCTCGGATGGCCTTGCCGAAAAGAGGATTTCGTTCCCTTGCGGTGACCAGCTCCCGGTGGAGTCGAGCCGCGTCCCCATCTCAGAAGGCGTGAGCTGCCTCAGGTCGGATCCGTCGAGCTTCACCGTGTAGAGCGCGACCGGGCCGGAGTCGAAGAACGAACGCAAGAAGACAATGCGCTTTCCGTTGGGCGAGTAGTCGCCCGGGTAGTCGTCGTCGGCTCCCGACGTGAGTCTTCGAACGTCGCCGCCGTCGGCCGAGCGGATCGTGTAGACGCCGTCGGCGCTCGGCTGGTCGCCGAAGCCCTCACAGGCGAGGCGCGCGCCATCGGGTGACCAGACTCCGCACGGGAGGAAGAGGCCGAGGTCGGGGTAGAAGGTCGGCAGCTCGGTGTAGTTGCCGGTATCTGGGTTGAGGATCCGTTCGGCGCAGCAGTCGGGGCCGAGCGCGATTCTGGTCCCGTCCGGGGACCATTGCCCCGACTCACCTCCGACCAGCAACGGATGCTCTCCGCTGCCGTCGGGGTTGATCGTGTAGACGACGTCCTGATGGAGCGCCGGCTCGAAGCGGGTGAAGGAAATGAGGCCGTTGGTGCCCGGCGGCTTCGCCGCTCCAGGGAGCGCGACGACTGCGGCGATCCCGGCAGCGAGAAGCACGAGCATGACGAGCTTGCGCATCATGGTTCTGTCCTTTCGTCGATTGATCACGTCGCCGACCGACGCTAGGCGGAACCAGGAAGGAAGAAAGCGGGGCCAGCAACAGTCTTTGCTCCGTGCTCGCTCGGAATTTGCGGCGCTCGCCATTGCGGCTAGCCGCAATGCAGTGACACCATCGATGCCGTGCGACTGAGCGCGCTTCGCCTCGCGATCTTTCCGGCCTGCGTCGCGCTCGGCCTTTACGCCGAGTGGGCGTCCCTAAGGCGCGCTCCGCTCCAGGAGCCTCCCACAGCAGGCGAGATGCGCCTCGCGGTCGCAGATTCTGTAGTCGGGCTCGTCTTCGTCGTTTGTGGGCTCGTGATCTGGGCGCGGCGGGGAAACCGGACGGGGCCATTGTTTGTGATGGCCGGTTTCTTCTGGTTTCTCGGGACGTTCGCTGACTCGGGATACCCCGGCTACGCGGACTTCGGAGCGCTCTTCCTCACCCTCCACCGGGGCCCGCTCGTCCACGCACTTCTCTCGTATCCGAGCGGACGTCTCGAGCGCCGGATGGAGCGGGCTGCCGTTGCCGTCGCATACGTCCTCTCGACCGTGCCCTATATCGGCCGGACGCCCGGGGGCCAGCTTGCGCTTGCCGTCATCGTCCTCGGCGTCGGCGTACAGCGATTCGCGACGGCCACAGGCCCCGAGCGGCGAGCCCGCGCGATTGCGGCCCTGGCATGCGCAGCCTTTGCGGCTGTCCTCATCATCTCCGCGCTCGCCCGCGTGGCGGGATCGGGCGACGCGGTGGACCGCGCCGTGCTCTGGGCCTACGACTTCGTGGTCGCCGGAATCGTGGTTGGGCTGACGCTCGACCTCATGCTCGGCCGTTGGGTTCGCGTGACCGTGACAGGACTCGTCGTCGACCTCGGCGAGACCAGTGAAGCCGGGGCGCTACGGGACCGGCTCGCAGATGCGCTCGGCGACCGCTCGCTCGTCGTCGGTTACAGGTTGGACAACGGCGTCTACGTCGATGAGCGCGGTCGCGAGGTCGAGCTCCCGGAGCGTGATGGCGATCGCCGGGTGACAACTGTGACGGACGGCGGCGAGGCGGTCGCTGCGCTCGTTCACGACGCCGCCGTCCTAGCGACTCCCGATCTCGTTCGGTCGGTCGCGGCGGCTGCGCGAATCTCGCTCATCAATGCGCGCCTGCAAGCCGAAGTCTTGGGTCAGGTCGACGCACTCGAAGCGTCGCGCCGCCGGATAGTCGAGGCGGGAGACACGGAGCGGCGACGTCTCGAGCAAGAGCTCCGCGAGGGCGCCGAGCAGCGGCTCGTCACGGTCGAGACGCTCCTCGACGAGGCAGGCGATCGCGCCCAGGGCGCCCTCGCGGTCACGCTCGCCGAGACGCACGAAAAGCTCGAACAGACACGGTCCGAGCTCCGGGAGTTCGCCCGTGGCGTTCATCCGCGCGTCCTCGCCGACAGCGGCCTCGGCGCCGCGCTGGCTGAGCTCGCCGAGCGCTCGCCGACGCCGGTCGAACTTCGTGTTCCAAGGGCCCGGTACGCCGCACCGGTGGAGGCGACCGCCTACTTCGTCTGTTCGGAGGCGCTCGCCAACGTCGGCAAGTACGCCGAGGCGTCGCGCGTGGTCATAGACATCAACGAGGGGGACGGGCTCCTCGTGGTCGCGGTGAGCGATGACGGCAAGGGCGGCGCAAGCCTCGAGAAAGGCTCGGGCCTGCGCGGACTGGCAGACCGAGTGGAGGCGTTACGCGGCCGCCTGACGGTGACGAGTCCCCCAGGTGAGGGAACACGCCTCGTCGCCGAGCTCCCCCTCGACTGAGCGGGCCTTCAGCGACCGATGCGGTGCCAGGGGCCATATGTTGGGTTCGGCGCTCCAACGCGCTCGCTCGTGTATCGAAGCGTCAGGGTCTCGCGAAAGACGTTCCAGCGGTAGATCGCATCGCCCCCGTCTTCGGAGTGGACTCGGAGCGTGTCCTCCCCTCGCACGGCAAACACACCCGAGCCGCCCCATTGCGGCGCGCTCAGGTGACGGAATCGCCAGCTTCCATGCCTCAGGACGAGACGGTACCGGCCCGCGTCGATCCCGTACCGCGCGGCCGCGGTCATCTCCCAGGTGCCATCGAGGGGGGTTGTCGACCTCTGTCGAGCCAGGGGGGGACCGCAGCCGACCGGAGGCTCGGGCGGCAATCGCCGCTTCATCGACTCGATCTCTCGGATTCGCGCGCGGGTCACGGCGCTCCGCTCGAGCCTCGCGTAGATGGGCCGAACCGCGGCCCGGAGGGCGGCGAGCTCCGGCTGTGTTGCCTGCACGAGCCTCAGACGGCGGCGCCGGCAGAGAATGCCGGCCTCGTCCTGTTCCTCGATCCGCAGTCGACGGATCGCCGGTTCGAGCGCCTCGCGCCCTGCCGTTCGCAGGATCTCGCGCTGCTTCGCCGTCAGCCTTGCGAAGACCTTGCGGTTCGCGACGACGACGAAGGCACGCGGCCACAGGACGACGTTTCCGGTCAGGCTCGTCACGCTCGTGTCGTACTCGTGGCCTTCGATCGTGGCCAGGTCGAGCTCCGCGCCGTCGAACGCGTACGGCAGATCCGGGGAGATGTAGGTGCGCGGCCTCGCGCCGAGCGCTTGGAGCGTCTCGAGCGAAAGGATCGAAGGCCCGATCCCGAATACGGCCCCCCGATACTCGGACGGTGCCAGGAACCGGCGACGCTGCCCGAAGGGGCGACGTGGCTCGCCGGGAAGCACGGCGACACCGACGACGCCGGCACGGGCGAGGCCGGCGAGCATCTCGTCGGCGAGCGGGCTCGCCAGAACCGTCCGCTCCAACGCGATGCTGTCGACGAGGAGCGGCGCAGTCAGCGCCTGGAAGTCGGTGACGCCAACCGTATCGAGCGAACGGACGGTGATCTTCGCGAGGTCGATGCTCCCCGCGCGGACGTCGGCGATGGTCGCGCGATCGTAATCGACCTGTGGGCCACGCCATCCCTCGCGATGCTCGAGATGGATCGAGCCGCCGGAGAGCCGGTCGACGGCGGCGACGTACTCGGCGAGATCTCGACCCTGCGTCTCGTGGTTCGCGATCGAGAGCACGATCGGGTGTGTCAGCGGCCGGCCGCCGGCTTTCGTCCCGCCGCTGCAGCCCACCGCGGCGGACGCCAGCGCCGGTGCGACGAGCCAGGCGAGTCGCATGGCTCGACTTTAGGGCTGGCCCTGGGCCGTGGCAACATGGCTTTGCGCTCCCTTGACTCGGTGAGTGCTTCGGCGCACCATTGCCCAATGAGACGTGCAGCCGTGGTCGTCGCTTCGGCTTTCGTCCTCGTCACGGCCGTGTTAGCGGCTCCCGCCGCAACGATCCAGCCGACGTCAATCGCCGGGGCGAAGGTCGGGCTGCACGCGAGCGCCTACAAGCGGCTCTTCGGGACACCTGTTCGTAAAGACGTCCTGCGTTTTCCGACGAACTGGACGCGGCTCGTGTTCACGAAGAGGAAGGTCGCCGTCTACTTTCCGCCGAATGGCAAGGCCGTCGAAGTGGCAACGTGGAATGCGGCCGACAAGACGGCGCGCGGTATCGGACCGTGCTCGACCATCAGCCGGCTCAAGGCCGCCTACGGGAGGCGCCTGAAACGGTCGGAGCCGAGCACGATCGGCAAGAGGGTCTACGCGTACACGGTCGGCAAGCTCATCTTCGCGGCGGCTGGACATGATCCGAAGCCCGGACCGAGCAAGCACGTGACCGCCGTCGCGCTGTACTCCGGCGCCCTGAACGTCGCCGCCTTTCTTGCCCAGCAGCCTGAGACAAGCTCGATTCGATGCGCCTGAGATCCGCGCAGGCGCGTTCCGACCTGCCCGGGCACTGACCCGGTCACACAGGCGCACCTGACGCGTGCGGGGTCATTCACAAGCGCTCGGCCACTATGCGCAGATCTTCGCGGGCTTCCTTGCCCTCGTCGTCGGGATCCTGAGCCTCGCCGCGGCGAGACAGAGCCCGGTCGGGTCGTTCGCCGGCGAATCGACGCTGGGAGCCATGGCGGAGCTCTGCGCCGGCTGGTCGCTCGTGGCGGCCGGTCTCCTGTTCTGGATTCGGCACCCCGAAAATCGGTCAGGCCCCCTGGTCACGGCGGCGGGCGTCGCCTGGTTCGTCCCGGAATGGAGCAACCCAGGCGTCGGCAACGGGCTCCAGTTCACTGTGGGGCTCGTCGGCTTCATCGCGGGTGCGCCACTCGTCGCTCATGCTGCCGTCGCATACCCAACAGGGCGGCTGCGTTCGCCACTCAACCGCCTCTGCGTCGGGGCCGTGTATGCGGCTGCCCTTCTCCTGCTCGGCCTTCTGCCGGCGGCGGTCTTCGATCAAAAAGCCGGCGGCTGCGGCGAGTGCCCCCGGAACCATGTCCTCATCCAGGCCAATAGCGGGCTATATGACGCGTTCAACCGTTATGGCCTCTGGGTCGGCATCGCTTCGCTCACGGCGGTTTGTGCCTTGCTCGTCTGGCGGCTCGTTCGTTCGCTGCGCGCGGCCGCCGCGGTCGTCGTTCCCGCTCTCGTGGCGGCAACGGTCTACCTGACGCTCGTCGCCTGGGACCTTCAGCACTCGTTGGCACGTGGCGTGCTCGGTATCGAGACGTTCGACGTGCGAATCTGGCATTACGAGGCGGTGGCCCTTACCGCGTTCGCAGTTGCAATTGGCTGGACGCTGTTCAGAGAGCGGCGGGCACGCGCGTCCGTCGCGCGCCTCGTCGTGGAACTGGCCCAGGTGCAGAGGCCGGGTTCGGTCCGCGACGCGCTGGCGCAGACCATCGGCGATCCGACACTCGAGCTTGCGTATCGGCGGTCGGAGACGGACGCCTACGTGGACGCTTTCGGACGCCCTGTCGAGCTTGCAGCCGGGCCAGGCCGAGCGGTCACGCCGCTCCTGCGTGGTGCCACACCTGTAGCGGTGCTCGTGCACGACGTTCGCCTGCTCGAGCATCCGGGACTGCTGCAGGAGGTCCTTCCCGCGGCCCGCGTCGCAGTCGAGAACGAGCAGCTCCAAGCCGAGGTAAGAGCTCAGCTCGAGGAGCTCCGCGCTTCCCGTTCGCGCATCGTGGACACGGGCGACGCGGAGCGCCGCCGCCTCGAGCGCGACCTGCACGACGGCGCCCAACAGCGTCTGCTCGTGCTCTCCTACGAGCTGGGCAGAGCCCGAGTCGCTGCCGAGGGAAACGGCGACCGGGAGCTGACAACGATCCTCGTGACAGCGGGGGAGGAGGCGCAAGCGGCCATCGAGGAGCTTCGCGAGCTCGCCCACGGCATCCACCCTGCAATCCTGGCCGATGCGGGTCTCAGAGCTGCCCTTGGGACCCTGGCCGACGAGGCGCCGCTGCCGGTCGAGCTCGGGGTCGTGACACCAGAGCGCTTCAGTCAGCAGGTCGAGACGGCTGCGTACCGCGCTGTCGCGGAGGCGATCGACGATGCGACCGGACGCGGAGCGACGTTCGTCTCGGTGGACGTGAATCGTAAGGGCGAGCGACTCCTCGTCACGGTTGAAGACGACGGGAGCGACCGCAGCTCGGCGCTGATCCACCTCGCCGACCGCGTCGGCGCCCTCGGCGGCTCGCTCGAGGTGGGGCAAACCGCTCTCCGGGCGGAGATCCCATGCGAGTAGTCGTCGCGGACGATTCCATGCTCACGCGCGAGGGAATCGTGCGACTGCTCGACGACGCCGGTGTCGACGTGGTCGCCGAAGCCGAGGACTCCGAGGGCCTGCTCCGACACGTCCGGCTCGCGCGCCCGGACGCGGCGATCGTCGATATTCGGATGCCGCCCACGCACACCGACGAAGGCCTCGTCGCTGCCCAGGCAATTCGCACACAGCATCCGAACGTCGGCGTGCTCGTCCTCTCGCAGTACGTCGAGGCGAGCTACGCGATGCGGCTGCTCGAGGAGCATCCGGAGAGAGTCGGCTACCTTCTCAAGGACCGCGTCTTCGACGTCGCGCTCCTCGTCGATGCGCTCCGCCGCATCGCCGACGGAGAGACGGTGATCGATCCGACGATCGTCTCCCAACTCATCGGGCGGCGCCGACGCGAGGATCCGCTCGCCGAGCTCACCGAGCGCGAGCGAGAAGTCCTGAGCCTCGTCGGCGAAGGTCTCTCGAACAAGGGAATCGCCCACCGCCTCTTCATCACCGAGCGCACCGTTGAGGCGCACGTGAAGCAGATCTTCCTCAAGCTGGGTCTGGCTGCGGATCCGGAGTCACATCGGCGCGTGCTTGCCGTGCTCGCGTATCTGCGGGTGAGCGCCTGACTAAGCAGTTCTCCCACTGGTTCTTGACCGAACAGCGAGAAGAGGTTGCAAGCATGTCGGCGCTCCTGGCGGTCGTAGAGCGCGCGGCGGAGACGAACGTCCTACTGGCCGAGGAGTACCTCGCTCGCAACCCCGTAGGCGACCAGGGAGCGCCC
>JBKPRD010000200.1:0-4561 GCA_046734415.1 Actinomycetota bacterium | reverse complement strand
CCGCCGTCGCTCCATTGCGCGACGACCCAATCCATGGAGTCGTTCGGCCCCGCGATGAAGCCGTCCAACGACATCGTGGTGTGCCAGATCAGCTTGCTCACCGATCGCTCGATCCGTCGACAGGCTCAGGAGCCAACGTCGAAACACTCACCCTGCCCATCGATAGCCCTCCGTTCTGGTCCGGTTGCGAGACGAGGCGATCATCGGAGGGGTCGCGCGGCGATGCAAAAACATTCGTCCGATGACGAATCGTCCGGCGTGGCGGCGAGGACGCACACCGCAGGCGGCTTGAGGCCGAGCTTTTCGATCCGAATTCCCTCGAAGCCGGCTTCTGCCAGCTGGGCGGCCAGCCGGTCGGCGGCCGCGGCTGATGTCGCTGCGGTGGCCCCCGGACAGCGGGGCTGGGATACCAGCGCGATTCGGCCACCTCGTCGCAGCAGCCGGCGGATCTCGCGCAACCGGATGATGGGCTCGGGCCACATGCCGACCGTGTTGACCGCGAGGGCCGCGTCAAACGGTCCGTCGGGAACCTGCAGCTGCTCGACCGCCGCGTGCATGAGATGGACACGCCCCTCTTTGATGGCGTCCGCGTTGCGGCGTCGCGCCTGGCGGATGACCACCGCGGAGTGGTCGACGCCGACCACCAGGCCGTCCGTGGCGCGGCTGGCGAGCGCAGCAACCGCGACGCCGGGCCCGCAGCCGAGCTCGATGACGCGGTCGCTCGACTTGACTTCCAGGAGCTCGACCGCCCAGCGGTTGCGGCGGACGTTCGACGGACGATGGCCGAAGATCCAACCTTCGACCCGCCCGGCTGGTCCGGTGGGTTTGCAGGCCTGCGCGACGATGCGACGACGGAGACGATCTGGGATGTGCATCCGACGAGTGGACCACTTCAAGTACGCTCGAAGTCAAGTGGCCGGCGTCCAGGATGAGAGACGTTCGTCGAGTACGGCGAGGCTCCTCTCAATCGGCGAGTTGGCCGAGCGCAGTGGCGTGGCAACGACGGCACTGCGCTATTACGACGAGCTTGGCCTGGTGAGACCGGCGGCGCGCGACTCGGGCGGACGGCGGCGCTACGCCGAGTCGGCCGTCGCAGAGATCGCCGTCATCCGCTTTCTTCGCGAGGTCGGGTTCACGCTCGCCGAGATCGACTCTTTCCTTACTGCGGGCGAGCGGGGATCGCGGCAGGAAATCATCGACCGCAAGCTGGCCGAGTTTGCTGAGCAGCTGCACCAGCTCGAGATCGCGCGCGAGCTGCTCGAGCACGGCCGAACATGCCCCGCCTGGCGACCCCATGCTCTGCTCGAGGTTCTGGTCGATCATCGAGGGATACCGCCACGGCCTATCGCTTGAGGCCAGCCACGCGCAAGTGCACTGAGCGGATCCGAGCGATACTTCGACAGGCACCGTGTCTCCTGTGACGGATCTGACCCTGGCGGCGTGGGCGCTCGTCGAGGTCGGCATCCGGGTGCGTGAAGGCGTTCAGGGGAAGGGCCGTGCTGACCGGGATCGCGGCACGCGCGTCCTGATCGCGATGACGCTCGCCCTAGCGATCGTCGCCGCCCTCGGCGCTCGATCGTTGGCGCCGGAGTTGCGAATGCCCGCGCCGCTGCGGATAGCTGGAGTCGTTGTGATGTGGCTGGGACTCGCCCTCCGCGTCTGGGCGATCGCGGCGCTGGGCGGCGGCTTTCGCACAACCGTCGAGGTCGAGCCCGGCCAGGCGGTGGTCTCCAGCGGTCCCTACAGGTGGATTCGCCACCCGTCCTACACGGGCCTGCTGCTGATCGTCGCAGGCTTCGGCGCAGCCTTCGGGAACTGGCTGTCGCTGGCGGCGTGCGTTGTCCTCCCCCTGCCGGCCATCGTGTGGCGCATCCATGTCGAGGAAGCCGAGCTCAACCGCGTCCTCGGCCAGGCATACCGCACGTACCAGTCCGACCGCGCGCGCCTGATCCCAGGCCTGTGGTGAGCACGACCACCGACTTCCGCGGAGCGCGTCTGAGCTCCGTGAGAGACGATCGAATCCGCCGGCGCCGCAAACGAGGCGGTCGCGACTGGCGCATCCCAACTACCCCGCGAGCTGACTAGCATTCGTCTTTCGGCGGTCAGAAGTCCCGCCGAACTAATCATGGACGAACGCGACCTACGACGGGTGGGAGAGCAAGTCGAGCCGGGTGGCCGGGCGAAGGCGCCCGGTCGGCTCGAGATGCTCCAGCGCTTCATCAACACGCACAATCACGACCTCCCGCCCGACTGGGATCGCATCGGAGAGGCGGGCAAGGCGCATGCCTGGCTGCGCGCGAAGCGCTTGGTGGATCCACATGACCGCGTCTCGCGGGCGGACGCGGCACGCCTCCGCGAGCTGCGGGAAGCCCTCCGGGCTCTTGCGCTCTCGAACCACGGAAGCAGACCTGACCCCGCAGCGCTCCAGGTCATTGACACGCTCTCATCGCGGGGGACATTGAGCGTCGTGGTCTCGGCGAACGCAAAGACCAGTCTGGAGCCGGCGCGCCGTGGTGTCGACGGAGCGATCGCGGTATTGCTCGGGATCCTGCACGAGGCACAACTGACGGGCGAGTGGGTGCGGCTGAAGGGTTGCCGCCAGTGCGGCTATGCGTTCTACGACCGTTCCAAGAATCGGTCGGCCGCGTGGTGCGCAATGTCGATTTGTGGCAACCGGACGAAGAACCGCGCCTACTACGCGCGGCTTCGCCAGAAGGCGTCAGGTCCCGGGTCCGAATGACAGTGGCATCACAGCACCTCGGACATCTTGCCCGCGCAAACCGGCGACATTCGCACGCGCACGTCGCCGTGTGAGCCCTTCTCGTCCGCGTGTGGGTTCTGCTTGCACCACGCCAGGCGGCGCTCCTTGCTGTAGATCGTCGCGACGAACGGATAGCCGGTGGCCAGCACCTCACCGTCTTGGCCGGGCACTGCGGTCTCTGTCTTCACGAAGCACTTGTAGACACGGCTGTCAGGGAACGCAGACACGGCCGCGCCAGTCGGCGTGCACTTCGTCGAGAGCACAGGTCCAGTGATCGTCTTCGCACGCGCGCGGGCCTGTGCGTCCGTGGTGATCACAGCCTCAAGTCGTCGCACGAGATCAGCACCCGGAGACACAGTCGCAACATGAACGCGCTGGTCGACTCGCAGGCGCGCGCGCTCCGCGGCTTCAGCCGCCGAGGCGGCACGCGCGCGATCGGCAGCGCCTCGGCTCTTCCCGGCCTCGATCCCCGGGATAGCGATCGCGCTGGCGACTCCGAGGACCACTGAGCCGACGACGGCCCAGACTGCAAGTCGGCGCCAGGGAACAGGTGGCACTTCAAGCCCCTTCGGCGGCGTCCAGACGTGGAGCCAGGCCCCGACGATCTCCCAGCGGGTGAGGCGGGCCCGCGCGATTTGGCGGCCGGAAGGACTTGCAGAAGTCGAGCTCATCGCGTTATCTGACCAGTATAATGCTTATGCTGGTCAAAGCACGGCGCGCCAGCACTCGAGCGCGACCAGCGAATCTCGACCTGAGAGTCGCGACGGCCGGGCTGGCGGCGGCGGCGGTGCTGCCGGTCTTCCTCGGCGAGGGGAGCGAGGCGATGGAGAACCTCGTGATCGCAGCGGCCTACGTGATCATGGCCCTTGGCCTGAATGTCGTCGTCGGCTTCGCGGGGTTACTCGACCTCGGCTATGTCGCGTTCTTCGCAGTCGGCGCGCACGTCGCGGCGCACTTCGGTTTCGCGTTCTGGAATCACGCTGGTGGCGGGCATGGGTTCGTCCTGTTGTCGACGGACCCGCCGCCGACGCGCCGGGCATTCACCTCAACTTCGTGATTGTCATTGTGCCGTGAGGCGTGTTACCGAGCATGATGAGCGCGCGGCAACGAGCGCCTGCTTGAACTCGTTGACGCCAAACGACCCTCCCAGGCGTCCCGCGATGCGGCCCTGGCGGTTGAACGTGAAGAGCCACGGCTCCGTGCGGAGGTGAGAAGCCTGGGGCGGGCCGAGGCGAAACTTGCGGGCGCGGTTCCGGGGCTCGCCTGTCTAACGGGTGAGTAGTGACGTCGGAGACCGATCGCTCACGCTTTCGCAGCCGCTGTCAAGCCCAGACAAATAGTGGGCGCGGTTGGGTTCGAGCCAACGTCCTCTCGCGTGTGAAGCGACTAGCCGCAAAGGTCGAGCTGGCGCATTCTGCCGCTGTTCAAGCCACTTTCTGGCTGGCCTGCGTACCCGCTCGGACCCGCTGGAGCAAGGTGCGTATCGCTGCGTTTGGTCCCACGAATGGTCCCACCGCAGTGCGATAGCGACGCACCCGTTACGAGTGCCACGCGGTCTGCCTTGCCCTTCATGATGCTCCGTTGCTCGGTCCCCCAGTGGTCTCCCGAGCGCCCGGCCTCAAGCCATCGTGATGACGACCTTGCCCTTGCTCCGGCCGGCTTCCACGTGCGCGAGGGCCTGCGGGGCCTCGGCGAACGGGTAAGTCTGCTCGACGATGGGGCGGAGAACTCCTGCGTCAATGAGCTTGGTGATCTCGCTGAGCTGGGCACCACTGGCGCGCATGAACAGGAACGAGTACC
>JBKPRD010000199.1:0-12318 GCA_046734415.1 Actinomycetota bacterium | reverse complement strand
ATCTCTCAACCCCTGCCCAGGCTGAAGCGGTAGCGTCCGGTGAGGCCCTTCGCGGCGTAGACGATCAGCGTGTACGTGCCTGACTTCAGGTCGTAACCCTTCTGGCCGAGGGGTTCGCCGCACTGCATCCATTGGTCGAAGAGGGTCTCGCCGCTCATCCCGGAGACGAGCTTCCAGCCGATCGTGCCGAAGCTCGGGCAGTTTCCCGCCACCGGCTGGCTGACCAGGCGCACTATCTTGCCCTGACCGCTGAAGGAGTAGACGTCCAGCTCACCCGGCTCCGCGAGCTCGCCCGCGCCCGGCCTCGGCTGTCCGTTTCGCACCGTGTCGCCGACACCGATCGAGAAGCGCTGCTCGGTGACGGGAAGCACCGTGAAGCGATACGAGCCCGTGGCGCCCTTGGCCCCGTAGATCGTGAGCGTGTACGGGTCGCGATCCAGGGTGCGGCCGAGTGGGCCGAAGGGCTCGTCGCACTGCATCCACCGGTCGAAGAGGGTCTCCCCGCTCGCCTCCGAGACGAGCGACCAGCCGATCGTGCCGAAGCTCGGGCAGTTTCCCGCCACCGGCTGGCTGACCAGGCTGATCCTTCGCCCCTCCCCGCTGAGGGAGTAGACGTCCAGCTCCCCCGGCTGCGCGAGCTCGCCCGCGCCCGCGGTCGGCTTTCCGTCCCGGACCGCGGTGCCGGCGCCAATCGTCGTGAAGTGCTGCTCGGTGACGGGAATGAGCGTGAATCGATACGAGCCCGAGGCGCCCTTGGCCGCGTAGACCGTGAGCGTGTAGGCGCCGCGCTTCAGCGTGTAGCCGAGTGGGCCGAAGGGCTCATTGCACTGCATCCACTGGTCGAAGACGGTCTCGCCGCTGGCTTCGTGGACGAGCTTCCAGCCGATCGTGCCGAAGCTCGGGCAGTTTCCCGCCACTGGCTGGCTGACGAGGCTGACTCTTCGACCCTCACCCCTGAAGGAATAGGCATCGACTTCACCCGACTTGCCGAGTCCGCCCGTTGCCGCGTCACCGACGGCGATTCTCGCCGGACGATCTGATCTGCCTGCGCCTTCGCTCGGGATTAGGAGAACGGCGAGGACGGCTGCTGCGACAAGAAGTCCGGCGCCCGCGGCAACGAGCCGGAGGTGGCGCCGCAGCCACGAGGACGGCCCCGCCCGCTCGGACGGCTCGAGCCCCGGTCGGGCGGGGCGCAGCCTGCGCAGGAACGGCGCGAGATCATCGTGCTTGCTGCCGTAGGGGATGACGGCGATGCGCTCCGAAGCTTCGTGCTCTGCAGCGACCGCCCGAGCCTCGCTCTGGAGCGCGAGACGGAAGTGCCGATACTCCCAGCCGCCGAACTGGACGAGCCAGCGCCGGAGGGCTCCGAAGTTCGGATCCTTGAGGCCCTCGCCGCAGCCGACGAACAGCAAGGAGTTGAAGGCTGTGATCGCCTGCTGGAGAAACTGCGCGCGCGCAGCTCCCAGAACTTCCTCGTAGGAGTGCATCCCGAGGACGACGGAGTCGGCGTCCTCCCAGTGACCGTGCAAGTGGAGGATGCCCGCCTCATCCCGACGCAGGACGCGGACCATGCGATCGTCGTCTCTCCAGGTGACGGGGTCGAAGCCCGTAACGTCCTCGAGGAGGGAGTCGTAGTTCGTTGTGGCGATCGGAATCGCCAGATCACGCAGTGCCTCGATGACGCTCGTATCCCCTACCTGGAGCGCCCCTACGGTCTCGCGCAGCCAACGCCGGTATTCGCCGCCGGTCGGTGCGCCGAGCCTGGCACCGACCTCTTCGGCGGCCGCGAGCAGGTCCTCGACGTCGCCGGAGCGCAGCTTCGCCCGGAGCGCCTCGCCCCAGCCGTCGGGAAGCGTCAGGTACAGCTGCTCGCAGCGCGAGATGCCGTGCTCAAGTAATCCAGTCCACGAAGCAACCGAGCTCCCGCGTGTTGCACCGACGGATACGCCCGCCCCGACGATGGCGACGACGCGCGTCCGCTCGACCTCTCGCCGGAGGTCCCGCTCCAGCAGACCCTTTTCAGCCATTGAGGTCGCCCGGCTCGCCGGCCGAGCCCATCCATGCCGCAGCCAAACTCGTGGACGACACCGACCGAGTAGCCCCCTTCGCAGCCGACGGCGAGTGTTACACCGCTTCGCGCCGTGGTCAAGAGAACGCTTGAGCGAAGCCGGCTTTGGAACGTGGGCCTGAAGCTATGTCCCGGGCAAGAATCGAACTTGCGCACGCGGTTTAGGAAACCGCTGGTAGGACGCGTCCAGCTCGGGCCGAATAGGCTCTACCTTCTCAGCGACAGGAGCATGCTCGGGAAGCTCAGTTCCTCTGACCGTGGAGTCCTCCGAACCAGTCGACAGTCTGCGTAGCGCCCTCGAGGCAAGCGGTCATTCGCAGGCTGTGCTCTCACACCCTCAGACGCTTGCACACCTTGGGTGCTTCGAGACGCCGGTTGAGGACTGGCCTGTCTCGAACCCATTTGTGGCGATACCCGCGCTCCTCTGCCTTGGTCCCGAAGAAGCGATCCTCGTCGTCGCCGACTTCCACGGTCAGGATGTGCGGGAGTGTGGCGCACAAGTGGTCACCTACAGGTCGTACGACTTCGAGCGTCAGCCCGATCCAGCAGGCGAGCTGCGCACCACCCTCGTCCGGGCTCTCGATGAGGCTGGAATCGCACCAGGTTCCATCGGAGTCGAGGCGATGCATCTTCCGTTGGAAGTCGCGGGCTGGCTTCGACAGGCCGGCCGGACGGCGGTCGCCTGCGATGCGGCGGTTGCGTCCTCACGGCGGGTCGCCTCCGCTCCAAGGCTTGAAGCGATCCGCCGGGCGTCTCGGCTTGCAGATGTGGTTCAGGAGGCGGTCAAAGAGCATGCCGCGCCCGGCGTCAGCGAAGCCGAGCTCGCGGGATTGGCCGCAGCTGCGATGTTCCGGGAAGCCGGTCGTCGCGTGCCGGCCATCCTCACCGTCAGCACAGGGTCTGCCGCTACAGCGACTGGGGGTGGTGTCGCGACCGAGCGCGTAGTGCAACAGGGCGATCTCGTTCTCACCGACACGTCCCCCTGGATCGACGGCGCCTGGTCGGATACTGCAAACGCTGTCTATGTCGGCCGTCCAGATTCGGAGACGCGACGTCGCTTCGACGCCATCCGACGCGCACTCGCCGAAGGCATTTCGCTCTGTCGTCCGGGGGCAGTGGCAAAGGACGTCGACCGGAAGGTGCGCGATCTGCTCTCCGAGCAAGGACCCACCTATTCGCACCACACCGGCCATGGAATCGGGGCGGCCTGGTCGGAGGAGCCGCGGATCACGCCGTACAACGACCTGCGAATCGAGGAGGGGATGGTGCTGGCGCTGGAGCCTGCGATCTATCAGGCCGGGTGGGGAGGCATCCGCCTCGAGCACGTCTTTCGAGTGGGAACCCGAGACAACGAGATCCTCACGCACTTCGAGCACACGCTGTGAGGCCCGCGTGAAGGTCGCGACACTCGAGGCAATTCCGGTCAGCGTCCCCTACCGGCACCGAGAAGTCAGCTCACAGGTCGCACGCGACGGAGTCAGCGACGTGCTCGTGAAGCTGACGACGGACGAGGGTCACATCGGGTGGGGCGAATCGTGCTGCGGTGCCGATACCGCGTCCGTCGAAGCTGCGCTCCGCTCCATGACGCCCTTTGTCCTCGGACGTGATCCCTGGAACCGTGAGGCGATGCGGCGCGATGCGTTCACACACGGCCTCTGGCAGTTCCGCTCCGGAACAGGCAACTTCGCCTGGGCAGGAATCGATATGGCCCTATGGGACATCTGTGGCCGAGCGTGCGGACAGCCGCTATGGCGACTCCTGGGCGGGCTCCAGGAGAAGGAGGCCACGTACTTCTACTACCTCGCTCGTGGCTCGCGAGAGAGCCTTCGCGCGCAGATCGAAGAAGGCCTCACGGCCGGCTTCGAGGTCTTCTATCTGAAGGTCGGTCTCGACGACGCAGAGGACCTCGAGATGGTCTCGGCGGTACGCGCGCAGCTGGGTCCTGAGCCCCGGCTGCGGATCGATGCGAACGGAAGCTGGACGGTCGCACGGGCCCTGCGGAATCTCCGGGCCATGAGCGAGTACGAGATCGACTTCGTGGAGCAACCTGTCCGCGATCATCCGGTCGGGCAGCTTGCAGAGGTGCGGGCCCGCGTCGACACGGCTGTCTGCGCCAACGAAGGCCTCTGGTCGGAGGCAGACGCCTACGCTCGCATCAAGGCGCGAGACGCAGACGTGTATTGCTTTTCCCCCTATTGGGTTGGATCGATCGAGAGCTTTCACCGACTCTCTTGGCTCGCGCACCTCGAGGGGCTTCAGGTCTGCAAGCACACTCACGGGGAGCTCGGGCTCGCGGCGGCAGCTAGCCACCATGTCGTCTTGACGTTGCCGAACGGCGTGGAGGGTCACCAGCAGACTGCGCATCTCATGGAGCACGACGTCCTCACTGAGCCGATCCCGATTGCGACCGGCCCGAAATGGGGCACAATCGAGGGCCCGGGCCTCGGCGTCGACGTCGACGAGGAGCTGGTCGCCGAGGCGGCTGGCCGGTACAGCATCGAGGGCCAGTACCTGCCCTGGCAGGACTATCAGCTCGCGAAGGAGGAACGATGAAGCCTGGCCGCTTGCAGGGCAAGGTCGCGCTCGTGGTAGGCGGGGGGTCCGGGATGGGGCGAGCTGGTGCGGTCGCCATGGCGGCTGAGGGTGCGGCGGTCGCAGTCTCGGACATTGCGCTCGAGCGCGCCGAGGCAGTGGCCGCTTCGATCACGGACGGCGGCGGCACGGCCGCTGCGATGCACGTGGACGTGACCGCTCCCCAGCTGGTTCAGGGTGTCGTCGCAGAGACCGTCTCTCGCTTCGGCCGCCTCGACGCCCTCTACCACTGCGCCGCCGACGTCCATTTCGTCAACACCAGCGACAAGCGCCTGACAGAGCTAGACGACGATGTCTGGTACCGCATGATCGACATCCACCTCACAGGCACGTTTCTGGTTCTCAAGCACGCGGGCCGAGAGATGATCGCTCAAGGCTCAGGCTCGATCATCGTCTCGAGCACGGTTGACGCCCTCGTGGGTTGTTCCGGCCTCGACTCGTACACGGCGGCCAAGGGCGGCGTGACGTCGATGGTCCGGTCCTTTGCGGCCGGGGTGGGACAGGATGGAGTGCGCGTCAACGCCATCGCGCCGAGCTTCGTCTCGACGGAGCCGCAGATGGTCTGGCTGGACGACCCGAGCGCACGAACGACGATCGAGAGCCTGCACATCCTCCCGATTCCGACGCCCGAGCAGATCGCGCCCTTCGTCGTCTACCTCGCGAGCGACGAATCTGCTGCAGTCACTGGCACTGTCTTTCCAGTCGACGCTGGCTACATGGCGTTCAAGGCGCGGGTGGACGTCATGGGCACGATGCAGGCCGGGTACTGACCTCTCCTCATGGCAGCAATTGAGCTCGACCACGTGACGAAGGAGTTCGCCGGCGGGGTCCGCGCTGTGGACGACGTCACGCTGACGGTCGCAGATGGCGAGTTCATGGTGCTCGTGGGGCCGTCGGGTTGCGGGAAGTCGACACTCTTGCGGATGATCGCCGGCCTCGAGGAAGTCACGGATGGCGCGATCTCCATCGGCGGAGTGGACGTGACGGACTACGAGCCGCCCGATCGCGACATCGCGATGGTCTTCCAGAACTACGCCCTCTATCCGCACATGAACGTGCGCGAGAACCTGGGCTTCGGACTCAGCGTTCGCCGGACGCCGAAGCGCGAGATCGCAGACCGGGTGCAGGAGGTCGCTGCGCTGCTAGGGCTCCAGGACTTGCTCGACCGCAAGCCTGCGTACCTCTCCGGCGGGCAGCGTCAGCGCGTGGCGATGGGCCGGGCGATCATCCGCGAGCCGAAGGCGTTCCTGATGGACGAGCCCCTCTCGAACCTCGACGCCAAGCTGCGCGTCGGCATGCGCGCGTCGCTCGCGCAGCTGCATGCGCGGCTCGCTGTCACCAGCATCTACGTGACGCACGATCAGACGGAGGCGATGACGCTCGGCCATCGGGTGGCAGTCATGCGGGACGGCCGAATCGTCCAGGTCGATGTGCCACAGCAGCTCTACCAGGCCCCGAAAGATCTCTTCGTTGGGACGTTCATCGGCTCCCCCTCGATGAACCTCGTGGAGGCAACCGTGGACGGAGGCACGGTCTCGTTCGGCCAGTTTCGGGTGCCTCTCGATTCAAACCGACGCCCGCCCCCCGGTGTCGATCGGGTCGTCCTCGGCATCCGCCCGGAAGCATTCGACGACGCTGCCCACGGCCGACCACAGCTGCCCCGGATCGAAGTCATGGTCGATGTCCTCGAGGAGCTCGGCTCTGATGCCTTCGTCTTCTTCCACGTTGCGGCTCCGCGCGTCACGCTCGAGTCGCGTATCGCCGCCGAGGACGAGGCGACCCTGCTGGCCGAGGAAGACGCCTTCTTTACCGCCCGGGTCGAGGCGATTACGTCGGCGCAGGTGGGCGCTCGGCTGCAGCTCGTGGTGGATCCCTCGACGTTTCACTTCTTCGATGTCCGGACAAGCGAGACCCTGCTCTCGACGAGCAGGTAAACGGCGCTCGCGCTACTTCCCGATGCCGGCTGTCAGCCCACGGACGAAGAACCGCTGCCCCGACAGATAGAGGACGACTACCGGCAGGATCGACAGCAGCGCGCCCGAGAGAATGAGCGGTTCGTTCGTCGAGAAGCGGCCCTGGAACTGCGTCAGACCGGCCATCAGGGTCCGCGAGTTCTCGTTCTGCAGGAAGAGGAGCGCGATCAAGAGCTCGTTCCACACCCAGATCGCCTGCACAACGACGAGAGTGAACGTCGCCGCACCTGAGAGTGGCATGACGACGCGCCGGAGCACGGTGAACGGCCGGGCGCCCTCGACAGCGGCCGCCTCGATCAGCTCCTGCGGGACGGTGCGGAAGAAGTTCGCCAGGAAGAAGATCGCGAATGGAACCAGGAGGCCGGTGTAGAAGACGATGACCGATTGCAGGTGGTTGATCCAGCCGGTGTCGACCATGAGCACGAACATCGGGACAACCAGTGTCACGGGTGGCACCACCATCAGGGCGACGCTCGTGGAGAGGAAGATCCGATGTCCGCGGAAGCGGCCGAACGCGGCCGCGTAGGCGGCCAGCAGCGCAACCAGCGTGGAGAGGGCGACCGAGGAGACCGTGACGAGGAAGCTGTTCCACATCCAGCGGGGTAGGGGCTCGTCGAGCAGCATCGCGCGCAGCGAGCCCAGCGTCGGGTGAGCGGGGAAGCCAGTCGGGTTGAGCTGGTAGTCGGCGTTGCTCCTGATCGCCGTCGAGACGATGAACCAGAGCGGGTAGAGCGCCGCCAGGCAGATGATGATGAGGAGCGCGTGCCGCCCCAGCAACCCCACGAGGCGTGCGCTCCGTCTCGGCCGCACATGGGTTGGACGCGCTCGGGCGGGGAGTGCGACGGGTCGATCGAGCCGCTCGCTGCCGTTGGCTCTCACGTCGTCACGATCCGTTTACGGACCCACAGGGACAGTCCGATCAGCACGCTAGCCATGCCGAGCAGCATCACGGCCACGCTCGCCGCCGTACCGTTTGCTCCGTTCGAGAAGCTCCGCCAGATGTAGTACTCCATGACGCTCGAGGCGTAGCCTGGGCCGCCCGCTGTGAGCACGTAGACGTAGTTGAACACCCAGGAGATGACCGTGATCACCTGGATGACCGTTAGCAGCAGGATGATCGGGCGGATCTGAGGCACGATCACCCGAAGCTGCAGGGTCCACCAGCGCGCGCCGTCGATGCGCGCGGCCTCGGCCGTCTCCGGCGGCAGGGAGAGCAACGCCGCGGTGAGGACGACGACTCCGAAACCGAGCTGCTGCCAGATCACCAGCCCGCCGACCGAGACCAGGGCTAGGTGCGAGTCGCCCAGCCAGTCCTGGGCGAGCACTCCCAGGTGCGCGTCGCGCAAGGCCGTGTTGAGCACGCCGTTCTCCTGCAGCAGGAAGGAGAACGCGATGCCGATCGCGGTCGCCGGCAGCACGTAGGGCAGAAAGATGATCCCCTGGTAGTGGCGTCCCCCTCGGATGCGGTCGTTGAGCACGAGCGCGATCAGGAGACCGAGCCCGACCATTACGGGCACCGCCAGCAGGAGCCTGAGGTTGTTGAACAGCGACTGGCGGAAGACCGGGTCTGAGACCACTCCCTTGTAGTTGTCGAGGCCGACCCAGATCGGCGAGGCGAAGTTGCCCGCGTACAAGCTGTCGCGGACGACCTGCACGAGCGGGTAGCCGAAGGCGAACGCCATGGCGGCGGCCGCGGGCAGTGCGTAGAGGTAGGGCCAGAGCACCCGCCGCCGCCGTCGACGACGGCGGGTGCCCTCGGACTGCGTCTCGCCTAGCCTCCTGCGGCCCACTTGGCGTAGTTCTTGTACTCGTCCGGGTGCTGGGCCTTCCACTTCTTGATCTCGCGGTCCCACAGCTTGATTGCGTCGGCAGGAGTGCCGGAGCCGGACGTGATCATGGTGCCCGCAGGAAGATCGGCGTTGCCGTCGACCTGTGGCGGCAGGAAATTCTCGGGCCAGACCGAGACCGGCGATAGGTTGAGCGCGAGTTGCTTCTTGGCGATCGGGTCCTTCACCAGGGAGGCCGGGAAGCGCTTGTCTGCCGGGAACACTCCTGTGGCCCTGTACCAGGCCCTGAGTGCCCGGGGGGTATGGAGGAACATCAGGAACTGCGCCGCAGCGCGCGGATGCTTCGACCACGACGTGATGAACGCAGACGAAGACTGCGTCGTGTCGTAGCTCGTCGCGAGCTTGCCCTTTCCCCAGACCGGGATGCGACCGATGCCCATCGCTCTTGCTCCCCCGAGCCTCTTGGCCGCACTCGTGACGTGGCCGTCGGTGACCCAGGACATCGCCACCTTCTTCCGTTCGAAGAGGTTTAGGCCTTGATCGAAGCTGATCGAGGCGACGTCGGAGTTGAGATACCCCTTCTTCTTGAGGTCGGCGAGCAGGTTGTAGAAGGCCGAGTACTTCGGCTCTGAGAAGCTGGCCTTGCCGATCACGACGGCCTTCAGCTCGTTGATCGAGTTGAGGTTCTGCTTGCCGATCAGCGAGAAGAACCAGGCCCCGCCGTACCCGTCCTTGTTGCCCATACCGAACGGCGTAAAGCCGGCTGCCTTGAGCTTCTTGGCGTCGGCCAGGAACTGCGCCCAGGTCTTCGGTCCTATGTTCGGGTTCAGGCCGGCCTTCTTGAACATCGCCTTGTTCCAGATAAAGGGGATGCCGAGCAGATACTGGGGCATCGCCCAGATCTTCCCGCCCGACTTGTTCTCCGCCGTACCGATCCAGTTCTTGATCTCGCTGGCCGGCACGTAGTCGGAGATTGGCACGCTGGCACCGTTCCAGGCCGGTGCCAGCACCGGCAGCGTCGCCCACTGTGTCGCGATGTCGGGCCCGCTCTTGGTCTGGGACGCGGTCGTGAATGACGAGGTCAGCGTGTCGGTGGACTGCAGGACGATCGTGATCTTCACCTTCGGGTGCGCCTTTTCGTAGAGAGCGACTTCCTTCTTGAGCCAGCCGTTGGCTCCGGGCGCGTCACTCTCGGCCCAGTACCAGTACGTCAGGTTGGCGTTGTTCGGGTCGTCGCCTGGTCGCGCCGTCCCCGAGTTCGCGCTCGTCACGAATGCTGCCGCGCCGACCGCAAGCAATGCGCAGAGCGCTCCCACCACGTGCTTCCTTGTCATTGGCCCTCCGCTCCTCGTGGCTGCCGCTTGTTGTGCTCGAGTTTCACGGAGCATGCTGCACCAGTCAACCGGGGCCTTCGGGGAGGACCTGGCCCCCGTCCACGATCAGCGTTTGGCCGGTGATGTATCCGGCCTCCAGTGAGGCGAGGAAGCGGACCGCCCAACCGACGTCCTCCGGCTCGGCGTAGCGCCTCATCGGAATCGCCGCGAGCATACGACGCTGGTGGTCCTCGCCCAAGTCGTCGAAGCCCGGCGTTCGGACGTTCCCGGGGAGCACGGCATTGACTGTCACGCCGCTGGTCCCCAACTCGACTGCCGCGGAGCGCATGAAGCCGAGCATGGCGGCCTTCGAGGCACCGTAGTGAGCGAATCCCGGCTGGCCGGTCACGGCCCCGGTGATCGATGACGTGAGCACGATTCGGCCGTATCGTCGCGAAACCATCGTCGGTGTACAAGCCTGGACGACGTGGACGGCTCCTTTGACGTTGACGTCCATCACGCGATCCCACAATTCGTCGTCAATGGCATGAATCGAAGCGGTCGGGTAGATGCCGGCGTTTGCAGCCAGGATGTCGATGCGACCGTCTTCTCCCATCACGAGAGCCACCATGGCGTCGACCGAGTCCCGATCGGTGACGTCGGTCGTTACCGCACGTGCGTCCAACCCGTCGTCTCGAAGCGCAGCAGCCGTCGACTCTGCCAAGCGGCCGTCGAGATCCGCGATCACGACTGTGGCTCCTTCGGCGGCAAGGACTGAGGCGATGCCGCGGCCGACGCCCTGCGCACCGCCCGTCACGATTGCGACCTGATCGGTGAGTCGTTGCACGGGCGCCTCCGCTCGGACGCGAAAAAATATAATCGGCCGCCGCAGTGCAGCGCTTCCCCGCCAGCGACGCGAAATACGCCTATAGCCCGGAGCATGCGTCGATCGGCACCGTCCAGCCCGGGGAGGTGTTCGAGGTCGAGTCGGTCGAGGGCTGGTCCGGGTACTTCCATTCGCCCTCGGATTTCACGCCCGAGCGCCATGCAGAGGCGGAGGCGCACAAGTGGGCCGTCACCGGGCCGATCTCCGTCGAAGGCGCCAGGGCGGACGGGGCAGTCGCGGTGACCGTCCACGCCGTCGAGGTCGTGACGCCCGGTATCGTCGTCTACGGGGCGTATACGGCGCCCGAGCCGCTCGAGTGGTGGGACGACGAGACCGCTTGTGAGCTGTTTCCGGCGGAAGATGGCGTCCTGCGGTTCGACGAAAGCACGACGCTCTCCACACAGCCGCTGATCGGGTGCCTGGCCGTCGCACCCGAGGAGGGCGAGGTGCACGCGATGCTGCAGGGCCGCTACGGGGGCAACCTCGACTGCCGCGAGCTGCGCGCCGGCGCCACGCTCGTGCTGCCGGTGGAGCATGAGGGAGGAGGCCTCTACTTCGGAGACTGCAAGGCGCTCATGGGCGACGGTGAGATCGTCGCGCCGCCCGAGGTGGGTGCGCTCGTCACGGCCAGCGCAGAGCCGCGGCAGCGGCCGGCTTCTCTGGAATGGCCGCGGATCGAGACCGCAGAACGCCTGATGACGCTCGTGTCCGGTACGCCCTTGGAGTGGAGCGCGCGCCAGGCCTTCCGCGAGCTTCTGAACTGGGTGGTCGAGGACTACGAGCTGCCGAGGCCGAAGGCGGCGCTCCTGCTCGCGATGGTGGCAGATGCCCGGATCGCGCAGATCAGCAACACGCAGTACACCGCGTACTGCAGCATGCCGCGCCGGGTATTGCGGCCATACGCACGAGATTAGGCGTTATCGGACGAGACCGCGTGCGGCGACGAGAACGACTCGCTCGACCACACCGTCGCGCACCCCGAACAGTCCGTCGTGCAGGTTGACGCACCCGCACGCGTGGTTGGGAATGACCTGCAGGCGGTTGCCGAGCCGTGGGCGCTCATCGAATCCACGCACGTCCACGTAGCCGTGCTCCTCGTTCAGTGTGTGCAGGCGCGCCTCCGGCCAGCCGACGACGAAGCCGTGACCACCGTCCGGATGTGGATCAGAGGTGAAGGTCTTCGACCCCGCGTCAATGACGATCTGCCCGCGGACGCTGTCAGAGACAACCGTGACCGCGACGGACAGAGCGCACGCTTCGAGGCCAAGGTGGGGCTCCGCCGCAGCGTCGACCCGGTCGAGCAGCGCGTAGGTGCCGGCTCGCAACTCGTTGACGCAGGTTGTGTGGGTGGCGTAGCGCGTCGGCGTCGAGCCGCCGGAGATGCGGTCGCAACGAATCCCAGCCGCCGTAAAGGCATCCCGGGTCTCCCGGAGCATCGCGTCCACCGCCTCGACCACCGGTCCGATGGTGTCGGGATCTTCTCGCGCATGGCCGGGGTAGCAGCTGAGGCCGGCGACCTCCACTGCTGGCAACGTCGATAGCGCTCGTGCGAGCTCGAGCGCTCCGGCGGCGGACGTTTGGCCGGTGCGGTGTAGACCGACGTCGAGCTCGACCAGGAGCTCAGCTGTCACCCCGCGTCGATTCAGGGCGGCCGAGAGACCTTCGGCGGAAGTCAGGCTGTCGACGGCCACGGTCAGCT
>JBKPRD010000198.1:0-4889 GCA_046734415.1 Actinomycetota bacterium | reverse complement strand
GAGGACGAGTCGCGGTCCGGCTACTTGCCCGGTGGCGCGACGTAAGCGATTCCTGAGCGGCGCGAATGAGGAGCAGTCGGCGATCGACGCGTTGCACCGGTGGAGCTCGAGGCACCCTGGCCGGACGTCGGCCGCGCGATCGAGTCGCTGCTGGCTCGAGAGAGCTCGGGCAAGGCGTGCTGCACGTCGGCGCCTGAAGGCTTCACGCCGTCCGTACGTCGATGCGCTTGCGGAAGTAGTTGCGCCAGCTCTCCGGGAGCACGTCGAGCTCAGCCGCGCGTCGCATACTCTCGACGTCGTTGCGGTCGCGGACGTAAAGCCGCGCGAGCTCGTTGACGCCGAAGCCATGCGGGTCGCGGCTCAGGGCGACTATGGGATCGCCGGCTTCGACATCGCCCTCGCGGGCGACGGCGAGGTAGAAGCCGTAGAGTCCTCGCTCGAGGAACTCGGTCACGAACTCCTCGCGCCCCATCTTGATCCCGAGCTTGAAGCAGGGTAGGCGCGGCTGGGTCACGACGAGTTCTGCCGTGCCAAATCGGAAGCGGTCGCCGATGCTGACGTCGCCATCGAGCAGCCCCTCGGTGGTCAGGTTCTCGCCGAAGGTGCCCGGGCCGAAGACGAGCTCCGGCCGCTCGCGCGACCAGAGCTCGTAGAACTCCGACGGGTAGGCGTAGACGGCCTTCTCCGCGCCGCCGTGGACACGGAGATCGGCCTGGCGGTCGCCGTCGAGGTTGGTCCTGCGCAGAGGCACGCGGCCGGTAACCGGCTCCTTGTAGATCCCGGTCGTGACCGGTTTTCCCCTCCAGACCACCTCGCGCGGGAGACCGACGTTGACGGAGACAACCCTCACCGCGTGCCCGCCGCCGGTGCCGCTGCGCTGGCGCGGCCGACGATCTGCTCGGCGTGGAATCGGTTGATGTGCGCCACGATCTCTTCGAGGGTGTCCTCGACGGCGAAGTGGCCGCTGTCGAGCATGTGCAGCTCGGCGTCGGGCAGGTCGCGCAGGTAGGCGCGGCCGCCTTCGGGCGTGAAGAAGATGTCGTTTTCGCCCCAAAGGATGAGCGTCTTCGGCTGCCGCTCCCGGAGGAACGCCTGCCACTGCGGATACAGGTCGACGTTGGTGCGGTAGTCGTAGAGGAGGTCGACCTGGACCTTGCGTGCATTGGGGCGCTCGAGGAAATGCAGATCCATGTTCCAGTTGTCGGGGCTGATCCGCTCAGGATCGCGGTGTCCGTGTGTGTAGACAAGCTTGACCCCGTCGAGCTCGAGGAAGGGCGCGAGCGGCGCCTCGGTCTCGGGGCTGCGGTTGACCCAGAGCGCGTGCCGGATGCCGTCCCAGGCGGCGGTAAAGCCCTCCTCGTAGGCGTTCGAGTTCTGGATCACCTGCCACTCGAGCCAGTCGGGGTGGCGGCCGACGATGCGGTTCCCGATCGGGCCGCCGTAGTCCTGGTGGTAGAGCCCGAACGGATAGAAACCGGTCTGCTCGAGCAAGCCCTCGACGATCTCGGACAGCCGGTCAAACGTGTACTCGAACTCCTCCGGCATGTCGCTGTTGCCGAAGCCCGGATAGTCGGGGGAGAGAACGTGGAAGCGGTCGGCGAGCGCCGGAATCAGGTTGCGGAACTGGTGCGAGGAGGCGGGGAAGCCGCCGAGCAGCAGCAGCTTCGGGCTCGCCGGATCGCCGGCCTCGCGGTAGAAGACGTTCAGCCCGTCGACCTGCACTGTCTGGTGGGTGACCATGTGACTCCTCCCCGTTGTCGTGTCGTGTGACAGGCGGTATGCGTCCGGATGGGCGCGGTCCTTACGCGGAGCTCCGTAAGAAGGTCACTGCCGAGGACGCTGACGAGGCATGACTACGCTCCTCTCGTTGAAGGAATCGGAGCGGACCCAGATCGGCTCGGCCTCGATGCCGGGGCAGCTCGACCTCGAGTCGCGCGCGTGGGTCGACGCTCTGGGCGCGACGGGAGTCGAGCACGCTCGAGCGCTCGAGCGCCTGCACGACCTCCTGCTTCGAGCCGCGTACACCGAGGCTGGACGCCGCCAGCATCTCTACCCGGAGATCGGCGGGGCCGAGCTCGACGACCTCTGCCGCCAGGCAGCCGACGACGCCGTCTTCGCGGTGACAAGAAAGCTCGACGGTTACCGCGGCGGCAGTCGCTTCACGACCTGGGCATACGCGTTTGTGATCTTCGAGATCTCGGTGAAGCTCCGCCGGCACGCATGGCGCCAGGGCCGCATCCCCACCGCCGACGACGACGCGACCTGGGAGCGGCTCGCCGAGGGCGCAGACGCGGCCCAGTCACGCGTCGAGTCGGCAGAGCTGCTAAGCGCCCTGCGGCGCGCGGTCGCGCAGGAGCTAACGCCGCGGCAACGCGAAGTCTTTGTCGCCGTCGCATTGAACGACACGCAGATCGACGTCGTGGCCGGCCAACTGCGGTCGAGCCGCGGCGCGGTGTACAAGGTGCTCCACGACGCCCGCACAAAGCTGCGTCGCCGCCTCGAACGCGAGGGTCACCTCGACCAGGAGGGAACACAGTGAGCGAACGCGATCTGGTCACGCGCCTGCTCGGGACCTCCGGAGCAGATGCCGGCTGCGAAGGAACACTCGCGCTCCTCGCCGAGTACGTGGAGGGCGAGCTCGCCGGCCTCGACGTCGACGGCCTCCTTCCGGCAGTAGCAAAGCACTTGCGCAACTGCCCGGCCTGCGCGGAGGACTACCAAGGCCTTACCGGGCTCGCCCGCGAGCAGCACCACGGTTAGACGCCAACGGCTCCGTGGCCGCGACCTCAGAAGCCAACGGCTCCGTGGCCGCGACCTCAGAAGGGGCCGGCTCCCCCTCTCGCGCGGACCCTGGCTCACCTCGCGATCAACTCACGATGGCCTCGCTGAGCGAGTCAACCACTCGGATCCGTCGCTGGAGGTTGCGAGACAGCGTCGACGATTGGTGCCAGCCGGTCTCATGGGGACAGGTCTTGGGGACAGGTTCAAGGCTTCTCGGGGAGAGTCAGGGCGCCTCGAGGAAGAGGTGCGCTGACGAACGAACCAGCCGGATTGCAGGGAAAGCGCCGTCGGTAGCGCTATTCCGGCATCCAGAAGCCACGGTCGAATCCTCCATGGTAAGAAGGGGGTCGACGGTTCGAGTCCGTCAGAGGCTCTGCAAAACCCGTGCTAAGCGCGGGTTTTTCGCTCTGACGCACTTGCATGGGCTCCAGCGTGCAGTGGGTATCGAGCCGTTTATGGAGCTCCCGGGTCGAGAAGTCCGATTCCGGTAGGGCCTACGGACCCTCGAGGCGGGAGAGACCCGTCGTATCCCGCGGTTACATTCGGAGCGGTGGTAGCCAAAAAGCGTGCGATGTTCCGCGGGCTCTTCATCGGCATCGACCGCTATGCGTCGGATGGGATTAGTTGGTTGACCTGCGCCGAACGAGACGCGTCCGCCCTCCATTCTCTGTTTGCGGACACGTTCGGGCGACGGCGGCGAGCTTCTGGCCTCCGAGCGGGCGACGCGCGCCGCAATCCTGGGTCACCTAGACGATCTAAAGGGCTGTTCCGAGGACGACTTTGCCGTGATCGCGTTCTCGGGGCACGGGAGCGAGCTGCACCAGCTCATGACTTACGACGCCGACATCACGAGCCTCGCCGTGGCACAGGGCGCCGCCGGTGTCGTTGCCGACCGGCAGGCCGAGGTCGCCAAGCGGGCCTACCTGAAGGGTGTTGTCGTCGACTTGACCTCGGCGCCGAAGGCCAGCTAGGCGGGGCGAGGGAAGGGGCGTTCATCGACGACGCGTTTCATCACGATCGTCGACGTCATCCGTTGTACCCCCGGCAAGGTCGCAAGCTTCTCGTCCCGAAGCCTCTGATAGGCGTCGATGTCGGAGGTGGCGACGCGGACGAGGTAGTCAGGGTCTCCGAAAAGCCGTTCTGCATGACGCACCTCGGGGACGTTCGCCAGACCGCTCTCGAATTCCGCAATCGTCGCCGCGTCTTCGCGCTCCATCGTCACGTACACGAGGACCTCGAAGCCGAGGCCGAGCGCCGCGGGATCGACGACGCCTCGATACCCGCGGACTACTCCCGTCCGTTCCAACTCGCGCAGCCGACGATGGCAGGCGGCGGCGCTGAGCCTGACGCGGTCGGCGAGCGCGGTGACACTGAGCCGTCCCTCCGCTTCGAGTTCCGCAATGATCTTTCGGTCAATGGTGTCCACGGCGAAGATCATTGCAGAAGACGGGCTTTTCTAGCGGAAATCTGCGAGAAAGCGCCGACGACGCTGACGTAGTTTTGCTGTAACACATCCGTTCGAGCTGGAGGCCGAGAAGTGATGGTGCTCGACTATCTGCCAATCGCCGCCGCGGCGTTCGCGATTCCCCAGTTCCTACCGCAGATCATCAAGTTGCGCGCGACGGACGACGCCGTCGGCGTCTCGTGGTCGTGGGCGACGCTGACCAGCATCAACAATGCTGCCTGGCTCGTCTACTTCGCGCTGTCGCGGTATTGGACGGCGCTGGTGCCGTCCTCCTCCGCGACGCTCCTCGCCGGCACGCTCGCGACGATGCTGTTCCTGCGCGGCCAGGCAAAGGCCCGGCCGACCGTGCTGATCGGCACGTGGATCACGCTTCTGGGCGCGGCATTCAGCGTCGCAGGGAGCGCCGGTCTGGGAACGCTGCTCACGGCAGCGTTCGTCCTCCAAGTCACGCCGTCGATATGGACCGCCTACCGGACGGATCGCCCCACGGGGATCTCACGCGGGACATGGATGCTCATCTTGGGCGAACTGTCCTGCTGGACGATCTTCGGCCTCCACAAGTCAGACCCTCGCCTAATCACGCTCGGGATCACCGGAGTCATCGCAAGCGTCCTCATGCTCGCCCGGATCTACCACACAAGAA
>JBKPRD010000197.1:0-6084 GCA_046734415.1 Actinomycetota bacterium | reverse complement strand
TGCGCGGCGCGTACGGCGACGACGCGGCCTGGGTCTTCTTCGCCTCCGTGTCGTTGGTCGCCGCTGCGACCGGCCTCGCCGCTGTCCGCGGCGCGTCGCGGCGCCGGGTAACGGCCGCCACCGTCGGGTACTAGGCAGCCGCCGTGTCCTTTCCAGACAACAAGCTCGGAGCGCTGCCGGAGCCGGACGGAAACGTCCGGTTTCGCGTCTGGGCGCCGAATGCGCGGTCGGTCGACGTCCGGATCGGAGGGGAGAGTCGTGCGCTCGAGCCGGGGCGGGACGCGACGTTCGAGGGGCTCCTCCGCGCGCGCCCCGGCGAGGACTACCTGTTCGTGTTGGACGGTGGCAAGGCACTGGCCGATCCGTGCTCGCGCTTTCAGCCCGGCGGGCACTGCGGGGGGTCGCGCATCGTCGAGCTGCCGCCCGCCGCACGGCTCGGCCTCGCGCTCGACGAGCTCGTCGTCTACGAGCTGCACGTCGGGACCTTCTCGGCCGAGGGCACGTTCGACGGCGTCGTCCCGTACCTGGCCGAGCTGCGCGAGCTCGGCGTGACCGCGATCGAGCTGATGCCGGTCTCGACGTTCCCCGGTGAGCGCGGCTGGGGCTACGACGGCCTGTACGTCTATGCCCCGCACCCGGTCTACGGCGGTCCGGAGGGGCTCGCACGGCTCGTCGAGGCGGCGCACCGCGTGGGGCTCGGGGTAATCCTCGACGTCGTCTACAACCACCTCGGCCCGGGATCGGAGGCGATCACGGCGTTCGGGCCGTACGTGACCGATCGCCACGAGACGTTCTGGGGTGGCGCGCTCGACTTTCGCGAGTGGGGCGTCCGCGAGTGGGCGATCCAGAACGCGTCGATGTGGGTCGAGGAATACGGCATCGACGGAGTGCGGCTCGACGCCGTCCACGCGATCGATGACGACTCGCCGCGGCACGTGCTCGCCGAGCTGGCCGAGCGCGTGCACGACAGCGCCCCGCACGCGCTGGTCGTCTCCGAGACCACCGTCGGCGACGACCGCCCGATCGAGGAGTGGGGTCACGACGCCCGCTGGGCGGACGGGCTCCACCACGCGCTGCACGCGCTGCTGACCGTCGAGCGGGACGGCTACTACGCGCCGTACGGCTCGGTCGAGGACGTCGTCGCGGAGCTGGCGCGGCGGCCGCCCGAGCGGCATGTCGTCTGCGCACAGAACCACGACCAGGTCGGGAACCGGGCGCTCGGCGATCGCCTACCGCCGGAGCTCCTGCGAGTTGCCTCCTCCGTCGTCCTTTTCTCCGCGCAGACTCCGCTCCTGTTCATGGGCGAGGAGTACGGCGAGCCGAATCCGTTCCAGTTCTTCACCGACCACACGGATCCCGAGATCGCAGAGGCGACCCGTGAGGGACGGAAGAAGGAGTTCGCCGCGTACGAGGGCTTCTCGGGAGACGACGTTCCCGACCCGCAGGACCCGGAGACGTTCCGTCGGTCAAAGCTCTCCCGGCGCGAGCGCCCCGGGGTGCGCGATCAGTACCGCAGGCTGCTCGCCCTGCGACGTAGGCTGCCGCGCGACGTGCGAGTGGAGGCAGAGGGGCAGACGCTGACGATGCGGCGCGGCGACGCGACGCTCGTTGCGGACTTCACGGCGAAGACGGCGGAGCTGTTCGAGTGAAGGTCTGGCCGGGGCGCCCGTTCCCCCTCGGGGCGAGCTGGGATGGCGAGGGGACGAACTTCTCGCTGTTCTCCGAGAACGCCGTGCACGTCGAGCTCTGCCTCTTCGACGAGGACGACAACGAGACGAGCGTCCCGCTGACCGAGCGGACGGCGTTCAACTGGCACGGCTACCTGCCGGACGTCGGCCCCGGCCGGCGGTACGCGTACCGGGTGCACGGGCCGTGGGCCCCGGAGGAGGGGCGGCGCTTCAACGCCCACAAGCTGCTGATCGACCCGTATGCCAAGGCGATCGAGGGCCCGGTCGACTGGGATGCGGCGAACGTGCTTCCGTACGTCCCCGGCGGCGCCGACGCCGACCTCGAGCCCGACGACGAGGACGACGCGGCCGCGATCCCGAAGTGCGTCGTGATCGACCCGACGTTCGATTGGGAGGGCGACGAGCTTCCGCGGACGCCGTGGCACGAGACGGTGATCTACGAGGCGCACGTCAGGGGCTTCACGCAACTCCATCCCGGCGTGCGCGACGACCTGCGCGGCACCTACGCGGGGCTCGCCTCCGAGGAGGCGATCGCGCACCTCCGCTCGCTCGGCGTCACCGCCGTGGAGCTCCTGCCGGTCCATCACATCGTCGACGAGCACCACCTCGTCCAGAAGGGCCTCCGGAACTACTGGGGCTACAGCTCGATCGGCTACCTCGCGCCGCATGCGCTCTACGCGGCCACCGGGCGGCAGGGGGAGCAGCTGCGGGAGTTCAAGGGGCTGGTCAAGGCGCTCCACCGCGCCGGCATCGAGGTGATCCTCGACGTGGTCTACAACCACACCGCGGAGGGGAACCACCTCGGCCCGATGCTCGCGTTCAAGGGTGTCGACAACGCCTCCTACTACCGGCTCGTGCCGGAGGAGCCGCGCTACTACATGGACTTCACCGGCACCGGCAACTCGCTGAACCCGGTGCACCCGAGCGTGCTCCGCCTGATCATGGATTCGCTCCGCTACTTCGTCATCGACTGCCACGTCGACGGCTTCCGCTTCGACCTCGCGGCCGCGCTCGCGCGCGAGTTCTACGACGTCGACCGGCTGTCGGCGTTCTTCGACACGATCCACCAGGACCCCGTGCTCTCGCAGGTGAAGCTGATCGCGGAGCCCTGGGACGTCGGCCCGGGCGGCTACCAGGTCGGGAATTTCCCGATCCTCTGGACCGAGTGGAACGGGCTCTACCGCGACTGCATCCGCGACTTCTGGCGCGGCAGGTGCGGCCTGGCCGAGTTCGCGCAGCGCTTCAGCGGATCCAGCGACCTCTACCAGTCGGACGGCCGGCGACCGTTTGCGTCGATCAACTTCGTCACCGCGCACGACGGGTTCACGCTCGCCGACCTCGTCTCCTACAACGAGAAGCACAACGAGGCGAACCTCGAGGACAACCGCGACGGCACCGACGACAACCGCAGCTGGAACTGCGGCGCCGAGGGGCCGACGGACGACCCCGAGGTGAACCGCTTGCGCGAGCGCCAGATGCGGAACTTCCTCACGACGCTCTTCCTCTCCCAGGGCGTGCCGATGCTGCTGGGCGGCGACGAGATGGCGCGTACGCAACGCGGGAACAACAACGCGTACTGCCAGGACAACGAGCTCTCGTGGTTCCACTGGGATCTCGACGAGCGGAAGGGGCCGCTCCTCGAGTTCACGCGGCAGCTGATCCACTTCCGGGCGGCACACCAGGTCTTCGGGCGGACGCAGTTCCTGACCGGCGAGTCGCCGCTCGGCTCCGGGCTTCCCGACAGCTGGTGGTTTCGGCCGGACGGGCGCAAGATGACGCGCCGCGACTGGGCGAACGAGGAGCTCCGGTCGATCGGTCTCTTCCTGAACGGGGACGAGATCCCCACACGCACGCGCCAGGGCGAGCACGTCACCGACGAGTCGTTCCTGATCCTCTTCAACTCCCACCACGAGGCGGTCACGTTCCTGCTCCCGCCGCGGCGGTTCGGCCAGCGCTGGAAGCTGGAGCTCTCGACCGCCGAGCCCGAGGTCGAGGAGGGCGAGCGCAACTTCACGGCGCGCTCCGAGGTCACGGTCGAGGGGCGGTCGATCGTGCTGTTGCGCCGCGGGTGGTGAGCGACCCGCCGGGGCTCCGCGCGACCTACCGGCTCCAACTGGGGCCGCAGCTCGACTTCGCCGGCGCGCGGGCGCTCGTCCCGTACCTGCGCGACCTCGGGATCAGTCACCTCTACCTCTCGCCAGTGACGGAGGCGCGGGCGGGCTCGACCCACGGCTACGACGTCGTCGACCCGACTTCGGTCTCGGAGGCGCTCGGCGGCGAGGACGAGCTCCGGCGCCTCTGCGGAGCCGGGCTCGGCGTCGTGCTCGACGTCGTGCCGAATCACATGGCGGCGAGCGAGGAGAACCCGTTCTGGCGCGACCCGCTCATGCGGGCGAAGTTCTTCGACCTCGACTGGCGGACGGGCCAGAGCCGCCGCTTCTTCGACATCGGCGAGCTCGCCGGCGTGCGGATCGAGGACCCGGAGGTGTTCGAGGTGGTCAGCGCCAAAGTCGTGCAGCTCGTTCGCGAGGGCCTCGCCGAGGGGCTGCGGATCGACCATCCGGACGGGCTCACGAACCCGGCGCAGTACCTGCGGCGTCTGCGCGATTCCGGCGTGGAGCACCTGTGGGTGGAGAAGATCCTCGAGCCCGCGGAGCAGCTTCGCGACTGGCCGGTCGAGGGAACGACCGGGTACGAGTTCCTCAACGACGTGACGGCCCTGTTCGTCGACCCGGCGGCGGAGGACCGGCTGACGGCGCTGTATCAGGGGGTGTCGGGGGAAGGGCGGTCATTCGACGAGATCGCCGCCGAGGCAAAGCTCGAGCAGGCGCGCGTGACGTTCGAGCCCGAGGTCGAGTGGCTGACCGCGCGTCTAGGCGAGGCCACGGAGAGTCTCGACCTCGCGACGGCACTCGCGTCCTTCCACGTCTACCGCACGTACGTCGATCCCGACACCGGGCTCGTCGACGGCCTCGACCGCGAGGCGGTGCGCGCCGCCCGCCTGCCGGCGCGGCTCGCGTCGATCCTGCTCCTCGAGGAGCGCGGGCACGACGCGTTCGTACTCCGCTTCCAGCAGACGACGCCGCCGGTGATGGCGAAGGGCGTCGAGGACACGGCGTTCTACCGGTACCACCGGCTGGATGCGCTGAACGAGGTCGGGGGCTCCCCGGCGCGGTTCTCGCTGCCGGTCGACGAGTTCCACGCCGCCAACCTGGAGCGCGCGCGGCGGTTCCCGCGGCACCTGCTCGCCTCCCAGACGCACGACACGAAGCGCAGCGGCGACGTGCGGGCGCGGCTCGTCGCGCTGTCGTGGATCCCGGAAGAGTGGGAGGCGGTCGTGCGCGGCGTCGAGATCCCGTCCGGGGTGCATCCGAACGACGCCTACCTCGTGCTACAGACGGTCGTCGGAGCGTGGCCGCTCACGCGGGAGCGGCTGGACGCGTACCTGGAGAAGGCGCTCCGGGAGGGGAAACAGCGCTCGAATTGGCTCGATCCGGACGAGCGCTACGAGCGGGGTGTGCAGGACTTCGCGTGGGCCCAGCACGAGGCGCTCGCCGGCTTCGCGCGGCGGCTCGCGCCGTTCGGCGTCGAGATCTCGCTCGCGCAAACGCTGCTCAAGCTCGCCTCACCCGGCGTGCCGGACGTCTACCAGGGCGATGAAGGGTGGAGCTTCGACCTCGTCGACCCGGACAACCGGCGGCCGGTCGACTGGGACAGGCTCGCGAGCCGGCCGGACGAGAAGCAGCGGCTCGTCCGCGCGGTGCTCGCGGAGCGAATGGAGGGCGAGTACGAGCCGGTCGAGGCGGGCGGCGACGTCTGCGCGTTCACTCGAGGGCGCCACCTCGTCGCCGTACCGCTTCGCGCGGGTGCCTCGTACGAGCCGGCGGCCGGGTGGCGGCCGGTCGTCCCTGGCGTCTGGATCCGCGGGTCCGCGTAGCCGCGATCAGCGGGGCCACCGATGGCATTCCCCGTGGGCGCTGCGACGGTGCAGCCGGATACGTCGAAAGGAGGAACCATGGGCCCGATCCTGGTTGCGCACGCGTCGAAGTACGGCTCGACGCAGGAGGTGGCGGAGTCGATCTGCGCCATGCTCCGCGAGCGCGGGCTCCACGCCGACGTGCGGCCCGCGGTGGAGGTGGACGATCTCGACGGGTACGCAGGCGTCGTTCTCGGTGGGGGCATCTACATGGGCCGCTGGCACCGCGCCGCCCGCGGATTCGTCAAGCACTTCGAAGACGAGCTCGCGCAACGGCCGGTGGCGTTCTTCGCGCTCGGGCCGATCGACGACGAGCCGAAGCACGTCGCCGGATCGGAGAAGCAGTTCCGCGCCGCGCTCGACAAGCTGCCGGTGGAGCCGTTCGCGACGCATCTCTTCGGGGGCAAGATCGACCCGCGC
>JBKPRD010000196.1:0-19806 GCA_046734415.1 Actinomycetota bacterium | reverse complement strand
GGTCTACGCGCTCCGTTACTACGGCGCCACGAGCGCACAGCAGCAGGACCACTTCGGCTTCGCCTGGCAGCCGCGCAACGCGGCCGGTCTCACGCCTGCGGACTTCAACGCGCAGACGTCGGCGATCCTCGACCGGCTCTCGTCGGCGATTCGCGACTCCGGCGAGACGGTCGACCCGGCGAGGCCCGGGATCGGCGCCTGCGGGACCGGCGGCCAGAGCTGCGCCGGCGATCTGACGGGCGCGACGTTCACGGAGGCCTGGAAGTCCTTCCGCACCTGGACAGCGCCTGCGCTCTCGTTCACGACGCCGCCGCAGACGATCGCGGCCGGCGCGCCGTCCGGCCCGATGTCCCTCGCCTTGCTGACGAGCGCAGGCACCCCACAGACGGCGACGACGCCGATCACTGTCACGCTGACCTCGAACTCGCCGAAGGGGCTGTTCTCGACCTCGGCTGCCGGTCCGTTCACGCCGACCCTGACGCTGACGATCCCGGCCGGCCTCAACGCCGCCGGGCCGTTCTACTACGAGGACACGCGGGCCGGCAGCGCGCTGCTGACGGCGGCCGCGCCCGGGATCACGAGCGGGACGCAGACCGAGACGATCCTGCCCGGACCGATCGTCAGCCTGACCGTCAAGCCGGCCACGGTGACGGTCGGCGCGGGAACCCCGACCACCTTCGCAGTACTCGGCGACGACTCGTTCGGGAACTCGGTGTCCGCGAACGCGGCGTGGTCGCTCGACCCGCCGGGGCTCGGGAGGCTGAAGCCGGCGAACGGCCCGACGACCACGTTCACCGCCGGCGGCCACGCGGGCACCGGCACGATCACGGCCGCGGTCACCACGCAGACCGGCGCGCTGACCGCGACGGCGCGAGTGACCGTCCGGCCGGGCCGGCTGACCGTCAGCTCGGTCCGCTACGGCGTGGGGAAGACCGCGATCTTCGTCACGGTCACAGTCCTCGACTCGCGCCGCAGGCCGGTCGAGGGCGGGGTGGTCTCGGTCGTCGTCCGCCGGCGCGGCTACGGCTACTTCGCGGGGCGGATGGCGACGGGCGTGAGCGGGCGCGCAGTCTTCCGGATGCCGCGCAAGAAGGGGAAGGGATGCTTCCGGACGACGGTCGTGCGGGTGCAGGCGCTCGGCCTCGTCGTCTGGCACGGCTCCACACCCGCGAACCGCTTCTGCGGCTGAGCGACAGAGCGACACCGCGGGTGGCGAACAGCTACGAGCTGCGCACGGCGAGGATCTTGTAGCGGCCGACCTCCCGGACGAGCACGAGCCGCCCCGGGAATCCGTCCGCGAGCGCACGCACGATCGCGCGGTCGCCGTCGATCTTCACGCCGACGATCTGGAACCGGTAGCTCGGCTCCCAGGTGAAGCCGATCTTCAGCGTGAGGACGCAGAGGGCCTTGTCGCGAAAGCGATGCGCGCGATAGAAGCGCTTGCTGAAGAGGTCGCAGGTCTTGTCGAAGTTTCTCGCGTTGATCGACGCGAAGAACTGCGCGACGGTACTGCGTGCCTCACGCTCGAACAACGAGCGATTCGCGACAGAGCGCGACGGGAATCCGAAGACGAGGCCGGCGCCGACGAGTGCTGCGGCGAAGATCCGAACCCAGATCCAGAACCTGTCCATAGGCGCCAGGTTCCGACTCGGCACTGAGGGGACGCTGAGGAGTCGCTGAGACGGCTGACGCTCAGCCGACCTGCAGCGAGCGGGGCGGCCTCGTCGAGCGTGGCCAGTCGGCCAAGCTCGAACACCGACCGCAGCATCCGGCGGTGCTCCGCGAGCATGTCGGCGTAGTCGTCCTCGCCGAGGTCGCGGAGCAACCTGGTCGACGCCTCGACGTCGGTGAAGAGAAAGGTGACGGTTCCCCGAGGCAGGTCCGCGCGCACGGCCGCATGATGCCGCGCGCCCGCCGCCGCACGCCCGTCAGGTCACTGCGTCGGCGCGGCAAGCAGCTGTCTGGCTGCGTCTGCGTCGGAAGCTTCCACCACGATCTCGCGCGGCCCGGCGGCCGTGAAATCCTCGAGAGGAGAATCGATCGCCTCGGTGTCGCGATAGAAGCAGTCGATTCCGGCCGATCGCAACAGACCACAGACGATGTCCGCCTCGGGCTCGCTCGATACGACCTTCACGACCTCCTGATCTGGTTCCACGACCGAAGGCTACTGCGAGACCGCAGCGGAAGGCGACGAAGAGGCGTGCGAGGGGCGAAGCCCTCGCACAGCGAAGCGTTGTTGTAGCCAGCGAGAAATGGGGGCGGGAGGATTCGAACCTCCGAAGGCAGAGCCAACGGGTTTACAGCCCGTCCCCTTTGGCCGCTCGGGAACACCCCCAGGGAACGGCCATTGTAGCCGCGGCGCGCTGGAAGCTCAGCGCGTGGGCCGCTTCCGGAAGCCCTGGAAACACGCGTTTCGACCTGGCCTGCTCGGTGCCCTCCCGCGCCGGGGCTGAGTCGCGGTCCGACCTACGGGCCGAACGAGACGGTCACCCAGACGCCGTCGGGGGTCGTGGTGATCCCCAGCGGCTCGATCTGGTCGAAGGACGTCAGAGCAGGGGTTATGCGCATCCTCGACACGACTTTGTCGGTTTTGGGGTCGACCCGCCAGACCGCGCCGGTGTCGGCGCCGTTCCACCAGACGGCGCCGTCACCGAGTGCGACCCGTGTGGGCGTGGAGGAGCTCTGGGTCGTCGGTTCGGGGATCCTCCGGATCACCCGCAGCGTGCGCGGGTCGACGTGCGCGAGCGCATTTGAGCCGGTGGCGAGATGGATCGTGGCCCAGACCCCGCCGTTGCCGGCGGCCACCTGTCCCGCACCGACGGCGAAGAGTCCCGCACCGACGGCGGCGAGATCGACCGTGCCGGTGACATGCGCGGTGGCCGGGTCGATGCGGGAGATCGTGCCGCGTTGCAACGCCCATACCGCTCCCTCGCCGACGGCGATCGACTCGATGTCGTCCCCGGGGAGACGGACGATTGACAGTGTCCTGCCTGCGCTCGGGTCGATCTTGAGCACCACTTGCTTGTCGGAGCGCGTGGCCGCTACCCAGACGGCGCCGTCGCCCACGGCCAGCGCAAGCGGGTAGTAGCGGAGCGTGAAGCTCTCCGGGACCGCGAGGCCGAGCTGGACCCGGGTCAAGACACCAGAGCCGCCCGATCTGCTCAGGACCCAGGCCCCATGCGCGTCTGCGGCGACCGCGTTGCCGGTCGTTGGAGCGATGCCGCCGATGGCGATGAGACGCTCGAGGGCGTTGCTGCGCGCGTTGATCGCCCGGACGGTTCGATCACCCCAGTTGTAGACCCAGACAGTCTCTCCGCCTGCGGCCACGTCGAATGCGCCGGTGAGAACACCCGGCGCGCCGGCCCGGGTCACTGCGGCGATCTGATTCGTATGCGGGTCGATGCGAACAAGTGTGTTGTCGCGGACGGTCAAGTCGTCTCTCGGCCGGTGCCCTCCGCCTCCGAGTGCGAGCTCGAGCCCTGCCGTCAGTCCGCCTGCGAGGACGAGCGCTGCAAGCCCTGCGAGCAGCAGGCGGCGCCGGCGCGACGACCCGGTTCGCGGGAGCGCTGCCCGCGCGGCGACGACGAGGTCGTTGCACGTCTGGTAGCGGTCGGCGGGCTCCTTGGCGAGCGCCCGCTTCACGACGGGGTCCAGGGCCGGGAACGAGGCGAGGCCGGGTGGCGCCTCCTGCAGGTGGGCCCACAACACCGCCAGATCGGAATCTTTCGGGAACGGCACCGAGCCGGCGAGGCATTCGTACAGCAGGCACCCGAGCGAGTAGACGTCGGCGCGACCGTCCAGCGGTTTCCCCTCTATCTGCTCCGGGGCGGCGTAGTCGACCGAGCCCAGGAACTGCGCCGTCTGGCCGTCCCTGTGGTCGGCGGCCTGGCTGAGCCCGAAATCGGCCAGGTAGCAGTGACCGCCGTCGGCGACCAGGACGTTGGAAGGCTTGACGTCGCGGTGGACGAGGTTGCGCGCGTGCGCGGCGTCCAGCGCAGCTGCCACTTGAGCGCAGTAACCGATCGCCTGCTCGGCGTCCAGCGCTCCCTCGAGTCGGAGCAGTCTCTTGAGATCGGTTCCGTCCACATAGCGCATGGCGATGCAGAGAAGGCCGTCTGTCTCGCCCGCCTCGTAGATCGGGATCACATTCGGATGGTCGAGCGAGGCGGCCAGCCGCGACTCTCGCAGGAAGCGAGCCCGGAAGCGCTCGTCCTCCGCCCACTCTGTGGCGAGCAGCTTGAGTGCGACCTTGCGCTCGAGCGCGAGATCGTGCGCCAGGTAGACGACGCCCATCCCCCCGCGCCCGAGCAGAGACTCGACGCGGTAGCCGAACAGCTCCGAGCCGATCCGTGGGTCGAGCGGGGAAGACAAGCCACCTCCTTGCCTGTGCGATACAGATTACGACGTGCTCGTCCAATCGGACGTCCGACTGCCGGCCGTGCGCCCAGGAGTGAGCAGGGCTGGGCATTCGCGGACGCCGAGTGCGGCGCTCAGCGTGAGCCGCTGCGCGGCCGCTTGCGGAAGCGGCCCTCGAGCATGCGCTTCGACCACGCGTCCTCCCGGCGCTCGCGCGCCGCGGCCGTGATGCGCTGCTTCAGCTTCGCGCGCTCCATCAGCACGTCGTAGAGGAGCGTCCGCTCGCGATCGGTCAGCTGCTCGCGGCCGAACGACTCGACCGCGGCGACGAACGCATCGCCCTTGTAGTCCCGCGCGAGCTGGTCGACGCGCGCACCGAGCGCCTCCTTGCTCCAGACGATCACCACGGGGAAAGGTACCGCCGCGCACTACCATCCTGGCGTGGAGCGCTTCGACGTCGCCGTGATCGGCGCCGGGCCCGCCGGGTCGGCGACGGCGATCCGCCTGGCCCGCGCCGGTGCGAAGACGCTCCTTATAGATAAGGCGTCATTTCCGCGGGACAAGCCCTGTGGCGGCGGGCTGACGCTGCGGGCCGTCCGGGAGCTGCCGGTCGATCCGGGGCCGGTCGTCGAGCACGAGGTCGACCGGATGGAGTTCCGGATGGGGCGGCGCAGCCGGTTCGAGAGGCGCGGCCGCCGAGGAGCGTTCGTGCTGATGACGCAGCGGCGGCGGCTCGACCTCTACCTGGCCGAGCAGGCCGCGGCGGCGGGGGCCGACTTCCGCGACGGGGTCAAGATGGCGGTCGAGGAGATCGACGCCGAGGTGATCGTCGGCGCCGACGGGGCTAACGGAACGACGGCGAAGGCGCTTGGCCTCGGCGGGCCGGTCGTGCACGGCGTTGCCTATGAGGGCAACGCACCGTACGACGACCGCTACCGCGGGCTCGCCCTGATCGAGCTCGGGTCGATTCCCGGCGGCTACGGCTGGATCTTCCCGAAGGGCGACCACCTCAACGTCGGCGTGGGCGGGTGGGAGTCCGAGGGGCCGCGCCTCCGGGACCATCTCGCGGCGCTGTGCGGCCGCCACGCGATCGGCGTCGAGTCGCTGCAGAGCGTCCGCGGCCATCGGCTGCCGCTGCGGCGGTCCGGCTTCGTGCCGGCGCGCGGGAAGGGGCTGCTGGTCGGCGACGCCGCGGGGCTCGTCGACCCGCTCACCGGCGACGGGATGTACGAGGCGTTCGTCAGCGCGCGGCTCGCGGCCGAGGCAGCGCTGGACGTGCTGGCGGGGCGCGAGGAGACGGTGGAGCCGTTCACGGATCGGCTCCTGCGCGCGATCGGGCCGCTCGCCGGCGCGTCGTGGGGCGCGAAGCTCGCCCTCGACCGGTTCCCGCGCACGGTCTTCATGCTGGCACGCCTGCCGCTCGTCTGGCCCGTCGTCGAGCGACTCGTCCGCGGCGACATCAGCGCCCCCGCCGAGGCGCGCGGGCTCTCGCGGCCGCCGTTGAAGGCGATCGCGGCGCTGGCACGGCTCGCGACGTAGTGCGCCCGGCGCGTCTGCTGGCACTCGCTCCCCCTTACGCGGCTCGTCACTAAAGCGGCATTCGGGCGCTGCCGATCAGGCTGGGGTGGACCTGAACTCCCTCCTTTCGTGTGCGGTCGAGGTGGGCGCGAGCGACGTTCATCTGAAGATCGACCGGCCGCCCACCTTCCGCTGCAACGGCGGGCTGGTCGCCCTCGACGGCTGGCCGGCACTCGCCGCGCCGGAGCTGGAGAGCGTGCTCGCGACCGTCACCGCCGACGACCCGGCGAGAGCCGCGGCGTTCGCGGAGTCCGGCGAGCTCGACCTCGCCTACGTGCCCCCAGATCTGCCTCGCTTTCGCGTCAACGGCTTCCGCCAGCGGGGGGCAATCTCCTTCGCATTCCGGCTCATCCCTTCGGAAATACCGTCGTTCGCCGAGCTGCATCTCCCGGACGGCGTCGCGGCACTGGCCGAAGAGCGGCGCGGCCTCGTCCTCTGTACCGGTGCGACCGGCTCCGGCAAGTCGACGACGCTGGCCGCGATCGTCGGTCACATCAATGCGACCACCGACAGTCACATCGTCACGATCGAAGATCCGATCGAGTTCCTGCACGACGACCGGAAGAGCATCGTCAACCAGCGGGAAGTAGGGCTCGACACTGCGTCGTTCGGCGAGGGACTTCGTCGCGCTCTTCGCCAGGATCCCGACGTCATCCTGATCGGCGAGCTCCGCGACGCGGAGAGCACGCAGACGGCGATGCAGGCAGCGGAGTCCGGCCACCTCGTCCTGTCGACCCTGCATACGGTCGACGCCGCCGAGTCGATCGGCCGAATCATCGAGTTCTTCCCGCCCGAGAAGCAACAGCAGGTGCGGTCCATCCTCGCGGGAGTGCTTCGCGGCGTGATCAGTCAGCGACTTCTGCCACGTGTCGACGGAAGGCGGGTACCTGCGGTGGAAGTGATGGTGACGAACGCGCGAATCGAGGATCTCATTCGCGAGAACCGTACGGAGGAGATCGACGAGGCGATCGCCGAGGGGGGCTTCTACAAGATGCAGACTTTCAGCCAGGCGCTGATCGATCTCGTCATCGCGGGCGAGGTCGAACGCGAGGTCGCCGCAAACGCCTCCTCGAACCGCCACGACTTCCTCGTCGAGCTCGACCACGCGCTGAAGCAGCACGCAGCGGACACGCAGGCCGCCGCGGACGAGGCGGCGCAGGAGAGTGTCCCGGGTCTGCGACTGGCCCAGGGAAGACGATGACGCGCGTCCTCGTGCTGCTCGTCGGCCTGGCGCTGGCCTGCGGTGCGGCCTCGAGCGACGCCGCCGACTTTGCCGTCTCGCGTGGATCCGTACCGCTTCCGAGCGCCACCGTGCCGAACGGCGGCGACCTCGTCCTCGCTCCAAGCTGGCTGAGCCCGCCGGTCGAGCCCCTCCGGCTCTCGGACGACGAGCTGTTCCGGGTCTGGAAGAACGCCGGCGACGTGTACGGCGTCCCGTGGAACGTGCTGGCGGCGATCAACAAGATCGAGTCGAACTTCGGTCGCAACATGGGGCCGAGCTCGGCGGGGGCGATCGGCTGGATGCAGTTCATGCCCTCGACCTGGCTCCGCTGGGGAACGGACGCCAACGGTGACGGCACTGCCGATCCGTGGAACCCCATCGACGCGATCTACTCCGCCGCGCGCTACCTCGCCGCCTCCGGCGCCGCGAACGACATCCGTCAGGCCGTCTTCTCGTACAACCACGCGGTCTGGTACGTGAACGAGGTCATGCAGCTTGCACAGGTATACGGCGGCTCCGATTGGACGGCCGGAAGCGGGCAGGCCGTCTTCGGGCTGGACCAGTTGCAGTCTCAGCTGGACGACGCCGAGGCGAAGGTGGCGAGGGCAGGCCAGGCCTACCAGGCTGCCCGGGCGAAGGCGGACGAGCTTGCGAGCCGGGAGCAGGCGCTCGCGGCGGCTGCGCGGTCCCAGGGGCTTCTCTCCGACCGGCTGGCGGGGGAGAGGGCGGCCGCTCAGGTCGGTGCGGATGTCTACGTCGCACGTGCCGAGGCGGGTCGCCTGAAGAGTGCACTCGAGGTCGCGCGCACGGAACTCGCCGGCCTGCAGACGCAGGCCGACTCGGCCTCGTTCAACCAGCCCGTCGGGCGGCTCCTTGCCGCACCGGGACCGACATCCGGCTCATACGTGTTCCCGGTCGGCGGCGGTCCAGGGGTCGTCTCCGTCTCGCACCACCACCACGACTATCCGGCGGCCGACATCGCCGCGCCGGAAGGCTCGCCGCTGTACGCCCTCTCGGACGGCACGGTGCTGTACGCGTGGGACTCGGACGCGCGGTGCGGGACGGGCTTCACCCTGCAGAGCGCGGACGGTCAAGTCTGGACGTACTGCCACCTCTCCTATCTGGAGCCGTCCGTCGCGCGGGGAGCAGCCCTGAAAGCGGGCGATCCCGTCGGCCTCGTCGGGTCGACGGGCGACGCAAGCGGCCCGCACCTTCATCTCCAGCTCCAGCCGGCGACGTCCTATCCCCAGGACCAGCAGTGGTTCGAATCACTCGCAGGCGTCGCGTTCCGCTGGCAGGACGAATCTCCGACGGACGCAGGTTCGACCGCGCGCGTCTTCCACATCGTCTCGATCGCCGAGTAAGGCTGCCCTGTCTCAAGGCCGGGCGGCTTTTGGTCGATGAAGGGCCAGGAATGATGCAATTCGCAGCCGTTCTCCTGAGATCTGTGATCTCGATCCTCGCCGGGCTTCTGATCGCCGGCGGGACACTGACGCTGGCGGCCGACCGCGCCCACCTGCAGCGCCCCAGGCTGGCAGCTGCCGCGCCGGCCACGGGTCCCCGGACGCTGACCGTGCCGCGGGTCACCGGCCAGGCGTACGTGTTCGCGAAGAGCACCCTGCAGGACCGCGGGTTCGCGTGGCGCGTGATCGGCTCGGTGAAGGGCTACGCGGGGAACAGAGTCTTCGATCAGGCGCCCGCGGCCGGCACGGTCGTGCTCGATACCGGGGCGCCGACAGTCGTCCTCTCGCTTGCGAAGAATCGAACGTACGCCGAGCTCGGGTCGCCCGAGGGCGGCGCGCCCTACCACGGCACGTCGATTCGCATCTCCGGCAAGGTGCTGGCGGCCCGGCAGCTCCTACCGAAGCTCGCCCCGGTCGTCCGGGCGCCTACCAAGGCACGCGTGAAGACGACGGCGACGACGAAGCGCCGTACGACGGCCTCGAGGACGACCTAGCAGAGGCGGCTCCAGGCCAATGGATGCCGCGCTCGCTGCCTTTGCAGTCCTACCCGGCCTGGCGGTCGGAAGCTTTCTGAACGTGGCCGCAGTGCGGCTGCCGATGAGGCGCTCTATCGTGAGTCCGCGGTCGGCCTGCACCACGTGTGAGATGCCGATCGCCTGGTACGACAACGTGCCCGTCCTCAGCTACCTGCTCCTCCGCGGGCGGTGCCGAAGCTGCGGGGTGCCGATCGGTCTGATCTACCCGTCGGTCGAGCTGGTCACGGCGGCGCTCCTCGCCGGCTGCCTGGCCGCGTTCGGGCTGAGTCTGCGAACGGCGGCGGCAGCGATCTTCTGTTCCGCTCTCGTCGTGGTCACGGGCACCGACCTCACCCACAGGATGGTGCCCAACCGGGTCGTGCTTCCTGCCATCGTGCTCGTGCTCGGCCTGATGACCGCGGACGACCCGAGCCTGGAGTGGGCGGCGGCGGGCGCCGGCGCCTTCCTGTTCATGTTCGTCGCGGCCGTCGCCTATCCGAGTGGCTTGGGCATGGGCGACGTGAAGCTTGCCTTGCTCATGGGAGTCGCGCTCGGTCGCACGGTCCCCGTGGCGCTCTTCGCCGGCATGATCGCCGCACTGGTGCCGGCTGTCGCCCTGCTGGTCCGGCATGGGGCGAAGGCCCGCAAGATGGGGATTCCCTTTGCGCCGTTTCTCGCAGTCGGGTCGGTGCTCGCGCTCTTCGCCGGACACGCTCTCCTCGACGCGTATCTGACCGTCCTCTGACCGACGCCATGAAGCACGGAGAGTTCAGCGTGCACGAGGTCGCGACGAAGGCTGCATCCTTCCTCGGGCGAGAGCCGCCGATCGACAAGTCGATCGAGCTCGTCGCCGGCCTGATCGCGGCGACGGGGCTCGTGCCGGAGGATCGAGTGGCGCTGGCATCTGGACGGGCGGCCGAGGTCGGCTCGTTCGCCGAGGCGCTCGTCGCGGAAGGGCTCGCCTCGAGCGAGGGCGTCGCCCGCACCCTCGCGGCTCGCCACCGGTTCCCGTATGTCGATCTGACGCTCGTGAAGGTCGCCGCGGACGCGCCTGCGCAGATACCGCTGCACGTGCTGCGCCGCGCGGTTGCGCTGCCCTACCGCCTCGAGGACGACACGCTGCACGTCGCGATCGCCGACCCGAGGAACGTGAACGCGATCGACGAGCTTCGGCTGGCGACGCGCTACCACCTTTCGCTGGGCGTCGCAACCGAGGTGGATATCCTCGAGGAGCTCGACAGGGTGGGCCGTGTGTCCGAGGCGGTCCTGGAGACGCCCGAGGAATCGGACCTCGACAGTGACGACTCGGTTGCGGACCTCGAGGAAGAGGACGGCGTCACCGATGGGCAGATCGTCCGGATCGTCAACTCGATCATCCTCCAGGCCGCCGAGGACGGGGCGAGCGACGTCCATTTCGAGGCACAGGAACACGGACTGACCGTCCGCTACCGAATCGACGGCCTGCTGCACGAGATCCAGCGGATACCCAAGAACCTGTCGCCAGGTGTGACGACGCGTATGAAGGTGCTGGCGAAGCTGGACATCGCCGAGCGCCGCCGACCACAGGACGGCCGCATCTCGCTGCGCGCCGCGTCGGCCGGACGGCTACTGGACATCCGCCTCGCGACCCTGCCGACCGTGGCCGGCGAGACGGTCGTCATGCGGATCCTCGACAAGTCGAAGAGCGCGCCGACGCTCGAGGCGCTCGGCCTGTCGGAGGAGATGAGGACGCAGTTCGCGCGGCTGGTCGAGCGTCCGACCGGTGCGATTCTCGTCACGGGACCGACCGGCTCCGGGAAGTCGACGACGCTGTATGCGGGCCTTGCCCAGATCAACCGGCCCGAGGTCAACATCATCACAGTCGAGGATCCCGTCGAGTATCGGCTTCCCGGGGTCAACCAGGTGCAGATCAACCTGCGCGCCGGGCTGACGTTCGCGAACGCGCTGCGCTCGATCCTCAGATCGGATCCCGACGTGATCATGGTCGGCGAGGTGCGTGACAGCGAGACGGCAAAGATCGCGATCGAGGCCGCGCTGACCGGCCACCTCGTCCTGACGACGCTGCACACCAACGACGCTCCGAGCACGCTGACGCGCCTGAACGAGATGGGCGTGGAGCCGTTCCTGACCGGCTCCGCGGTCTCGGCGGTGCTCGCGCAGCGGCTGGCTCGGAAGCTGTGCCCGCATTGCTGCGAGATGTACGCCCCGAGCGTCGAAGAACTGATCGAGGCGCGCGTATCGCCCGAGGTCGCAGCGGCCTCGGACGGAACGGTCCTGTACCGGAAGCGCGGGTGCCCGCGCTGCAACCAATCCGGTTATCGCGGCAGAGTCGGGATCTTCCAGCTGATGCTGATGAACGAGAACCTTGCCGAGCTCGCGATCCGGCGGGCGAGCCGCGACGAGATCGAGCGAGAGGCAATGGCCAGCGGCACGCGCACGCTCTGGGACGATGGAATGGCCAAGGTCGAGGCGGGTCTGACGTCGGTCGAAGAACTCGCCCGCGTCACCGTGTAGCTGCCCTCGCCGCGTGCGTGCGGAGCGGACCGTCGAGCGCGCGTGTGGGTTCTACTCGGCTTGGACGTCGCAGCCGAGGTACATGAGCGCGGCAACCGCCTCGGTGACGAACTCGCCGGCCTCGTGGGCGCTCGCGAAGATGTATGGGCCGGTCCGCACCTGCTGCATCGACCCCCGCGGGAACACCTCGGCCTCGACCATGCAGCTCTCGCCGCGGTCGACGGCCCGCAAGACCGCCACCAGCTGACCGTCCTTCCGCGCGTGCCGGACGAACAGCTCCTGGGCAGTGCGTTCCCCGTCGTGAGCGATCTCGGCCGGAGCCTCCGCCGGAACCGGCTGGCGACCGAGACGCATTACGGGGCGGCGTCGACGGCGGCCTGAGCGACCGTGTCGCGGTCCGCGAAACCGTCGATCCGGACTACGAGGTCACCGGGGGGGCGGAGGACGAGGAGCGCCGGATCCTGAGTGACGCCGTACCTCGCGTTCAGGGCATTGATGCCGCTCTTGCGCACGTCGATCGGCACGAACGAGCTTCCGGCGAGGCGCGCGCCCGCCCTCGCCTCGCGGAGGGCGGTGCCGTCGATCTTCGCCTTCGGGTCGTACAGTGCGACGACGACGACGTTCTGGTCCGCCAGCGCCCGCCGGATCGCGGGCGGCAGCTGGTCGGAAGGAGCCGCCGCGGCCGGTTTGGGCTTTGGCTTCGGCGTCGCTTTCCGCCTGGGCTGGGCGGCTCGATGCGGGACCGCGGCCGGCTTCGAGGGCGTGGCTTCGTGCTCCGGGCGCGACGCCGACGGTGACGCCGGCCGAGACGCCGTCGACTCGTTCGACTTGTGCAGGCGCGTGTACGCGTTCAGACCCGCTCCGGCGAGCGCGATGACGAGCGCGATGACCAGCAGCACCCGTGCGCGCGGAGTCAACGTCAGCGTCACGCTCCAGCTATCGGCACCGGTTCGGGCGCTCTTGAGCGTCACACGATTCCGCCTCGGACGGGGGATTTTCCGCTCACGCCCCTATTGCCGAAGAGCTGTCGCAGAGGACCAGTGAGATACGACCTGCGAAATCTCGCTCCGGCGGTCCACGCCGAAGCGGACGCTGACCGGTGCGCAAACGCCTTCTCTCGCGCGGCCCGCCGCCTGCGCGACCAGCGCGGCCTCGTGCTGATGGAGCTGGTCGTCACCGTGGCGTTCATGGGCCTCGTGATCGGCGGGATCACGAGCATGCTGGTCAGCGCGACGAAGCACGAGACTGCGCTCAACCTGGAGTTCCAGGCGCAGGAGTCGGCGCGCCTCGCGCTCAGCAAGCTCCGTATCGATGTGCACTGCGCCAGCTATGTCGCACCCGCGTCCGGCACGGTCTCGGCCGTCGCCCTCACCCTCACCGACTGCCCGACCGGGACCCCGTCCGGGACTTGTTCGGTGACGTGGTCGACGGTCGCGAACGGGGCCCGCTACGACCTCCGCCGCGTCGCCGACGCGTCGTGTGCGCATCCGGGCACCAGCACCTGGGCGAACGGTCTCACCGCGGGGAGCATCTTCACGCCGGCCTGGGCGTCCCGGACGCTGCCTGCCGTTGCGGTCGACTTCTCCGTGGCCGCGGGCCGGAAGCGGCCGTACCGCCTCGCCGACACGATCTACCTACGAAACGGAGTCCGGCAATGAGCAAGGAGCGTTGGTCCGTCCTGCGTCCCGAGCGCGAGGAGGGAATGGCGCTCGTGCTCGCCGTCGTGGCGACGACGCTGATCACGATCATGGTCGTCGCGATGCTCAGCTTCACGAGCTCGAGCTCGCGTGACGCCTCGTTGAAGGATGCGCAGCAGTCTGCGTACGCGCTCGCCGAGGCCGGAGTCAATCAGGCCCTCGCCCAGCTCGCATCGCACTACTACCGCGACGACAGCCCGAACGACCCGACTCCCTACCGGCCGGACGGGAAGACTCCGATCAACAGCGGGACCATCTTCTCGCCCAGCTGGTTCGCCACTACGAACTCTTACAAGTCGTCGGATGACGGCTCTCCCTGCACGTACGACGGCAACGGCAACCCGGTCTCGACGTGCGTGGCCTGGAGCGTCACGCAGCTTCCCGACTCGCCGGCGGGCATCAAGAAGGCGGCGCTCCTGATCGTCGGGACGGGCACCGTCCCCAACCCGACCGGCGCGCACGCCCTCGTCAAGACGGTCAGGACGAGGCTCAACGTCCTGAAGAAGCCGAAGCTCGTGAAGACGCCTGACTACTGGAAGGAGATCTACACCGGGGCGGGACCGACCGCCGGCTGCGACTTCCTCCTCGACAACGGGGTGGAGATCACCGCCCCCCTCTACGTCGCCGGGAATCTCTGCCTGAGGAACAGCTCGAGGATCTACGGATCGAACGTGACGCTGAAGGTCTTCGGGTGGGCCTGGATCCAGAACCCGCAGTCGTTCATCGGCAAGCAGAACGACGCAGGCTATCCCCGACTCGGCGGCGCGCAGATCAGGCTCGGCTGCTCGTCCAGCAACAACACCGCGCCCTCCACGACCGTCGGCAGCTGCCTGGTCAACAAGTCCGGCGACAAGGTCTGGGACGGCAACCCGACCACCCAGCACTCAGCCGCTGCGCCGCCTGCGGACCCGCTCCCCCTCGTCGACTGGGCGCAGGCACAGAGCGACCAGAACAACTCGCTGCCCGCGCCGTCGTGCACGAACGGCCGCTCGCTGAACGAGGCCACCTTCGCCCTCACGCCGTCGACGAGCTACAGCTGCACGACGGCGGCAGGCTCCATCGGCTGGAACGTCAGCACCAGAGTGTTGACCGTCGACGGCAACATCTGGTTCCCGGGGAACCTCTGGATCGACACGAGCAATATTCCGACGAGGTACCAGGGCATCGGGAGCTTCTTCGTCGGCGGGACGATCTCGACGGGCAACAACGCCTACCTCTGCGTCGCGCTCGCAGGCAGCGAGTGCGACTTCGCCCACGCCAACAACCCCAGCTCCCCGGGGTACTGGGACGCGACGAGGAACCTGCTCCTCCTGCAGGCGCACGGCGCGATGACCGGGACCAACTTCCACTTCCAGGGCGGCATCTACAGCGACACGTCGATCACGCTGGGCGGTGGCGGAGGCGGCACGGCGGGTACGCAGGGCCCGCTCGTCTGCCCGCACACGATCACCGTCGGGCAGCAGTTGAACGGAAGCTTCCCCGACTTCCCGTTCATCACGTCCGGTTCTCTCGGCACGTCCACGCCCGTGACGCTCTCGGCCGTTTCCGGTGGAACCTACTAGCCGCATCCGGCGCATTCTCGTGCGCCTTTCCGGCGAACGAGGCTTCGGGCTCATCGAGCTGCTGGTCGCGATGCTGGTGCTGTCCATCGCCCTCTTTGCGCTGATCGGAACCTTCACGAACGGCTATCGAATCCTCACCCGCGCGAGCACCAAGGGAGCGGCGTCGGTCGTCGCGGACCGTGCGATGGAGACGTATCGCGGAAAGGCCTACAACGACATCACGTGCCCTGTGGCACCACCACCGGTCACGTGTTCATCGCAGACGACGAGCCCAGTTGGGCCGGACGGGCGAACGTACACCGTCGCGACCGTCGTCTCCACGGCGACCGCCAAGAACACGGACTTCGGCGCGTGCGATGGGACGACCCCGTGCCAACGAACGGTGAAGGTCATAACCGTCACCGTCCGTGACTCGACGGGACGCCTGTGGTCGAGCGAGCAGTCCACGTTCGACCCGCTGACGGGTCAGCTCCGGTCGTAAGCGCCGGTAGGCCGCGACCTCAGAGCAGAGCACGCAGACGGGTCCGGCCTGAAGACCGGTGCCCCCGACCTCACGCTCACCAGGCGCAGGCCGACGAGCCGATGGATGGTCGACCCGTAGGTCGCCCTCCAGGCTCCGCTCGCGCAGACCGCGACCCTGACGTGGCGGCTGACCCCCGGGCTCAGGCGCACCGACGTGGACCGGCCTCGAGGCAACGCGAACGTGAGCGTGCCTGCGTCCGCGTCACCGGGCGTCTCTATCCGCATCGACAACCAACCCGCGAGCCGTCCACCCGGTTCCTCTGGCCAGAGCTGGACCGTGCCCCTGCCGGCGAGCCAGCCGTCGTAGTAGCGGCCGGTGGCGTACAGGGAGAGCCTCGCGGCCCCGGTGGGCACCGAGAGAGTCGCGGTCGGGCCGGCCGTCACGAGGCGCGCGTCCCGGAGCCGAGTCGTCGAGCCGAACCCGTCGACGACCAGCGCGCTCCGGATGTCGCGCCCATCGGCGAAGAGGAAGCCGTTCTTGTCGATCCTGGCGCGCTCCGTACGGAACCCGTCGACCGGGAGCGCCCCCGGGAGGAGCAGGAGGCGATCGAGCGACCGGTTCCAGAACAGCGCCTGGAACGAGACCATGCTGTTACCACCCCACGATTGGAGCAGGACCGTACGGCCCACATGGGCGTGATCGACCCACGATGGATCGGTCGGCAGGAGCGCCCTCCTCTCCTTCGTCGTCGTGTCGACGACCATGGCGACCGCACCCGCCGAGAGCGCCCCGGTTGCGAGAATCGCAAGTCCGAACACGACCGGTGTGGCGAGCCGAGGTCGTCTCGACGCAAGCACGGCCACGCCCGACAGCACGCCGACCGTTGCTGCGACGACGGCCGCAGCGTCACCCAGCGCGCCGAGCGCTCTACCGAGCCATGCCACCGCGTAGAGGACGGCCGAGCCGCTGATCGCCCGGGAGACCGCATAACCGCTCAACGGCACGCGCACCGACACCACCACGAGAGCCGCGGCGATCGCCAGGTGGGCGAGGCGAAGCGGCCACCCGCGCGCTGCGTAGAGGGCGAAACAGAGGCCGAGCAACGGCACGGCGTAGAAGACGTAACGCTCCTCGATCACCCGGTCCGACACCGGCAGACTGGCCTGCAGAAAGGCCGCTTCGAGGAGGAGAGCCGCGAGTAGCACGGAGGCGACCGCTCCGAACGCGAGCTCCTCACGCGAACGTGGGCGCGAGACCGCCAGCCACAGCCCGACCAGCGCTCCCGGCACGACGATCCAGCCCGCGGCGTACGCAAGCATCATCGCGTCGAGGGCGGCCGAGTGGGCGATACCGGCCGGATCGGCGTCGAAGTCGAGCAGCGAGCGGTAGATGCCGCCGACGTGCGCCGGGCCCGAGGCAACGGCCGCTGCGGCCATCACTGCGAAGAGCCCCAGGGGCAGGGCGCTCTCCCGCACAGCATCCCTCACGCGACCCTCTCGGGCACCGACTGCCACCGCCGCCACAGCGAAGACGAGCGGCAGGATCGCGAGTTGCGCGCGCGCCAGGGTTGCGAGTACGGCAAGCCCGACGAACGCCAGCTGGGCCTTTCGGGTCGGTCGGACGAGCGCCCGGACCGCGGCGAAGACGGCGAGGAGCACCAACGGGTAGGCAAGCGCCTCCGACGAGACGTACGAGGCGTAGACGAGGTCGGGCACGAGCGCGGCCAGCGCCGACAGAGCGAGCGCGACGCGTCTGCTCAGGCCGAGGCGCTCGGCCAGGAGGTAGACCGGGACGGCGGCCATGGACATCGCCAGGGCTCCGAGCGTCTGGACGCTCCGGTACGCGACGCCGACGTCGTCGATCAGCCACGCCGGCGCGGTGAGGATCGGCTGCAGGAGGGCAGGGAAGTGAGCAGAGCCGCCCCGGATCGACGGGCGGCCCGATTCGGCCAGCGATCGACCGAGGGCTGCGTAGATGTACTCGTCCGGGAAGAAGACGGGTGTCGCCCGTAGCCAGCCGAGCGCGGTGCGCACGACGAAGCTCGCGCCGACGATCGCTACCAGCCATGGGTCAGGAGCACGCCTCATGCCTTCAATCGTCGGCAGGCCCGGCGCCGGCCTTGATCTTCGGCCCGACCGGGTCCGCTCGAACAGCGAGGGCGCCTTGCGGCGCCCTCACGGTGTTCGAGTTCAGGCTTCAGCCTACGTGCACGGTGGGACGGTGGCCGAATCACCTGCCACGATCGGCTCGTCCGGGCCGTCCTTCTTCGCGACCTGACCGCTCTCCTCGACCGAGGCGCAGTAGTCGATGTCGGTGCCGCCGGAGACGACGTACGTCGGTCCGGGCGGGCCGGCCGTGTTGATCGACTGGTCGTAGCTCGCCTTCAGCGTGGCGACGTCGATCCCCGTGTAGGTGTTGTTGTCGGAGTAGTAGGACTCGATGTCGGGGATCAGCGCCCGGAGATCCGACTCCGCCGCGCTCTTGTGGGCTCGGCCCCTCAGGCTGAGATACGACGGGACCGCGACCGCGACCAGGATCCCGATGATGATCATGACGACGAGGAGCTCGATGAGGGTGAAGCCCTCCTCTCTCCTCAGCCGTTCGTGCAGCTTTGCAAGCATTAGCCGCTCCTTTTGGCTGGTTGGCGGTGGCTTGCTGACGTATCGGAGGTTTCAGCATGTTCCGGAGCCCTAGAACGAGTGATCCATGAGGTTCCGTGGGAAATGAGCGGAATTTCCCGTTAAGGAGCCGGCACTCGCTGCCGATAGCGCGTCCGAGGAATGGACGCAGTTCACTCGATCGATCAGCTGCTCGGCGAGATGGAGGCGCTCGGCGCCTCCGATCTCCACCTGTCCGTCGGGTCGGCGCCGGTCGTCCGAGTGCGCGGCGACGTCAGCAGGGTCGACGGCCTGCCGCCGCTCACGGAGCGGGACACCCAGGAGCTCCTCTACCGGATCCTGTCGACCGAGCAGCAGAAGCGCCTCGAAGTCGAGCGCCAGGTCGACCTCTCCTACGCGATCCCGGGTTACGCGCGCTTCCGAGTCAATGTCTTCTTCCAGCGCGACGCGGTCGGAGCAGCCTTCCGGCTGATCCCGCACAAGATCCTCACGCTCGAAGAGCTCGGGCTTCCTCTCAGCCTCCACGAGATGGCCCGGCGACCGCGCGGGCTCGTGCTCGTCACCGGTCCGACCGGCTCGGGCAAGTCGACGACCCTCGCGTCGATGATCGACGAGGTCAACCGCAATCGCGCGGGCCACATCCTGACGATCGAGGACCCGATCGAGTTCCTGCACCGGCACCGGCATTGCATCGTCAACCAGCGCGAGATCGGCAGCGACGCCCGCGGCTTCGCCGAGGCGCTCCGGGCAGGGCTCCGCCAGGACCCCGACGTGATTCTCCTCGGCGAGATGCGCGACCTCGAGACGATCGCCACGGCTCTCACCGCCGCCGAGACCGGACATCTCGTCTTCGCCACGCTCCACACCCGCGGGGCGGCGAGCACGATCGACAGGATCATCGACGTCTTCCCCGGCGAGCAGCAGGGACAGGTTCGGGCTCAGCTTGCAGCCGCGCTCGAGGGAATCGTCACCCAGACCCTGCTGCCGACGGCCGACGGTCAGGGTCGCGTCGCGGCGGTCGAGATCCTGATCCCCGACTACGGCGTTCGCAACATGATCCGCCAGCGCAAGCTCGAGCAGGTCTACTCGGTGATGCAGACCGGCACCTCGCGCGGGATGCAGACGATGGAGCAGTCGCTGTGCGATCTCGTCCAGCGCGGGACGATCACCCACACCGTTGCGCTCGAGGCCTCGAGCTACCCCGAGCAGCTCGTCGACCTGCTCAAGCGATCCAGCTTGGGCGCAGCGGCTTCGACGGGCGGCTCAGGCCTGCGGGTTGCAGGGAGCTGACATGGACGGACACGAAGAGACCTCGATCTGGAAGAAGGAGATCACCTTCCGCCGGAAGCCGAAGCCGACGCCGGCGGACGACCACGTCTCTACCGCCGTCGCTCCTCCTGTCAGCCCGCCTGTAGGCGCTGCGGCGCCGCCGGTGGTGCCTCCAAGCACCGGTGCAGAGGGTCACGTGCTCGAGGATTCGCACCAGCTCGCAGGCCCGCCGGTCAGCGTGCAGACCGACCCGCACCCGGCGCCGCCGGCGGCGGGTGCGGCGCTTCCGGCGGTTCCACCCGTCACGCCCGATCCAAGCCCCGCGCCGGAGAGCCACGAGGCGGTCACGGCCGTGGAGCCGATCTCTCCTCCGCCGCTTTCAGCGGAGCCGGTCGACGCGATTCCGATTCCGCCCGTCACGCCGCAGAGCGCGTCTGCATCGGCCCCTCCGGAGGCGAGCCCGTGGGTTCCGCCCGTCATACCGCCCGCCGTCTCGGCGAGCGAACGTGCGCCCACCGCCGAGACAGAAACGGAGCCGAAGCCCGCGAC
>JBKPRD010000195.1:0-31069 GCA_046734415.1 Actinomycetota bacterium | reverse complement strand
CGCCGCCCGTGGAGGAGCCGACGGCTGCGCCGACCGTCGTCCGCACGCCGCCGGTCGAGGAGCGGGAGCGAGAGCCCTCGGTCTAGTCCTCTACCCGGGCAAGGGATCGGCCCCTCGAGGCGCCGGGCGATACACGTGCTGTGATGACGACCCGCCTCGGCCCCTCGCCTCGCCGGCGCGGCAGCGACCTGCTGCTCGCTCAGACGGGCTGCGTCGGCGTGCTTGCCGCCGGGACGGGCGGCCCAGCCGTCCGCGCGCCCGCGTCCGAGCACCTGCGCACCGAGCTCGGCGGTCAGCTGGCGGAGCGGCTGGTCGGGTCGCTCGTCCGCCGTCAGCGCGACGAGCGCCGGCGCGGCTCGTCCTCGCCGTAGACTCGGACGAACAGGAAGATCCCGATTGCGACGAGCGCCGCGACGATGAACGACGTCGCCTTCGAGATCCCGATCCCGAGCATGAACAGCCACAGCAGCAGGCCGAGACCGAACGCCCAGATGAACGAGACGATGCCGTGGTCGACGCTGGGGGCACGGAGCTTCACCGGTGGCCGATCCTATCGGGACAGCGGGCCGTGGACGAGGACGACGGGCGGCTGCGGCACGTAGCCGAGCCGGGCGTTGACTCCGCGCATCGACGCATTCGCCTTATGGTTGTAGGTGACGAGCCGCTCGAAGCCGTTCTGCGCCGCCCAGGCGATCTGCGCGCGCTTCAGGGCAGTGGCGATACCCCGCCCGCGCCAAGCGCGCTTCACCGCGGTGAGCTGGTGCTCGGCCGTCCCGGGCTCGGCGGTGCGTGCGAGGAGCGCCGCGTAACCGACGACCTCCTCTCCGGCCAGCGCGACTGTGCACGCGTGGGGGACGGCACCGGACCCCTCGAGGTTCGCAGCGTGCCAGCGCTCGAAGGGAGCCGGGACGAAGTCGCCTGCCGCGGGAATGTCCGGAAGCGCCTCCGCGTCGATCGCGTGACAAGCCTCGGCGAGGTCGGGCCGGTCGCCGAGGCTCGTTATGTCAACCCCAGCCGGTGGGAGCACAGCCGGCGGCGGGCGGGTGACGGCGAGCACGGACTCGATCTCGCGGCCGGTCTCCCTGAAACCGCGATGTACGACGAACTCGAGTCCGTCCGGTTCGGAGACACGGCCCCAGAGCTCTCGGAGCCCCAGCGCCTGCGCGTGGTCGGAGAGCGCCGCGTAGAGCGCTGAACCAGCGCCTTGCCGGCGCGCCTCCGGCAGCACGCGCGCGATCGCGTAGAGCGCTCCGTACACGGAGGACCGCTTCCCGACGCCGCTGCCGACGACCTTGCCGTGCCGGCGCGCCAGGAAGAAGCGCGTGTCGGTGTCCGCGGCGAGGTCGTGCTCGAGCTCGTCCACGCCGATCCGCAGCCCGTGTACCCGTTCGACGACGTCCGCGACGGCTGCGAGGTCTTCCCGTGAGGTGGCCTGCTCGATCCGCATCGGACCAAAAGTTCGCCGAGCCGGTGGCGCTTTCGTCCATCGAGTCCACCGACCTTCGGCTTCCGCCTACTGCCGCCCGACTCGACTTCGACCTACTCGCGCTCCGTGCTCGGCGCAAGCGGCAACCTACCCGGTCTTCACTGGTCCGACAAGAGGGGAGACGAAGGAAAACCACGCAATTTGCGAGGCCATCGTCGTCGCCCGTTTCGACTTGACATAACGTCGCTTCTCGTGCATCGACGGGCGGAGCTCGAGCGCGCAGGTGACGGCGCAAGCCAAGGCTCGACTTTCCAGAGCGAACGTGTTTGAATCGCGCGCGGGGACGGGTACACGGAGGTACCCGTGATGATGGAAGCACCGATCGCCGCGATCGACAGTGTCGTCCAGACGGAGGAGCTCCAGCAGCTCTTCGAGGCCGCGGAGCTGGCCGGCTCGGTGCGGACCTCGGAGCTGTCCGAGGCCCTCGAGCCGCACGCGCTCGATCCGCTCGAGGTGGACGCGATCTACCGGATGCTCGAGGAGCGGGGGATCGAGCTCGTCTACGACGGCGAGCGCGAGGAGGCCCCGGCCCCTCCCCCGCCTCCGGTCACCGCGCCGCTCGAATCGACGACCGATGCGCTCCAGCTCTTCCTCCGCGAGACCGGCCGGCACCCCCTGCTGACGGCCGCCCAGGAGGTCGAGCTCGCGAAGAAGATCGAGCGCGGCGACATGACGGCGAAGACGCAGATGATCCAGTCGAACCTGCGGCTCGTCGTCTCGATCGCGAAGAACTACCGCAACCAGGGCCTGCCGTTCCTGGACCTGATCCAGGAGGGGACGCTCGGGCTGATCCGCGCCGTCGAGAAGTTCGACTGGCGGCGCGGGTACAAGTTCTCGACCTACGCGACCTGGTGGATCCGACAGGCGGTGGCACGTGCCCTAGCAGACAAGGCGCGGACGATCCGGATGCCCGTGCACATCGTCGAGCGGCTGCAGAAGATGAACCGTGCAGAGCGGCACCTCTGGACGCAGCTCGGCCGCGAGCCGACTCTCGAGGAGATCGCCGAGGAGGCGTCGCTACCGCTGCATCAGGCGCGCGAGGTGCGCGCGGCCGCGCGCGCGGCGACGAGCCTCGACCAACCCGTCGGCGACCAGGACGATGCGGTGCTCGGCGACTTCGTCGCCGGGGAGGGGCTCCTGCCCGAGGAGCAGGTCGAGCTCTCCCTCCGCAGCCAGGCCCTCGCCAACGCGCTCGCCGCGCTCGGCGACCGCGAACGGCAGGTGCTCGTCCTCCGCTACGGCCTCGCGGACTTCGAGCCGAAGACGCTCGAGGAGATCGGCCGCCGGCTCGGGCTGACGCGCGAGCGCGTCCGCCAGATCGAGGTCGAGGCGCTGCGCCGCCTGGCGACGCTGCGCGAGATCGAGGCCGTCGCGCACTAGGGACAGGCTTTCAGCCTGTCTCGACGACGACGAGCTAGGCCGTTCGCAGATACAGGAAGAGCTGAGGCGCCTGCGTCCGCAGCTCGCGCAACGCCTTCGCCTCGAGCTGGCGAACGCGTTCGCGCGTGATGCCGAGCTCCGACCCGACCTGCTCCAGCGTCTGCGGCACCTGGCCGTCGAGACCGAAACGGCGGGAGATCACGAGCCGCATCCGCGGGTTCAGGCCGTCGAGCGCGGCGGCCAGCTCGCGCGAGCGCATCGCCTCGGAGGTCGTGTCCTCCGGCAGCTCCGCGTTGTCGTCCTCGATCAGGTCGCCGTAGATGCTCTCACCGTCGCCGACCGGCGTTTCCAGGCTGATCGGATCCTCGATCAGCTCGAGCAGGTCGCGCACCTTCGCCTCGGTGAAGCCGCTCTCCTTGGCGATCTCGCGCAACACGGGCTCGCGGTTCAGCTTCTGCGAGAGGATCCGCCGCGCGCGCATCACCTTCCGGACCTGGTCGGCGACGTGGACAGGCAGGCGGATGGTACGACCCTGGTCGGCGAGCGCCCGCGTCACCGCCTGGCGGATCCACCAGGTCGCGTACGTCGAGAGCTTGTAGCCCATCCGCCAGTCGAACTTCTCGACGGCGCGGATCAGGCCGAGGTTCCCCTCCTGGATCAGGTCGAGGAGCGGGACGCCGGCCTTCGTGTAGTTCCGCGTGATCGACATCACGAGGCGCAGGTTGCCCTCGATCAGCTTCCGCTTCGCCTCCTCGTCGCCCTCGTCCTTGCGCTGGGCGAGCTCGCGTTCCTCCCCCGCGGTCAGCAGCCGGCCGTCGCCGATCTGGCGGACGTAGAGCTTGAGCGGATCCTGGACGGGTGCCGGCTGGTCGAGCGCGTCGACGTGCTCCTCGGCCGCGACCACCGGCTCGTCCAGCGTCGGGACGAGCGCGAGTTTCGGTTGATCCGGGTCGAGGGCAGCGTCGTTCGCGGGCGTTTGCTCCATCACCTATCAGATATCGGCAAAGGGGCCTCTCTCTCATCCCTCGTATGGGTGACCCTTGTTCGAGTGACGCAGACGGCTACCGAGAACCTCCACGCGCTCGCCTACGATGAAGCAGGTATGTGCGGTATTGCAGGATACAGCCTGGGGAAAACCAGCACCATCGACCGGACGCGTGCTGCGCAGGCTCTGCTCGCCGCGATCGCCGAGCGAGGCGCAGACGCGGTCGGCTACGCCTACCGCTCGCCGGGCGCTCGGATCGCCCTCCACAAGCAGCGCAGTGGGGCAAGCGCAGTTCTCCAACGCATCGAGATCCCGGCCGACGCGCACCAGGTCCTGCTGCACGTGCGCGACTACACCAAGGGCCACCCCGACATCGAGGCCAACAACCACCCGGTGCGCCACGGCGCCGTCGTCGGGATCCACAACGGGACGATCCTGAACGACGACGACCTGATGGCCCGGCACGGGTTCGCGCGAGCCGAGCCGGAGATGAGCGTCGACTCCGAGGTCATCTTCGCCGTCGCCGAGGCGAACGGCGGGACGGCCGACGGGTTCGAGGAGTTCCGCGGCTCGATGGCGGCGGCGTGGCTGGACGAGCGCCATCCCGACCTGCTCTACCTCGCCCGAGGCGTCGGCCGGCCGCTCTGGGTCGGCACCACCCGCCGCGAGCTCTTCTTCGCGTCGACCCGCGAGGCGCTGGAGATCGCAGAGCGGTACGCCGGGCTGCGACTGCGCAAGCGAGAGGTGCACGAGGGGAAGCACGCCGCGATCAGGGGAGCGCGCGCCGTTCGCATCCAGAACTTCACGCCGGACCTGACTTACGAGCCGGACCCGCTGCCGGCCGTTCGCGCGCCGCACGAGGGCGCGTCCTGCCTGGCGCAGCTGGCCGCGCTCGCTGGCGCCTAGCCTGCCAGTCGCCCGTCGCGGGCGACCTCCACCCCGTCCTCGCGCAGCCGCTGCCGGACGAGGAACTGGAACGTCGACCATGCCCCACGCCGAGCCTCGAACATGCGGTAGACCTGCCACTCGGTAAGGAGCGCCGGGTCGCTCCGCCGCGCTTCTGCCCAGTCGTTGAACTTCGGCAGCCGCCCCAGCCGCCGAGCGAGCGCTGCGCCATGGTCGATCGCGCGTTCGAGCCGCTCCTCCCCCACCGGCACGTCGAAACCCGCCTCCCGCAGTGCGTTCGTTAGGGAGCCGAAGGTGTGCCAGTAGAGCGACTTCGAGGGCATCCAACTGCGGTTTGCGTCGACATCCTTGGCGGTCGGCACACGGCCGAGCCGCCGGCCGAGCTCCTGCAGCTGTCCGATCAGTTCGGCGCGCGTGGCGTTCCGCCGCGGTACCAGCCCGGCCTGCCGCTTCGCCTTGTTCCAGCTGCCGAAGTGCTCGATCACGGTCTGTGGATGCACCCGCGTCTCGGGGTCGTCGGCGAACTCCTTCATCGTCGGCGACCGGCCTAGCCGGGTCGCGGACGTACGCAGCTCCTCGAGGATCTCCTCGTCGGAGTACCGCCGACGCAGTCCCGACTGGAACTCGGCGAGCTCGGCCGGGTTGATGCTCGTGATTGCGCGGTACTGACGCTTCCGTGGCATCGGCAACGAGGATAGAGCGTTTTGACCGGCTTGCAAAGACCTGCGTAAACTGAGCCATAGTGTCGTGAAACCTTTGCAAGGCCGGGCGAGCCGGGTGACCCGGACTAGACTGGCCGGATGAGGCTCGCCGCCGAAGTGGCTCTCGCCCGGTTCGCAGGGCGCCTCTCGCGCCTGGCGGGCCGGGGCGGCGGCACGACGATCCCCGGGAAGGTGCTGGCGACGATCGACCCCGGGGCGGTCTCGACGCTCGCCGAGCGGCTGCCGCTCGGAAGCGCCGTCATCTCGGCGACGAACGGCAAGACGACGACCGCGTCACTGGTCGCGGAGATCCTCGCCCCGCGCATACGGCTCGCGCACAACAGCTCGGGCGCGAACCTCGTCTCCGGCGTCGCCTCCACGCTCCTCGCCGCCGACGGCGCCGAGCTCGGCCTCTTCGAGGTGGACGAGGGTGCCTTTCCGGACGTCACCCGCCGAATCCGGCCGCGGACGGTCTGCCTCGGCAACCTCTTTCGCGACCAGCTCGACCGCTACGGCGAGCTGGAGCGGATCGCCGAACGCTGGCGCGAGGCGGTCGGGGACCTGCCCGAGCGCTCGCGGCTGGTCGTCAACGCGGACGATCCGCAGGTCGGCGACCTCGCCGCCGAGCGTCCCGGGGCGACCACCTTCGGTCTCGACGACCCGGCGCAGGCTCGGCTCTCGCTCCAGCACGCTGCCGACTCGAAGTACTGCCTCCGCTGCGGGACTCGGTACGCCTACGCCGCCGCGTATGTCGGCCACCTCGGCGACTACCGCTGTCCCGCCTGCGGCCACGGGAGACCCGCGCTCGTCCTCGCCGCGCGGGCGATCGACCTCGACGGGCTCGAGGCGGCGTCGTTCGACCTCGTCGCACCCGAGGGGACCCGCCGCATCCGGATCGCGCTCCCGGGGCTGTACAACGTCTACAACGCGCTCGCGGCGGCCGCACTGGCGCGCGAGCTCGGTGCCGGTCTCGACGAGATCGAGGCCGGCCTCACGACCGCGCGTCCGGCGTTCGGGCGCTTCGAGCGGATCCCTATCGACGATCGGACCGTGCTGCTGCTGCTGATCAAGAACCCGGCAGGCGCAAACGAGGTCGTGCGCACCCTCGTCGCCGGCGGCCCGCCGACGCTGGCGGTGATCGCGCTGAACGACGCGATCGCCGACGGCCGCGACGTCTCGTGGATCTGGGACGTCGACTTCGAGCCCTTGCTCGAGCGGCTGGAGCGGCTCGTCGTCACCGGCGACCGGGCCGCAGAGCTCGCGCTGCGCTGCACGTACGGCGGGGTGCCTGCGAGCGCGATCGAGGTCGTTCCCGAGCTCGAAGCTGCCCTCGACCGCGGCCTGGAGCTGACCCCGACGGCGGGGGGGCTCACCATCCTCCCCACCTACACGGCGATGCTCGCGCTCCGGCGAGTGCTCGCGCGCCGCGGCAGCGTGCCGCAGTACTGGGAGCGCGCTGCATGAGGGTCCGCGTCGGCCATCTCTACCCCGACTACCTGAACATCTATGCCGACCGCGGGAACATGGCCGTCCTCGCCCGCCGCGCCGCTGCGCGCGGCCTGGAGCTCGAGGTGGCCGCGATCGGCCTCGCCGAGCCGGTCCGCGCGGGAGAGCACGACCTGCTCTACGTGGGAGGCGGCCAGGATCGCGAGCAGGCCCTGATCGCGGACGATCTCGCCGCGAAAGGCGAGAGCCTCCGCGACGCGGTCGCAAACGGCGCGGCGGCGCTCGCCGTCTGCGGCGGCTACCAGCTGTTCGGCCGCTTCTACCGCGACCGCTACGGTGGCGAGCTCCCGGGGGCGGGCGTGTTCCCGCTCGAGACCTTCGCCGGCGAGCGGAGGATGATCGGCGACGTCCTGCTCGAGTGCGAGCTCGAGCCGGGCGAGCGTCATACGCTCGCGGGCTTCGAGAACCACGCCGGCCGGACGATTCTGGACGAGGGCGCCGAGCCCCTCGGTCGTGTACTGGCCGGATTCGGCAACGACGGGCAGAGCGGCTACGAGGGCTGCCGGGTCGGCCGCGCGGTCGGTACATATCTGCACGGGCCGCTGCTGCCGCGGAACCCCTGGCTGGCGGACTGGCTCCTGGCGCAGGCAGCCTCGCATCGCACGGGCGGAGAGCCGCCGGACTTCGAACCGCTCGACGACTCGCTCGAGGCGCAGGCGCACGCCGTCTCCGCGGCGCGGGCACGGGCAAGAGGCGGTCGCTACTGACTTCGGGACAGGTCCCTAGGGCGCCCACAGCGGCCCGAGGTAGACGATCGGGTCGCCGGGCCGCCAGCGAGCGAGGAAGCGCTGGATCGGCGGGTGGAGGACGATCTCCTCCAGCTCGCCGAGCCCGAAGAGCCGGTGGCCGCGCACCGCGGCGTCGGCCGAGGTGACGGTCTCGAGCGAGCGCCCGCCGAGATCGCCCGAGAAGATGATGTGGACGACGTGCTTCGCCGCGACGCTTCGCGCCGGCGCGATCGAGTCGACGATCGCGATCGGGCCCTCGAACGGCACGTCGTGGATCCCCACCTCCTCCGCGAGCTCGCGGCGCAGCGCGTCGACGAGCGACTCGCCCGAGTTGACTCCGCCGCCCGGTAGCAGCCAGTACTCCTTGCCCGGCTTCTCGTGGCGGCACAGAAGGATGCGGTCGCGCCACTCCAGGAGCGCGGAGACGCGGATCCGCGGCTCGCTCACCTCTTCCCCGACGACCCGAACCCGCCGGTGCCGCGCTCACTCGCCGGCAGCTCGTCGACCTCGCGCAGGCCCGACGCCGGGACCGCGACGACGACGAGTTGGGCGATGCGCATTCCGGGTTCGACGACGAAAGTGGCCTGCCCGTCCGTGTTGTGAAGAATGACACGAAGCTCGCCCCGGTACCCCGAGTCGACGAGACCCGGCGTGTTCACGATCGTGACCCCGTGCTCGACGGCGAGCCCGGAGCGCGGGGTGACGAGGCCCGCGTGGCCCGGAGGGATCGCGACCGCGATCCCGGTGCCGACGAGCGCCCGCTCGCCCGGCGCCAGCTCGTGGTGCTCGCAGGCGACGAGGTCGAGGCCGGCGTCGCCCGGGTACGCTCGCCCGGGCAGGACGGCGTCGTCCCGCAGCCGCGTGACGGTGATCTCGATCACGCCGCAGGCGTGGCGCGCCGTCCCCGGGTCTCGGCGACGAGGAACCGGGCGAACCGCTTCGTGTCCCGCGCGGGCAGGCGTGCGCGGATCAGCACGCCGTCCTCGCGATCGATACGCGACTCGATCGGCGGCCCGAGCGCGTAGAGCTCGGCGAGCCTGCCCCCTTCCTCGTAGGGGACGAGGAGCTCGACGAGCTCGTAACGGTCGGCGAAGCGGTCGGCGACGCGCGCCCGCAACGCATTCAGCCCCTCCCCGGTCCTGGCGGAGACCCGAAGGGCGTCCGGGAACCGGTTCGCGAGGCGCCGGCGCCGGAGCGAATCGACGGCGTCGATCTTGTTCAGGACGACCTCCACCGGCAGCTCCGTTGCGCCGATCTCCTCGAGCACCGCGTTCACGGCCGCCAGCTGCTCGTCCAGCCGGTCCTCGCGCGCGGAAGCATCGGCCACGTGGAGGACGAGGTCGGCGACCAGCGTCTCCTCGAGCGTGGCCGCGAACCCCTCGACCAGCTGGTGCGGCAGCCGGCGGATGAAGCCGACGGTGTCGGTGACGAGATAGCGGCGGCCTTCGTGCTCGAACCCGCGCGTCGTCGGGTCGAGCGTCTCGAAGAGACGGTCGTCGACCGAGGCGCCGGCGCCCGTCAGCGCGTTCAGGAGCGTGGACTTGCCGACGTTCGTATAGCCGGCGAGGGCGATCGTCGGCGTCTCGGAGCGGCGGCGCTGCTTTCGACGCGTCTCGCGCTGCTTCCGGAGCCCCTCGAGGCGCTCCTTCAGCAACGAGATTCGCCGGCGAGCGAGCCGGCGGTCGGTTTCCAGCTGCGACTCGCCGGGGCCGCGGGTGCCGACGCCGCCGCCGAGCCGTTCGAGGTGCTGCCACATGCCGCGCATGCGCGGCAGGTTGTACTCGAGCTGGGCCAGCTCGACCTGAAGCTTGCCCTCGGCGCTGCGCGCGTGCTGGGCGAAGATGTCGAGGATCAGCTGCGTGCGGTCGACTACGCGCGCCTGGAGCAGGTTCTCCAGCCGACGCTGCTGGGAGGGCGCGAGCTCATCGTCGACGAGCAGCGACTCCGCGTCCGATTCCGCGTAGGCGCGCTTCAGCTCCTCGAGCTTGCCCTTGCCGACGTACGTGCGCGGGTCCGGCCTCGCGCGGCTCTGGACGAGCTCCGAGACGGGCTCGACGCCGGCCGTGCGCGCAAGCTCGCGGATCTCCTCCAGCTCCTCCTCGGGATCGACCCCACGGCCCAGCACGGCGACGACGAACCCACGCTCCGGATCCGCCCCCGGGGCGGGATCGGGCTGGCGTTGGGTCACGTGAGGATTATGCCGCGTAGGGTCGCGAATGCCGAAGGGGGCCGCCCCCGGTCGGGCGGCCCTCCTTCAGCCTTGGTTCAGCGATTGAGGTTCACGTCCACCGACACGAGTCGGTAGCCCGTGATGCCGCCGAGGACGTTCTCACCGGACTTCCGCGCGCGGAGGAACATCGCGAGGATGCCCTGCTTGCTGTTCACGGGGAAGTTCGTCAACCGGTTGAAGGTCAGCGACGCCCAGCCGGTCGAGTCGGTGGGCTGCTCGGTGATGCTGAACTGGTTGAACGGCGTTCCGGTCCCGTAGACCAGCGCGCCCTGGACGTCGCCGCCGCAAGGCGACGTCGAGGTGATGTGGACGCGGAGGACGAACGACTGCGTGCCCTTCGTCAGAACCGACGGGTTCGGCTCGAACCGGTCGATGATCAGCTTCGTGGGCAGCGACATCTGCGCGACGTTCTTCGGGTTTCCGGCCGGACAGCCGCTCGGCGTCGGCGGAGTCGGCGCAGCCGCCTTCTGGACGACGGCGGTCGGCACCGACGTCGATATCGTCTGGCCGTCGGCGTTCGACGCCGTGACGCGGAAGCGCAGCGTGTTCCCGACATCGACAGACGTCAGCGTGTACCTGGTCGCATGCGCACCGCTGATCGCCGCGCAGCTCCCACCGTTCTTGTCGCAGCGAAGCCACGCATAGTTGAAATCCGTCGGCTTGTTCGACCAGTCGCCCCGGTCGCCGGTCAGCGTCTTCCCCTCCTGAGGCGTCCCGTTGATCGTCGGAGGACTGACGTTCTGCGGCTTCACCCTGCTCGCGGCGACGCCCGCGCCGGCCAGCAACGCGAACGCGGAAACGACCACCGCCGCCACGCCCGCGCCGAAGACGCCGCCGACGACGAGCCATCGCTTCTTCGGTGTGGCCTTCATCTTTCGAACCCCCTTTCCATCGTTCTTCGCTGGACTTTGTGCATTCCCGCCGCAACCCGTCGAAAACGGCTCTCCAAGAACGCTTACAACGGCCCAACGGCGGGCTAACCTCACCGCCGTGACTCCCGATCTCGCCGCCCGCACGCTCGAGCTCGTGAACATCCCTTCCCCGAGCCGGGAGGAGGGCACCCTCCTCCGCCACGTCGCCGACGTGGTGGCGCTTCCGGTCACCTACGCGACCGAGGAAGCGCTGCTCTTCGGCGGCGAGCGATCCGGCCGTCCGCTCGTCCTCCTCGCGGGCCACCTGGACACGGTCCCGGAGCAGTCGAACCTCCCCGGGCGGATCGAGGACGGCTGGGTCGCCGGCCTCGGCGCGAGCGACATGAAGGGCGGGCTCGCCGTCATGGTCGAGCTCGCCAACTGGGCTGCCGGCGGACCGGAGCTCGGCTGCGATCTCGGATTCCTCTTCTTCGTCCGCGAGGAGCTCTCCGCGGAGGAGAGCGCGCTTCCGCGCGTCTTTGGCGAGGAGCCGCTCGTGCTCGACTCGGACCTCGTCGTCATGCTCGAGCCGACGGACGTCGAGATCCACGCGGGCTGCCTGGGCAACCTGAACGCGACGCTCGTCTTCCGCGGCGAGAGCGCCCACTCGGCGCGCCCCTGGCAGGGCGTCAACGCGATCGAGCTGGCGGTCGAGGGGCTCGCGCCGGTCGTCTCCTGTCCGCCGCTCGAGGTCGAGGTCGGCGGCCTGACCTTCGTCGAGGTCGTGACCCCGACGAGGATCCGCGGCGGCGTCGCGGACAACGTCGTGCCAGACACGGTCGAGGTGCGGCTCAACTACCGGTATGCGCCGAACCGCTCGCCCGAGGAGGCCGAGGCGCGGCTGCACGAGCTCGTCGGCGCCGACCTCGAGATCACCTCGAACTCCCCGCCGGCGCACGTCGCCGCCGAGTCGGAGCTCGTCCGGCGGCTGCGCGACCGCGGCAACCTGGCGATCGCACCGAAGCAGGCGTGGACGCCCGTCGCGGAGTTCGCCGCACAGGGGCTCGACGCGGTCAACTTCGGCCCGGGGGCAACCCGGTATGCGCACCGGCAGGACGAGCGCGTCGAGATCGCCGCGCTCGAGCGTTGCTACGGGGCGCTGCAGCGCTTCGCGACCGGCTAGCGTTTCGGCCGTGCCGCTCTCCCCCGTCCTGTCGGCCCAGGGCACCTACCCGTTCGTCCGCATCGAGCGCGCGAAGCGTCAGGCTGCGGAGGCCGGCCTCGAGATCCTCGACTTCGGCCAGGGCGATCCGCGCGAGCCGACCGACCCGGCGATCCGGCAGGCCCTCGTCGACGGTCTCGCGGAGAGGATGGGCTACCCGAAGGCAGAAGGGCTCCCGGAGCTGCGGGCTGCGATCAGCGCCTGGTTCGACCGACGCTTCGGAGTCGAGCTCGACCCCGATACCGAGGTCATTCCCACCTACGGGAGCAAGGAGGCGATCTTCAGCTTCGCGCAGGTCGCGGTAGACGGCGGGAGCGCGAAGGACACCGTCGTCGTCACCGAGCCGGGCTATCCGGTGCCGAGCCGCGGCGCCGCCTTCGCAGGCGCCCGGGTCGAGGCGCTGCCGCTCCTCGAGGAGAGCAGCTTTCTTCCGGATCTGGACGCGGTCGAGGACTGGGACCGAATCGCGCTCTTCTGGGTCAACTACCCGAACAACCCGACCGGCGCGACGGCCCCGCTCGGCCTTTACGAGCGCCTCGCCCAGCTCGCGCGCGATCACGACTTCCTGCTCTGCTCGGACGAGGCGTACAGCGAGCTCTGGTTCACCGAGCCGCCCTGCTCCGCGTTCCAGGTCGCCGACCGCACGAACGTCGCCGTCTTCCAGACGCTCTCCAAGCGATCGTCGATGACGGGTTATCGCTCTGGGTTCGTCGCCGCTTCCCCGGACGTGATCTCCGCGCTGAAGACGTACCGGCCGTCGACCGGCGCCGCGCCGCAGGAGTTCGTCCAGCGCGCCTCGGTCTTCGCGTGGAGCGACGAGGAGCACGTCGACCGGGCTCGGGAGGCATACCGACGCAAGCGCGAGGTGCTCCTGCCGGTGCTCGAGCGGAAGGGTTGGCGCGTGGCGGCGAGCGAGGCGACGATGTACCTCTGGGTCGAGGTACCCGAGGGCGAGACCTCCGAGTCGTGCGCGGAGCGGCTGCTCGTCCACGGCATCGTCGTCGCGCCCGGCGCGTACCTCGGCGCGGCCGGGGAGGGTTACGTGCGGATCGCACTGGTGCCGACGCTGGCGGAGTGCGAGCGGGCGGCGGCGATCCTCGAGGACGTCCTGTGAACGCGGCGGACGTCGAAGCGACCATCGCGGCACTCGACCGCGGCGAGATCCGGGTCGCGGAGCGCGACGGTGACGACTGGGTCGTGAACGAGGAGGCGAAGCAGGCGATCCTCGACTACTTCCGCCTTCGCGAGATGGAGCCGATCGAGCTCGGCCCGTTCGAGTACCGCGACAAGATCCCCCTGAAGCACGACTACGCGTCGCTCGGCGTGCGGGTGGTGCCGCCGGCGGTCGCGCGCTACGGGTCGTTCCTCTCCGAGGACGTCGTGATGATGCCGAGCTACGTCAACATCGGCGCCTGGGTCGGCCCGCGCACGATGATCGATACCTGGGCGACGGTCGGGTCGTGCGCGCAGATCGGCGCGGACGTCCACCTGGCGGGGGGCGTGGGGATCGGCGGCGTGCTGGAGCCCGTGAACGCACGACCGGTCGTCGTCGAGGACGGTGCCTTCATCGGGTCCCGCTGCATCGTCACCGAGGGCGTCCGCGTCGGTGAGGGCGCGGTTCTCGGCCCGCTCGTCTCGCTGACCGCGACGGTGCCGATCATCGACGTCACCGGGCCCGAGCCGATCGAGCACCGCGGTTACGTGCCGCCGCGCTCGGTCGTCGTCCCGGGCACGCGGCCGAAGGAGTTCCCAGCCGGTACATACGAGCTCGGCTGCGCGCTGATCATCGGGCGGCGGAGCGAGTCGACGGACCTGCGCGTCTCGCTGAACGACGCGCTGCGCGAGTACGGCATCTCGTCCGGCTAGGCCGCGGCCGCTCCCGCCGCAGCGGCCGGTCCCATCCCTAACCCCCACCCACCCCGGGGAATCGAACGGGCGGGACTTTCACACTAGCCGCTGCGGTGTCAGGTGTCTGTGCCGATTGTGTGCCGTTTTGGACACGGCGCCTACCCGACGCGCTCGACGGGGCCGGTCAGGAATGCCCGGCCTGCATCGATCCGGACGCGGAGATCGCCACCCGGGAACGAGACGACGACCTCTCCGTCCCCGTGGGTCGCGGCGGCAACCGCGACGGCGCTCGTCCCGGACGAGGCCGTCTCCCCCACGCCTCGCTCCCAGACGCGCGCCGTGACCCGCCCGGGGCCCTCGACGCGTGCGACCTGCACGTTCGTCCGCGCCGGGTAGCGAGGGTGGGTCTCGAGCAGCGGGCCGATCAGCGGCAGGTCGTCCGGGTCGCCGACGACGACCGCATGCGGGTTGCCGACCGAGACCGAGACGACCTCGAGGCCGGCGACACGCTCGCGCTCGTAGACCTCGACGGGGCCCAGGTCCTGCTCGATCTCGCCGCCGGGCAAGGCGCGCGCGACCACCTCGCGCGGGCCGACCCGGATCCGCACCTCGCCGGCGCCGCTCCGCTCGGCGAGCCAGCGCGCCGCGATCCGCGTGCCGTTCCCCGACATCTCGGCCGTCGACCCGTCCGCGTTCCAGATCACGATCTCCGCCTCGTCCCCAGCCGCCGAGACGACTTCCAGGATCCCGTCCGCACCGGCAACCTGCGCCCGGACGCGCTCGGAGGTCAGCGGCTCGCCGAGCTCAGCCCGTTCGACCAGCCGGTACTCGTTGCCCGCCGCGCGCCAGCGCGAGAATCTCATCCGCCACCTCGTCCGAAGACCGGTCCGCCCGCACGCTAACGAGGGCCGGAATCCGGCGCATCCACTTCCGCTGATAGGCGGCGAGCCGGCGGGTCCGCGCCGTCAGCATGGCGATCGCCTGCTCTCGCGGCAGCTCGGCGACCTCCCGCAGGCCCATGATCTTCTGCGCGGTCGTCGACAGCGGACGGGCGAGAGCCGAGCGCACCTCGTCCTCCACCCCTGCGTCGAACATCACCCGCGTCCGCTCGTCGATCCGCCTCTCCAACTCCTCGGGCGGGACGTCGAGCCCGACCGCCAGCGTGGGATGACGCGGCCTGTCCTCCCACAGGCGGTCGCCCTGCAGCGAGTGGCCGACCTCCGCGAGCTCGAGCGCCCGCACGACGCGGCGGCGGTCGTTCGGGTGGACGGCCGCGGCTGCGGCGGGATCGCGGTCGGCGAGGAACGCGTGGGCTGCCTCGCTGCCCTGCTCGTCGTAGAAGGCCGCCCAGCGCTCGCGCGCGCCCGGCTCGGGCGCCGGGGGTACCTCGAGCCCGCCGAGCGCCGCACGGAAGTAGAGGCCGGTGCCCCCGACGACGAGCGGCATCCGCCCGACCGCGAGTGCGCCGTCGACCGCCGCGTGGGCGAGCTCCTGATACTCCGCGACCGATGCCTCGTGGTCGAGCTCCCAGATCCCGACGAGCGCCGCCGGGGTCTGGTTGGTCAGGATCGGGAGCCCGCGGTAGAGCTGCGCCGAGTCGGCGGAGATCAAGTCGGCCGGGCGACGACGTGCGATCGCCTCTGCGACGACGCTCTTGCCGCTGGCCGTCGGGCCGAACAGCCCGAGGACGGCGACGTCAGGCGGCTGCGGCGACGAGCTGGGCACCGCTGAGCGTCGTCGAGGTGGCGGCGTGGATCTCGACCGGGACGAGCTCACCGGGGTTCGCGGTCCCGCTGAAGTTCACGGTCGTGTTCCGGCGCGTGCGGCCGCGGCGCAGCGCCCGGTCGGTGCGGCTCGGCCCCTCGACCAGGACGTCCTCGACTCGCCCGACGCGGTCCGCGTTCCGGGCGGCGGCCGTCCGCTGCACGGTCCCGATCAGGCGCTCGATCCGATCGTGCTTGACCTCCTCGGGCACCTGCTCCGGCATCGTTGCCGCCTCCGTGCCGCTGCGCGGAGAGAAGACGAAGGTGAATGCACCGTCGTATCCGACCTCTTCGACTGCAGCCACGGTCTCGAGGAAATCCTCCTCGGTCTCGCCGGGGAAGCCGACGATCAGGTCGGTCGTGAGCGCGAGGTCGGGAATGGCCGCGCGGAGCTCCGCCACGAGCCGCAGGTACCGCTCGCGCGAGTACGTCCGGCGCATGCGCTTGAGCACGCGGGTCGATCCCGACTGAAGCGGCAGGTGCGCGTGCTCGCAGACCGCTGCACAGTCCGCCATCGCGGCGATCACGTCCGGGCGGAAGTCCTTCGGGTGCGGGCTCGTGAACCGGATCCGGTCGATCCCCTCCACCCGGTCGACGGCACGCAGCAGCTCGGCGAAGCCGACGCGAGTGTCGGGAGGAAGATCACGGCCGTACGAGTTCACGTTCTGGCCGAGCAGTGTCACCTCGCGAACGCCGTCGCGCGCGAGCTGCTCGATCTCGGCCAGGATCTCGCCGGGGCGGCGGCTGGCCTCGCGACCGCGGACTGCGGGGACGATGCAGTACGCGCACTTCGAGTTGCAGCCCATCGAGATCTGCACCCAGGCCTGGAAGCTGCGCTCGCGATGGAGCGGCAGCGTCGCGGAGAACCCGCGCTCCTCCGCCGTCCCGAACGCCCCACGCGGCGCCTGCCCGCCGGCGCCGAGCCAAGTCCCGAGGTGTGCGATCGAGCCCGGCCCGAAGGCGACGTCGACGAACGGGTAGCGCTCGAAGATGACGTCCCGCTGCGCCTCGGCGTAGCAGCCGCCGACCGCAATCACCCGCTCCGGGTCGCGATCCTTCAAGGCCTTCGCCTGCGCGAGGTGCGCGGCCAGGCGCTGGTCCGGCTTCTCGCGGATCGTGCAGGTGTTGAAGACGACGACGTCGGCGTCCTCCTGGGAGACCGCCTCGCCGAGACCCAGGGACTCGAGCATGCCCTTGATCCGCTCCGAGTCGTGAGCGTTCATCTGGCATCCGAAGGTGGTGACGTGGTAGCGCTTGTACACGAGGACGCTCGGGAAGGCCGTGGCCGGCAAGCGAAGGGTAGCGTCCTAGGGCTTTCGTCCGGCCCCGCGTCAGCGCCGCGCCTCGGCGAGCTGCCGCTCGTCGGTGGTCGCGGTGCCTCGCCGACCGCTGGTGGCCGCCTGGACGATCCGTGCCGACATCGCCTGCCTGATGTCCTCCTCCGCGCTCGAGTAGACGCGCAGGTCGGTCGGCAGCTTCCGGATCGTCTCGCGGTAGCACGTGACCGGGTACGCGCCGTCGATGCGGCCGTCGGACCAGTCCTTGAGCAGCCGGTCGGCGCAGCCAGTCGGACCGCCCGCGTGCGCGCGAGCGGCGCTCTCGGAGTCCGCGGACGGGCCCTTCGCGAGCAGGAACGGAATCGCGACGGCGATTCCGACGCCGACGGCGACGCCGGCGGCAATCCGCCACGGGCGTGTTCTACCCATCCCGAGTCATGCTTCCACGCCGGGCAACGCGCGAAACAATCCTTCAGGCAGCGGCGATCGGCCGGCCGACCGTGAGCACGTCGCGAAGCTGCGGATCGAGCTCCACGAAGGAGGCATCCGGCTCCACGCCGAGGGAGTCCAGCGTCTTCGTGAAGAAGGAGCGGATCCCGGCCGCGAGCGCCACGTCGACGATTTCGGGATCGCTCAGACCGAGCTCCCGAAGGCGGTCGACGTCGGACTGGGTGACGGACGTCGCGTCAGCGGCAATCTTCGTGGCGAGCTCCATCACGGCCGTGTCGAGCTCGTCGAGCGGGTACGTCCCACGCGCGATCGCGGCCACCTCGCCCGGCGTGTAGAACCGCTCGGCCAGCACCTTGCCATGGGCGAGCGAGCAGTAGCTCGAGCGCAATCTCCGCGCCGCCGCCAGCGTCGCGAGCTCGTAGCGACGCTCGTCCATCGCTCCCTTCACGGCGCCGACGAGCTGCTTCCACGCCGAGAACGCCTCCGCCCGGTGCGCGAAGATGCGAAAGTAGTTCGGGACGTAGCCGCCCTGCTCTGCGTCGGCCGCCATCTCCTCCGGCAGTTCGTCATCGGGAACAGGTGCGACGTACGGCATGTGACCTCCCTCTGGTGCGGTTCCGGGACGGAACGTACCATCGTCCCGTGGAGACCGAAGCTGCCGCCCAGGCGTGGGTCGAGGGCTGGACGAAGGGGTGGGAAAGCTCCGACGCGGACGTCATCGCCGCGCTCTACGCGGAGAACGCCGTCTTTCGCTCACACCCGTTCCGAGACCCCGAGACCAGCACCCGTGACTATGCACTGAGGGCATTCTCCGACGAGGAGCTCGTGGAGTGCCGGTTCGGGGAGCCGATCGTGCAAGGTGATCGCGCGGCGATCGAGTACTGGGCGGTGCTGAGCGTCGAGGGAGACGAAGAGACGCTCGCGGGAATCGCCATGATCCGCTTCGGCGAGGACGGCCGCGTCGTCGAGCAGCGCGACTACTGGTCGATGGAGCCGGGTCGCCGGCCGCCGAACTTCTAGGCGGCGCTACTTGGCGTACTCGACGGCGCGCGACTCGCGAATCACCGTCACCTTGATCTGGCCCGGATATTCGAGGTGCTCCTCGATCTCGCGGGCGATCTCGTGCGAGAGCAGCACGGCCTGGTCGTCGTCGATCTCCTCGGGCTTGACGATCACGCGGATCTCGCGGCCGGCCTGGAGGGCGTAGACCTTCTCGACGCCCTTCCGCTGCGCGGCGATCTCCTCGAGTGACTCGAGGCGCTTGATGTAGCCCTCCAGGCTCTCTCCGCGGGCGCCTGGCCGTGACGCGGAGATCGCGTCCGCCGCGATCAGCAGCACCGCCTCGACCGTCTGCGGCTGCACCTCATAGTGGTGCGCCTCGATCGCATGGACGACCCCCTGGGTCTCGCCGTAGCGGCGCGCATACTGCGCCGAGATCAACGCGTGCGAGCCTTCGACCTCGTGCGTGAGCGCCTTCCCGAGGTCGTGCAGCACCGCGGCCCGCTTCGCCGTCTTCACGCTCGCGTCGAGCTCGCTGGCCATGATTCCGGCGAGCTGGACGACCTCGAGCGTGTGCTTGAGCACGTTCTGCCCGTAGCTCGTCCGGTACCGCAGGCGGCCGAGGATCTTGACGATCTCCTCGTGGAAGTCGCCGCAGTTCGCCTCGAACACGGCCTGCTCGCCCGCCTGGCGGATGTGCTCGTCGAGCTCCGCCTTCGACTGGTAGTACATCTCCTCGATCCGGGCCGGGTGGATCCGCCCGTCCTCGATCAGCTTCGAGAGGGTCATCTTCGCGACCTCGCGCCGGATCCCGTCGAACGAGGAGAGAACGACCGCGCCTGGGGTGTCGTCGATGATGATGTCGACGCCGGTCAGGTGCTCGAGCGTCCGGATGTTCCGCCCCTCCCGGCCGATGATCCGCCCCTTCATGTCGTCGGAGGGCAGCTCGACGAGCGAAACCGTCGTCTCGGCCGCGTGGCTCGCCGCAACGCGCTGCAGCGCGTCGGCGACGAGGTTGCGTGCCCGCCGGCGGGCTTCCGACTGCGCCTCCTCCTCCAGCTGGCGGACGCGCCTGGCGAGCTCGTGGCGGACGAGCTCCTCGGAGCGCGCGAGCACCTCGCCCTTTGCGTCGTTCACGGTCATCCCGGACACGCGCTCCAGCTCCTGCAGCTCGCGCTCCTTCGCGGCCTTCAGCTCCTCTTGGAGGGCGCGTGCGTGGATCTCGCGGTCCGCGACGCCCTGCTCACGGCGCTCGACCTCGTTCAGCCGGCCCGCGAGCTCGGCCTCGCGCGTGGAGAGCCGTTCCTGGATATACAGAGCCTCCGCCTGCCGATCGTTCAGCTCCCGCTCGACCTCCTCGCGGAGGCGAACGGCCTCCTCCTTCGACTCGAGCTGAGCCTCCCGGCGCAAGGCATCCGCCTCCCGCCGTGCGTCCTGGATCAGCAGCTGGCGAGTCCGGCGGGCGGCGGCGAGCCTGGAGCTCCCCGTGAGGGCGAGCCAGCCTATGACCAGCGCTCCGCCGGCGACGACGCCGACGATGATGCCGATCACGATCTCCACTGCCGTCTCCCTGCTCGGACTCGGTTGTCCCGCGACGGCCGTCGCGGACCCCATCCGCCGCGGAGCCGGCGCGGACGCATGCCGCGAATCGAAGTGCAGCGAACAGCGACCCCGGCCAGGGGCCGCTCGGGTGGACTAGCTCACCCGGCCGGGCGCCTCCGGAAGCCGTCGTATGCTGTGTTCATCGGCGTTCAGGTTCGGGCTGTTCTCGGTTTCGATTCGGAAATGCGTCGTATGCAGGCAAAACGTCGAATGAAGCATCCCTATCCTACTCCTGTCGGAGGGTCCTGTGCAACCGACTCTGCGACCAGCGCCTCGATCGTCTCTTCCGCGAAGCCGCGGCGGGCAAGCGTCCGCGCCCCGCGCACGCCGCCGGGCAGGCTCGGCCACTGCCGCGCAGCGCGCTCCGCCTCGTGCTCGAGCCCTGCCAGGGCGTCCGCGACCCGCTCCGCCGACACGCCCTGCGCCTCGAGGTCGGCGCGGATCCAGTCGTCGCCGTAGCCGCGGCCGGCGAGCTGCTCCGCCCGATCGCGGGCGAAGCGCGCATCGTCGAGGTAGCCGGCCCGCTCGAGCGTCTCGAGCGCATCGGTCTGCGCGTGCTCCGAGACCCCCGCCCTGGCGAGCTTGGCCCGCAACGACGCCGCCGAGTGGTCTCGCCGCGCGAGCGCCCGGATCGCGCGATCGAGCGCGTCGCGACGCTCCTCGGCGGCCACAGCCTAGGCCTCGACCGCCTCCTCGACGCCTGCGTCCTCCCCCGCGGCCGCCGCGGCCGCGGCCTTCCTCTTCGCAGCCGTCTCCTGGTCGGCCGGCTCCGCGACCGGCAGCAGCCGGGCGGACGCGATCTGGTCCTCGCCGAGCTGCGCCTGGATCCGCTGCAGGATCGCCTGCGTCACGTCGGGGTGCTCGCGCAGGAACGCGGTCGCGTTCTGCCGGCCCTGCCCGAGGCGCTCGTCCTCGAAGCTGAAGTACGAGCCGGACTTCTGGACGATCTTCCGCTCGAGCCCCGCGTCCAGCACGGTACCTTCCCAAGAGATCCCGAAGCCGTACAGGATGTCGAACTCCGCCTGCTTGAACGGCGGCGCCACCTTGTTCTTCGCCACCTTGACGCGGACGCGGTTGCCGATCGCCTCGACGCCCTCCTTCAGCGTCTCGATCCGGCGGATGTCGAGGCGCACCGACGAGTAGAACTTCAGCGCGCGGCCGCCCGGCGTCGTCTCCGGGTTGCCGAACATGACGCCGATCTTCTCGCGCAGCTGGTTCGTGAAGATGCAGATCGTGTCGGTGCGGTTGAGCGTGCCCGCGAGCTTCCGCATCGCCTGGCTCATCATCCGGGCCTGGAGGCCGACGTGGCTGTCGCCCATCTCCCCCTCGAGCTCGGCCTTCGGCGTCAGCGCGGCGACGGAGTCGATCGCCACCACGTCGAGCGCGCCGCTGCGGATCAGGAGCTCGGTGATCTCGAGCGCCTGCTCGCCGGTGTCGGGCTGGGAGACGAGCAGCTCGTCGATGTCGACTCCGATTCGTTTCGCGTAACTGGGATCCATTGCGTGCTCCGCGTCGATGAAGGCGCAGATCCCGCCGCGCCGCTGCGCCTCTGCGATCACGTGGTAGACGAGGGTCGTCTTGCCGGAGGACTCGGGGCCGAAGATCTCGACGATGCGGCCGCGCGGCAGCCCGCCGATGCCGAGGGCGAGGTCGAGCGCGAGCGAGCCGGTCGAGACCGCGCCGATCGAGACCTGCGGGCGGTCGCTCATCTTCATGACCGACCCCTTGCCGAACGCCCGCTCGATCTGCCCGAGCGCCGCGTCGAGTGCTTGCTCGCGATCCAACTGACTCACCCTCCCGTTCCTAGCCTGAAATCACGGAGTACCACGTACTGCGCCCCTGTCGGGCGGAGCACAGAATGGTAGACGGCGACCCCGGACGGAACGACCTGCCCCAGCTGCGGAAGCCGAGGACGCAGCCGCGGCCGCTCGCGGAAGCGCACGACCGTGAGGTGCGGAAGCCACGGCCGGCGCTCGGGCTCGTAGACGCCGAGCCGCTCGAGCCGTGCGTGCAGGTCGCTCGCGAGCGCCGCCCCTGCCCCACCCTCGTCGTCGAACACGAGCATCCCGACGCTGCGCGTCTCCCGGTAGCTGCGGACCGTGAACGACATCGGCGCTGCTGTGGCGGCGGCAGCCTCGAGCTCCGCCGCGACCGGCTCGACGTCGCGGCGGGGACGGTGGCCCAGGAACGCAAGTGTGAGGTGTAGGTTGTCAGGAGGGACAACGCGCGTGTCCCGGTGCGGAAGACGCGCCTGCCACCCCACGACCCCCTCCACCACCTCGTCCGGGAGCGCGAGCGCGCAGAAGAGACGAATGCGAACATCGTCCTCGACGCTACCAGCGCCGGTCATACGTCTTCGTGCCGGTTCTGTGTCAAGAGACGCCGCGCGAGGTGGAGCGCGCCGACCGTCGCGCGGCTGCGGATCGTCGCCCGGTCGCCCGGGAACGAGAACTCGCGTCCCGCCTCGCCCTCCGGCGTCGAAACGTGGAGGTAGACGAGCCCGACCGGCTTCTCCGGCGTCCCGCCGCCGGGGCCAGCGATGCCGGTGTCCGCGATCCCGACGTCGACGCCGAGCGCGCACCTGACGCCGGAGGCCATCGCCGCGGCCGTCTCCGCCGACACCGCTCCGTGGTCGGCGAGCACCTCGGCAGGGACGCCGAGCTCGGCCTCCTTCACCTCGTTCGCGTAGGCGACGACCGACCCGCGGAAGACCTCGCTCGACCCCGGCACCGAGGTCAGCCTGGCGGCGACCAGCCCGCCGGTGCACGACTCCGCGGTGGCGAGGCTCCATCCGCGGGTGCGGCAGAGGTCGAGCACGATCTCCTCCACCCCACGCTCCTCCCGCGTGAAGAGGTACTCCGCCAGCGGCTCGACGAGCGCACGCTCGAGCTCGTCGGCGCGGCCCTCCGCGCCCGGCTCGACGAGCAGGTCGACGTGGATCTCGAAGTCCCGCGCGCAGATCGTCACCTCCACGCCGTTCCCATCGCCCCCGGCGTCCGCGAGCGCCTTCGCGACCGCCGACTCGCTCGCGCCGAAGTAGCGCAGCACCCGGCGCCCCGGGGGACGCGCACTCGCGAGCACCCGCCGCACTGCCTCCGTCCCGAGCGCACGGGGCCACAGACGACGGAGCTCGGCCGGCGGCCCCGGCAGCACGACCACGACGGCGCCAGCGGTCTCGAGGACGAAGCCGGGAGCCGTTCCCGCGAGCCCCAGCGACAGCGCCCCGGCCGGGAGCGTCGCCTGCTTGCGCACGCCCGGCTCGAAGTCCGCGTACGGCCGCCGCAGCCGCTCCGCCATCGACCTCGACACGCCCCCGATCTCCTCGTGCAACCCCTCGTCGAGGACGAGCTCCCTGCCGGCGGCCGCCGCGACGAGCTCGACCGTCCGGTCGTCGTGCGTCGGCCCCAGGCCCCCCGAGACGAGGCACAGATCCGCCTCGAACCCCGTCCGCAGAGCGGCGGCGAGCTCGCGCGGGTCGTCGCCGACGATCGTGATCCGCGCCGGCTCCAGTCCGAGCCGCAGGGCCTCCTCCGCGAGGAAGGGGCCGTTGCGGTCGGTGCGCTCGCCCCGGACGAGCTCGCTGCCCGTGACGACGATCGCCGCCCGCGGGCGCAACTAGGAGCTGGGCCCTGCGGGAACGATCAGGCTGCGCGGACGGCCGCCGCCGACGAGGACGACCCGCCCGTTCAGCTTCAGCCGGACGTTCTCCGGCGAGCCCAGGTAGACCCAGAGGCCCTTCCGCGTGCCGAAGCGCTGGAAGGAGCCCTTCGTCAGCGTCCCCTGGAACACCTGCTTGCCGCTGTCGGAGCCCGAGCGGACGATCAGCAGCGTGTTGCCCTTCACGGCCCGCACGAACAACCCGCCCGTCCGCGGATGCACCTTGGCCGGCGAGCTGAGGGGGAGCTTCTCGTGGCCGCTGCCGCCGAAGCGCCAGGCGGCGATCACCAGCGCCGTGACGACGGCGATCCCGATCAGCGTGAACCAGACGACGTTCGACTCGAGCCGACGCCGGCGGCGTCGCAGCCGCGGTCGCGGCCTGGGCGCGGGGCTGCTGCGCACGCGGCGCTCGAGCACCTCGTCGCCCGACCCGTAGCGGACGTTGAACTCGTCCACGTACAGCTGCCCGTCGAGCCCGAGGTAGTCCGCGTAGGTGCGGAGGAAGCCCTTGACGTAGGTCGGGCCGGGCAGCTGGTCGAACGCCTCGTCCTCGAGCGCTCGCAGGTACTTCGCCCGGATCTTCGTCCCCTGCTCGAGCTCGGGGAAGTCGAGCTCCTTGCGCAGGCGCGCCTCGCGGAGGCTGTTACCGATCTCGAACACGGGAGCGGCCCATTCTAAGCCGTCAGGCGGCGAATAGGGTCAAGAGTCCCCAGAAGCCGACCGCAAGAGCTGCGGTAATTGCGAGCAGAACGCCGAGGATGCCGAGCAGGCGGCCCACCCGGGCCGTCCCCCTTCCCCCCGCACGGCCGAGCGTGAGCTCGATCCGCTCGCGGGCGCGGCGGGCGAGGATGATCGCGAACCAGCCGAGGGCGAGCGCGACCGCGATCGACGCGGTCGCGGTGCGGAGGGTCACCCGCTGGCTCTCGCGGGCGAGGAGGATGCCGCCGGGCATCGCGAGCAGCGACAGGATGCCGCAGGCCAGCGACCAACCCGCCCGCGGGTTCCCCGGGCGGAGGCTACTGCTTGACGTAGGGCCGTCCAACCGATGCGGGCGGAATCGACCTGCCGATCACTCCGACGACAGCGACGAGGGTGATCACGTAGGGAATCGACTGCACGAGCACGTTGTACTCGTAGCCGTAGCTCTGCACGCGGGTGGCGAGGCCGCCGAAGAAGCCGAACAGGAGCGCGAACGCGAACGCGCCGCCCGGCCGCCAGTTCCCGGCGATCAGCGCAGCCAGACCGATGAACCCCCGGCCCTGAGTCATGTTCTCGGTGAAGGAGTGCACGTAGCCGATCGAGAGGTACGCGCCGCCCAGCGAGGCGATCGCCCCCGAGAGGATCACGGCGCCGTAGCGGACCTTGTAGACGTCGATCCCGACCGTGTCCGCCGCGCGTGGATGCTCGCCGACCGACCGCAGGCGTAGTCCGCTCGCGGTACGGAACAAGAAGAGGTATGAGACGATCACGAGGGCGAACAGGAGCCAGATCATCAGGTTCAGCTGGCCGAAGGCCTGGTACCAGAAGCTGTGCTCCCCGTACGAGTGCGGTGGGATCTGGTCGAGGAAGTGCAGGTGCACGTCCGGGATGGAGGGGATCCCGGTGCCCGGCGTGCCCTCCGAGCCGTAGATCTCGATGAAGAAGTAGCCCGTGATCCCGAGGGCAAGGAAGTTGATCGCTGTGCCCAAGACGATCTGGTCGGAGCGGACGTTCACCGAGAAGAATGCGTGGATCAGGCCGAGCACCGCGCCCGAGATCGCTGCGGTGAGCAGGCCGAGCTCCCACGAGTCGAACCTGTCTGCGCCGAGGATCCCGAAGAAGCAGCCGGAGAGCATCATCCCTTCGAGGCCGATGTTCACGACCCCGCTCCGCTCGGAGAACATGCCGCCGATCGCCGCGAATGCGATCGGCGTGGCGAAGACGAACATGTTGTAGGTCAGCTGCCCCCAGTCGACGACGCCCGCGCCCGAGGAGGTCGTCAGCGCGCCGTCGAGGTGCGCGACATTCGACCGCGTCGCCCCCCAGGCCAGGAGGGCGCAGATGCCGGTGAAGACGACGGCGCCCCAGCCGAGCCTCCGCTCGCCCCGGGCGGCGGTCCATGCACCCGCGACTCCGGCGAGGCCCTCGAGACAGAACGGGACGATCGGCGAGCGCAGCTCGACCGGCGGGAGAGCGAGCCAGAGACCGAGCCCCGCGAGCGTGATCGCACCCCACCCGACCCGCCCCGCGGCGGACTCCGAGCGGACGGCCTGCTGAACCGCGGGCGAGAGCGAGGTCACGCCGACGTCCCTCCCACCGACCCTGCAGCACGTTTCGGGCCGCGACGGAACCTCTTACGGAGCCTCCAGAGCCAGAGGAAGAGGATGTCGGCGCCGACGAAGAGCAGCACGAGCCCCTGGATGATCAGCGTCAGGTTTCCGGCGAGCTCGGGCTCGATCACGTTCTGGATCGCCGGGTTCCTCGTCGAGGTGCCTTGCAGGAGGGCACCGAAGAGCAGCGCCGCGAGCGGGACGCCGATCGCCGAGTTGCGGCCGAGCAGGGCGACCGCGATCCCGATGAAGCCGATCGAGGAAACCTGGATGTCGAGCACGCCCAGCCGGAACTGCCAGCCGAGTATGTCGATCGCGCCCGCGAGCCCCGCGAAGGTGCCGGAGATCGCCATGGCGAGCACGTAGCTGCGCTCGACGCTGATGCCGCCGTAGCGCGCCGCCTCCGGACTCAACCCCGTCGCCCGCACCTCGTAGCCGAGCGTCGTCCGGTTGACGATCACCCAGTAGACGACGGGGGCTGCAAGCGCGATGAAGAAGCCGATGTGCAGCCCCTGCAGGATCGGATCCCCCCAGAAGACGGGCAGATGGGCCCCCGGGACGATGTCGCTGGAGACCGGAATCGACCTGTCGACGTGGTTCTGGAGCTGGCCTCCCTGGCCGACGAGGGCCTTGGTGACCCAGATCGCGATCCAGTTCAGCATGATCGTCGAGATCACCTCGTGGACACCCGCGGTCGCCTTCAGGAACCCCGCGATCGCGGCCCAGGCGGCGCCGGCGAGGGCAGCGAGCACGATCGTGATCACGATGTGCAGCCCGGAGTTCATCCCGACGAACGACGCACCGACCCAGACGGAGATGAACGCGCCGACGATGTACTGGCCCTGGCCGCCGATGTTGAACAGACCACACGTGAAGGCGAACGAGACCGCGAGCCCCGTGAGGATGAGGGCGCTGACGAGGAGCAGCGTCTGCTGGAGATTGAAAGCCGCCTCGCTGGCGGTGTCGTAGCCGGTCCAACGAATTGCGTCGGGATACGGGAAAGCAGATGAGTTCCAGTGAACGGAGACCGGGCTCAGCCAGTTCAGACCGGTGCCCTTGAAGATCCCGTTGAAGGCGGTGAACGGATCGTGGCCGGTGGCGGCGACCACGATCATCGCCATCGCGAAGGCGAAGATCGTCGTCACGACCGGCATCACGACGCCCCCTGCCCGCTGCATCAGGGCCATACGCGCGGCCACGCTCGGGGCGTAGTCGCCGCCGTGCGCCGGACCCGGTGTCTCGAGCAGCTCCTCCTCGCTCGCCGTGATCTGCTCTTCTTGCGGGTCGAGCGGGCCGTCGCTCATTCAGCCATTACCGATCTTGAACACGGTAGCGGCCAACTCTGGGTGGTCAGGCGGCGAACAGTGTCAACAGGCCCCAGAAGCCGACTGCGAGGGCCGCGGTCAGCCCGAGCAGGACCCCCACGATCCCGAGCAGGCGGCCGGCCCGCGCCATCCCCGCACCGCCGGCGCGGCCGAGGGTCAGCTGGCGCCGCTCCCGCGCGCGTCGCGCGAGGATGATCGCGAGCCACCCGAGCACGAGGGCAACCGCGATCGAGCCCGTCGCGTCCACGAGCGTCACGCGCTGGCTCTCGCGGGCGAGCACGACACCCCCGGGCATCGCGAGCAGCGAGAGGATCCCGCAGACGAGCGACCACGCGGCGCGCGGGTTGGCGCGGCGGGTGCTACTGCTTGACGTAGGGCCGTCCATCCGCCGCGGGCGGGACCGATCGCCCGATCACGCCGGCAACGGCGATCAGGGTCAGCAGATAGGGCAGCGCAGCGAAGAGCGTGCTGTAGTTCGACCAGGCCTCCACGTTCTCGAGTTGTGGCGCAAGTGCGCTCGAGAAGCCGAATAGCAGGCACGCCCACAAGGCGCCGAACGGCCGCCAATTCCCGAAGATCATCGCGGCCAGAGCGATGAACCCGCGTCCCGCGGTCATGTTCTCGGTGAAGGAGTGCACGTAGCCGATCGACAGGAAGACGCCCCCCATTGCCGCCAGCCCGCCCGAGATCACCACGCAGGCATAACGGATGGCGTAGACGTTGATCCCGACCGTGTCCGCAGCGCGCGGATGCTCGCCGACGGACCGGACGCGCAACCCGATCGCGGTCTTGAAGAGCAGGAGCCACGAGACGACGACCACCCCGAGGGCGATCACCGTCATCAGGCTCATCCCGCTGAAGGAGTCCTTCAGGAAGTTACCGAGGCCCTCCGGCGGGATGCTGCCGAGGAAGTCGAGGTCGAGGGTCGGGATCCCGGGCAGCTGGTTGGGCGTCCCACGGCCGCCGTAGAGCTGGTTGTAGATGTAGCCGGTGATCCCGAGCGCGAGAAAGTTCACCGCCGTGCCGCTGACGATCTGGTCGGATCGCAGCTGGATCGAGAAGTACGCGTGGACGAGGGCGAGCAGCATCCCCGCGAGCACGCCGATCGCCAGCCCTCCGACCCAGTTGCCGGTCTTGTCGGCCCCCCAGGCGCCGAAAAAGGCGCCCATCAACATCATCCCCTCGAGGCCGATGTTCACGACGCCGCTCCGCTCGGAGACCACTCCGCCGATCGAGGCGAAGACCAGCGGCGTCGTGAAGACGAGCGTGAGAGAGACGAGGGTCGACCAGGTGATCACGTCGCGGAGGTGAGCCGAGGCCGCCTGCGTCGCGAAGACTCCGCCGATCAGGCCGATCAGCCCGCTCGCGACCGCACCCCAGCCGGCCCGACGCTCGTTCCTGGTCACCGCCCAGGCGCCGGCGCCAATCGCAAGCGCCCCGACCACGATCGGGACGACGATCGAGCGCGTCGTCACGGGCGGGAGGACGAGCCACAGCGCCACGACGCCGATCGCGATGCCGAGCAACGCTAGGAGGCGCGCCGTGCCGAGTCGCGACAGAGCGAGCATCCTTCTCTCCGCCGGAGCGGGGACGCTCAGGAGGCGAGCTCCTTCCGCACTTTGCGCTTCAGCTTCCGGCGGGTGTTCCAGATGTAGAGGATGAGGACGTCCGCGCCGACGAAGAGCACGACGAGCCCCTGGATCATCTGCGTGAGGTTGTTCGCGAGCTCAGGCTTGAAGATGGTCGGGTCGAGGTTCCGCGTCGAGGTCCCCGTCTTCAGGCAGGCGAACAGCAGCGCGGCGAAGAACACGCCGACCGCCGAGTTGCGGCCGAGCAGGGCGACCGCGATGCCGATGAAGGCGATCTGCGAATAGCTCTGTACCGAGGTCAGGTCGAGCCGGAACTGCCAGCCGAGGATGTCCAGAGAACCGGCGAGCCCGGCGAATCCGCCAGCGATCGCCATCGCGAGGAAGTAGCTCCGCGAAACGCTGATCCCGCCGTAGCGGGCCGCCTCCGCGTTCAAGCCGACAGCCCGCACCTCATACCCGAGCGTCGTCCGGTTGAGGACGACCCAGAAGACGACGAGCGCGGCGAGCGCGATGAAGAGGCCGTAGTGGAGCCCCTGGAGGAGCGGGCTCCCCCAGACGACGGGCAGCTTCGCCCCGGGCACGACCTCCTTCGTCACCGGGACCGGTCCCGCGGCCGGGTCCTGGAACGGGCCGCCGAAGCCGATCAGGTAACTAGCGACGTAGAGCGCGATCCAGTTGAGCATGATCGTCGTGATCACCTCGTGAGCTCCGACCGTCGCCTTCAGGAAGCCGGCGATGCCGGCCCAGGCCGCGCCCCCGAGCGTCGCGCCGACGATCGCGAGCGTCACGTGTAGCCAGGCGGGCAACCCGCTCAGCGAGGTGCCGATCCGAACCGCCACGACGGTCCCGACGATGTACTGGCCCTGGCCGCCGATGTTGAAGAGGCCGCAGCGGAACGCGAAGGCGACCGCGAGCCCGGTGAGGACGAGCACGCTGAACTGGATCAATGTCTGCTGCAGGTTTCCGGCCGACGTGCACGGTGAGCTGCAGTACGACGCGAACCAGTTCAGCCCGGACCCGTTGAAGATCTCCTTGTACGTGCTCAGCGGGTCCTTGCCGCTGATCACCAGCACGACCAGCCCACCCATGAAGAAGGCCAGGAGCGTGGTCAGGAGCGGCGTGACGATGCCGCCTGCCCTCTGGTAGAGCTCGAACCGCGCGGCGAGGCCGAGAGTGCGCTCCGGCGCCTGCCCCTGCTCCGTCGGGGCCTTCGGCTCGGTCATGCGGCGGCCTCGCCCGCCACCGTCCCGCCGGCCATCGCGATCCCGAGCGTCTCATCGCCGACATCGGGACCGTACTCGCCGACAATGCGTCCCTCGTACACGACCAGGATCCGGTCGGAGAGCGAGAGGATCTCTTCCAGCTCGAGTGAGACGAGGAGGATCGCGCGGCCCCTGTCGCGCTCCTCGACGAGTCGCCGGTGCACGAACTCGATCGCGCCGACGTCGAGGCCCCGCGTCGGCTGCGCGGCGATCAGGACGCGAGGGTTTCGCCCGATCTCCCGCGCCAGGACGACCTTCTGCTGATTGCCCCCGGAAAGTGCCGCGGCCCGCGTGTGCGGCCCGCCGCCACGGACATCGAACTGGCCGAGCAGCTCGCGTGCCCGGACGATGATCCGCTTCGGGTGCAGGAATCCGTGGGTGGCGTTCGGCGGATCTTCGTAGTCGTGCAGTACGAGGTTCTCTGCCAGCGTGAAATCGAGGACGAGCCCGCGGCGGTGCCGGTCCTCCGGGATGTGGCCGAGGCCCAGGTCGAACGCATCGCGCGGCGCCCCGTGGGTGGACAGCGGCTTGCCGGCGACGACGATCGAGCCGGCGGTCCAGTGGCGAAGAGCCGTCATGCACTCGACGAGCTCCGTCTGGCCGTTGCCGTCGACGCCCGCGATGCCGACGATCTCCCCCGCCCGCACCTGGAAGGAGACGCCGTTCACCTTCTCGACGCCGCGGTCGTCTGCCGCGCGCAGCTCGGAGACCTCGAGCAGCGGCTCGCCCGGGACCGAGACCCCCTTCTCGACGCGGAGGACGACCTCGCGACCGACCATCATGCGCGCGAGTTCCGGCTCCGTCGCACCCTCCGCCTGAACGGTGCCGACGGCCTTGCCGCGGCGAAGGACCGTGATCCGGTCGGCGATCTGGAGCACCTCGTTCAGCTTGTGGCTGATGAAGATGATCGACTTGCCGTCGGCTTGGAGGCTCTTGACGATCGAGAAGAGCTCGGTCGCCTCCTGCGGCGTAAGCACCGCCGTCGGCTCGTCG
>JBKPRD010000194.1:0-6023 GCA_046734415.1 Actinomycetota bacterium | reverse complement strand
CGAGCTCTCAGAGCGCGAGCGCGAGGTGCTGGCGCTGATGGCCGAGGGCCACTCCAACCAGCGCATCGGCGAGCTGTGCTTCCTCAGCCCCAAGACGGTCGAGAGCCACGTGCGCAGCATCTTCATGAAGCTGGGGCTGCGTGGGGCGTCCGAGGGCAGCCGCCGCGTCCTGGCGGTCCTCGCCTACCTGCGCAGCTGACCGCATCGATGGGCGGCCGAGTTTCATCACGCGGGCACGAACTCCGCCGATTCTTCGATCACCGGTGCGACAGGGGGTCGCAAAGCCGGGATCGCGCTCTACTGGGCCATCGTTGGCGTCGCTGCGAGGACGCGACTCAAGTCACGCGTCGACTGGATATTCCACCCACGTGACGAAAGTCGTGCGGCCCGCGCCTCACGCCGCAAAAGGGAGAACCGCACAGCGATGCGGCTTTGCGGCGATGGAGCTAGGGGGACTCGAACCCCCGACCTCCTGGGTGCGATCCAGCGCGTATCCGGGCTGAGTTTGGCCTCTGAGCAGGGAATTCTCGCGTTGCGAGGTCCCCGGCAACGGGCTCCAGATATGCGCAGTTTGCGGGAGTTACGCGGAGTTCTTTCACGTGGACACGCCCGCGTGATGAAACTCGCGGACTGAGTCCGTACCTGCGTCGATCAGGTGCTCCAGTGGGTCAGGGTCACGTCGACGGGACATTGGGGCGGCAACCGCTTCCTGCGTCAGCTGTCTCGGGCCGGATCGATGTTCTGGTTGAGGTGGAACAGGTTGTCGGGGTCGTACCTTCGCTTGAGCTCGGCGAGCCGCTCGTAGTTCACGCCGAACGCCTGGCGGAGCCGGCCATGGTCGTCGGCGGGCAGGTAGTTCGTGTAGGAGCGCTCGGACATGTGCGGCGCAAGCGCGTCGAAGGTCGTGCGTGCCCACGCGATACCCGCGTCGCTATCGGCCGGATCGGTCCACTGCGAGATGAGGAGCAGGTTGTGCCCAGGCTCGCGGTGCGGGTAGGCGGTGGCGGTCGGCTCGACGCGAGTGGCCGCGCCTCCGAATCCTTCGATGACGAGCGCGCACTTGTCGCTCGGTGCCCGCTCGAACGCGTCGGCGAGCACGGCGATCGCTGCGTCCGAGAGCTCCGTGAAGAACGCGGACTTCCAGTAGCACAGCGTGCCCGGCTCGAACAGCCAGTCGACGCCGGTGTTCGCGACCGGGTAGGGAACGCGCTCGATCAGGTCAGCAGCCGGAGATCCGAACTCCCGCAGCGGGCGGATGTCGGCGTCGGCCCGGTCGGCGTCCTCCCCGCAGTGGCAGATCGCCACAGCGCACAGCTTCACGCCCGAGCCGTCGGGCGCGTGCAGGAATGCCGCCTGGGTGCCGAGCTCGTCGGGAACGTCGACCGAGAAGTCGCGGTAGAAGGCCAGCAGAGCAGGCGCCGCCTCTAGCGGATGCAGAACGGGGCCGCTCAGGACGGTCGCCACCGGGTGGGCGCGGAACTCGAACGAGGTGGCGACGCCGAAGTTGCCGCCGCCGCCACGGATCGCCCAGAACAGGTCACGGTCGCCGTCTTCGCTCGCGGTCACCACGTCCCCCGTCGCGAGTACGACTTCGGCGGAGAGCAGGTTGTCGACCGCCATCCCGTAGCGCCCCATCAGCCAGGCCAGGCCGCCGCCGAGCGTGAGCCCGGCGATGCCGGTGCTCGAGACCACGCCGCTCGGCGTGGCGAGGCCGAACACGCCAGTCGCGCGGTCGAGGTCTCGCACAGTGACGCCGGCCTGGGCGCGCACCGTGCGGCGTGCGGGGTCGACGTGGATGCCCTTCATCGGGGAGAGGTCGATCATCAGCCCACCCTCGGTCACGGCCTTGCCGGCGATGTTGTGCCCGCCGCCCCGCACCGAGATCTCGAGCCCGGCCGTGCGGCCGGCGTTCACCGCGTCGACCACGTCGGCTGTGTTGCAGCAGCGCACGATGAGCGCGGGACGCTTGTCGATGAGCCCGTTGTGGATCGCGCGCGCCGCATCGTACGCGGGGTCATCCGGTGTCAGGACCGTGCCGGAGAACCCCTCGCCAAGCGACGCCGCGGTATCGATCGTCGTCATGAGCGCGAACCTACGCCCGACAGGGCGCGACGGAAAGCTGGAAACCCCTGCACTTTGACCAGGCTTCGCGTGACAATGGCGCGGGGACCATGTCTGACGAGCTCAGCGGACGCGAGAACGAAATGCGGTCGCTCGAGGACTTCCTCGAGCGGGCGGCGGACGGCCCGACGGTGCTCGTGCTCTCGGGGGAGGCGGGGATCGGGAAGACCGCGCTCTGGCAGGCGGGCATCGCACGCGCGCGGGCGCGCGGGGCACGCGTCCTCACGTACCGTGCGGTCGAGGCCGAGGCCGTCCTGTCCTTCGCGGGGATCGCCGAGCTGCTGAGCACCGTGGCCGACGAGGTGCTTCCGTCGCTCGGCGAGCTGCGCCGGCGCGCGCTCGCGGCGGCGCTCCTGATCGAGGAATCCGAAGGCGATGGCACTGCGGAGCCGCGCGCGATCGGGCTCGGGGTTCTCGATGCCCTCAAGGCGCTCTCGTCCAGCGCGCCGGTCTTGCTCGCCGTCGACGACTTCCAGTGGCTCGATCGGCCGTCGGCTCGGACCCTCCTATTCGCGCTCCGCCGACTCGGGGACGAGCGCATTGGTGCGCTGCTTACGGTCCGCGGCGGAGCGCCCGAGCTCGACCGCGGGCTTGCATCCAGCGCGGCCGACCGGCTATCGGTCGGGCCGCTCGCACCCGCGGCGCTGTTTCAGGTCGTCAAGCAGCGCGCGGGGCTCGAGCTCTCGCCCCCGCAATTGACCCAACTCTGCGAGATGACGGCCGGCAACCCGTTCTTCGCGATGGAGATCGGCCGGGAGCTCGCGCTCGCGCCACCGGGTCCCGGCCGCTCGCTGCCGATCCCCGGCAACCTGCGACAGGTTGTCGGCGAGCGTCTCGCGCGGCTGCCACCCGCCAGCCGCGAGGTGCTGCTGCTTGTCGCCGCGCTCGCGCGCCCGACGCTCGGCGCCCTGGCCGCCGCCCACGGCGAGCGCGCGGAGGTCCTGGACTGCCTCGAGGCCGCCGCCCGCGTGGGCATCGTGGAACTCGACGACGAGCGCGTGCGGTTCGCCCACCCCATGCTCGCGTCCGTCTGCTACGAGGACGCGACGCCGTGGCGCCGGCGAGACGCGCACGCCTGCCTCGCCTCCGTCGTGACCGACACGGAGGAACGCGCGCGCCACCTCGCGCTGGCCGCCGAGGGGCCCGACGCGACCGTCGCCATGGCGCTCGACGCGGCGGCGCCCTACGCGCTTGGTCGGGGGGCACCCGCCGCCGCGGCGGAGCTCAGCGAGATCGCGGCGGCGCTGACGCCGCCCGGCGATCCGCCTGCGCGGCGCCTGCGTCGCCTGGCGGCCGCCGAGGCGCATCGTCTGGCAGGTGACCGCGACCGTGCCCGCGCGATCCTCGACGAGCTGTTGGCCGAAGTGCCGGCGGGGGAGCAGCGAGCCGATGTGCTGTTCGCGCTCGCCCGTGTGCGGTGCGCCGACCTCCCGACGCTCGCTCGATGGTGCGAGAGCGCGCTTGCCGAGTCTGGCGACGACCATAGGCGTGCGGCGGAGATCTTGGCCTACGTGAGCTGGGTGCGCCTGCTGGAGGGGCGCGTCCGCGACGCGCTCGCGCAAGCCCGCGCGGCGCTGGCGCATGCCGAGCGCGCAGGCGATGACGAGCTGCTCGCGCGCGCGATCGCGCGCGTCGCGATGGCGGAGACGTGGACGCTCGAGGTCACGCCCGGCCTCCTCGAGCGCGGAGTGGCGATCGAGCGCGGACTCGGCCGTCGGCTGGAGTTCCACGAGAGCCCGAGCGTGACGCACGCCCGCCGCTTGATGTGCCTGTCCGACTTCGACGGCGCACGCCCTCTGCTCGCGGACGCCGAGGACCGTGCGAAGGCCAGCGGGGACGAGGGCACGCGCGCGCACGTGCTGTTCCACCGCTTCCAGGTCGAGTGGTTCACAGGGCACTGGACCGAGGCGGACGAGCTCGCGACCGCGGCGCTCGAGCTCGCCGACCAGCTACGGGACGAGCAGTACCGCGCGATCGCGCTCTATGCTCGCGCGCTCCTCGACGCCCACCTCGGCCGCGTCGAGGCCGCACGCGCGGGCGCCACCGAGTCCCTGACCATCGCCGAGGCAGTATCCGACTCCCTGTTCGCTCTTCAGAGTCGAACCGTGCTCGGGTTCCTCGCGCTGTCTTGCGGAGACGCCGTCGAGGCGGATCGTGATCTGCGCACGCTTCCCGCCTGGCTACACGCAAATGGCTGGCACGAGCCGACCGACTTCGCGTGGGCGAACGCGATCGAGGCGATGATCGGCGTCGGGGATCTCGAGGAGGCGGAGGCGTGGCTCGAGCGCTACGAAGACCTGGCGGAGCGCTCGACGAGCCCGTGGGCGCTTGCCACGGCTGCCCGCGGCCGCGGGCTCGTGTGCGAGGCTCAGGGCAACCTCGAGGGCGCACGGGAGGCGCTCGGCCGGGCGCTGGCCGAGCACGCTCGCATGTGCTGTCCGTTCGAGCGCGGCCGGACGCTCCTCGCGCTCGGGTCGGTTCGACGTCGGGCCCGGGAGAAGCGCGCAGCCCGCGAGGCGCTCGAGGAAGCAAGCAGCACCTTCGACCGCCTCGGCGCGGGCCTGTGGGTCGCCCGTGCCCGCGACGAGCTGGCGCGGATCAGCGGCCGCCGTCCAGCCTCGAGCGACCTCACGACGACCGAGGCGAGGCTCGCCGCCCTCGCTGCCGAGGGCCTCGCCAACAAGGAGATCGCCGCCGCCCTGCACATGAGCGTCCACACGGTCGAGGCGCACCTCACCCGCATCTACCGCAAGCTCGGCATCCGCTCCCGTGCCGCGCTCGCCGGACGCCTGTGACTCAAATGAGGCGCCGACTGGGTCCACGTGATGAAACTCCGCCGGTCCCGCAACGCACCACAGAACAGCGGATCCCGCAGCCATGCGGGATCCGGGCGATGGAGCTAGGGGGACTCGAACCCCCGACCTCCTGGGTGCGATGCACCAGCTCTGGGCGCTAGATCAGTGCTAGAAATTGGCGATTAGCAGGGAAGTTCTCGTGTACACCAGCGTACGCGCTCGTCGCGGATAGCTGTCGTTGGCCGCCGATTCCTGCGGAGTCAGGCACTCTTGGCGATGAGTGCCTGAGTGGAGGCCCGTCTAGTTACGGCGTAACGCGAAGAGCCGTTCGTCGGCGACGGCCGCGTGGCGGATGCCGCGCGACTCGGCAATGTGCCGAAACCATTCCCGTGCTTTGGGGATCTCGTCGATCGTCCGTGCTGCCTCCTCGGCTTCGTGGCGGCTGCGCCAGAGGACCACGTCGAGCCACGATCCGTCGTCTTGCTTGACGAGCCATGCCGCGAGCGCGCCCGGAAATGCTCGTTGGAGCGCCTCGATCATCGCTGGGCGTTTGGCCAGCAGTGCTGCCTCGTCGGCGTCGTGGACTGTGAAGGCCGCGAACTCAAAGACTGGTTCGGCCGCACTCCCGTGGTCCGGCATGCCGTGAGCCTACGGCAGCGCGTGGCCCGTAGAGGAGCAGGCTGGCTCCCTGATACGTCAGACAGGTGAGAGGTGAGCGCTCCGCCGTCCTCGACTGTGCGCGCATCGATTCCGCGCCGACGTCCGGCGGCTTGAGAGCGCGCGGCGGTGTCGAGTTGCTCGACGTAGAGCCGACATCCGCGCGCTGACTCTTCATCGGCACAGCCGTTGGACGCGTACCTGGCCGATCGGCCCTCGCTACTGCGTGATCGCCCATTGGGTTTGAGCAGGTCGAGCCCCGCACCTACCGTCAGGCCATGCGACACGGCACACGCATCGGTGTTCTTGCGGCCACGGCAGCAGTCCCGCTGACCGCGCTGGCGATCAGCGCCTGTGGCGGCGGCGGTAGCGGCGCGACCGCGCCGCCGACGACCGCGAGCGGTAAGGCGGCAACGGTCGGACTGGCGAACGAGGGCAATCTCGGCAAGA
>JBKPRD010000193.1:0-3171 GCA_046734415.1 Actinomycetota bacterium | reverse complement strand
GCGCCGGCGTCGGCGAAGGCGGCTCGTGCTGCTGCTCGACGTCTCCGGCTCGATGGCGGACTACTCGCGCGCGCTCGTCCTCTTCGCCCGTGCCGCGCTGCAGGCGGACACGCGCTGGGAGGCGTTCTGCTTCGGCACGCGCCTGACACGCGTCACCCGCGCGCTGGCGGTCGCGGACCCAAAGGAAGCTTTGCGCCGCGCGGCGGACGAAGTCGTCGACTGGAACGGCGGCACGCGCATCGGCGAAGCCGTGCGCGCGCTGATGCGCACGAACGTCGTGCGCGGCGCGGTCGTCGTGATCTGCTCCGACGGTCTCGACGTCGGCGAGCCGGACGTGCTGCGCGCCGAGATGGCGCGCCTGGCGCGGCTCGCGCACCGCGTCGTCTGGCTGAACCCGCTGAAAGAGGATCCCGCCTACGAGCCGCTCGCGCGCGGCATGCGTGCCGCGTTGCCGCACGTCGACGTCTTCCTCAGCGGCCACAACCTCGAAAGCCTGGAGCAGGTCGGCCAGGCGCTCTAGCTGCGTTCGATCTGCTCGAGGAACTCTCGCGGCGGGAGCACGGGCGCGCGCCCGCGAAGGGCGAGAAGATGGGCGTCGCCTGAAACGATCGGCACGCGCTCCTGTGCGGCCAGCGCAAGGAGGTAGTTGTCGCCCGGGTCCGCCGAGCGGATCGGCGGCGTGTCTTCGGCGTCGTCCACGAGCTCCACGGTCCCACGCAGTAGAGCAACGAAGGCCTGCGCTTCGGTCGCCGCGAGCCGCTTGCGGATCTTCGGAGCGACGAGCGTGCGCTCGATTTCAGCGAGCAACAGCTCGGATGCGACGAAGTCGAATTCGCCATCGAGCCACAGCCGAATGAGCGTTGCCGGGGTGCCGACGCGAGACAGCAGCGCGGAGACAACGACGTTCGCGTCGAGAACGACGCGCACCTGTTACGTGCGGCGGGTCTCGTGTTGGACTTCGACCGCGAGGCGGGACGCCTCGTCTTCGGGCAGGTCGGCCGCGTCCCACAGCCGCTCGACAAGATCGAGCCCGAGATCGCGACGCAGCGCTCCCTCGATGACGTCACTGTCGCGTCGCCCTGTGCGTGCTGCCTTCACCCGCACGGCCCGAAGGACCCGCTCGTCGAGGGTCACCGTTGTCCGCGCCTTCGCCATGATCCGCATCATAGCATCAGTATGCATTGATGCGGTCTCCTCGCGTTACGCGCGAAGCCGACGGCGCGCGAAGTCGCGCATCGCGTCCTCGCCGGTGAAGTGGACGACGGCGCCCTCCGCGCCAGCCTCGAGCATCGCGTCGACGTTCCCCTCCGCGGTCCGCGGTATGACCCGCAGGTCAGGATGCTCCTCCTTCACCCGGCGCACGTGCGCCGGATCGGAACCGCGAGAGGGGTGCCAGACGTCGCCCAGCTCGCGCGCGCGGCGAATCGCCCGCGGCGAGCTCCCGCCGACCCAGATCTCCGGCTGCGGCGACGGATGCGGTTCGGCGGTCGCATCGTGGAACGACCAGAACTCGCCCTCGAAGACATGGGCACCGGTCCAGAGCGCGCGCATGAGCCGGATGCCCTCATCGGTGCGCCGTCCGCGCTCCTTGAAGGGGACGCCCATGAAGCGGTACTCGTCCTCGTGCCAGCCGACCCCGATCCCGAGCCGAAAGCGGCCGCCGCTCAGCTCCTGCAGGGTCGCAACCTCCTTGGCCAAGTGCATCGGGTTGTGCAGCGGCACGATCACGATCGACGTCCCGAGCCCGATCCGGTCGGTCCACCCGGCGATCCAGCCGAGCGTGACCAGTGGGTCGTAGACGCGGCCATACGGGTCGATTCCCTCGGGCCCGACGATGATGTGCTCCGTCGTCCAGACCGAGTCGAAGCCGAGCTCCACCGCCAGTTCGGTCGTCCGTCGAATCGCCTCCGGGCCCGAGTCCAGTCCGTAGTTCGGCAGGATCACACCGAAGTGCACGACGCGAGGCTAACGAGCGCACGCGTTGCTCGGCTGGCGACAACCGATCCCGACGGGCGGCCGCACCTCGTCCCGATCGTGTTCGCCCTCGAAGGGGACACCCTCTACTCGGCCGTCGACCGAAAGCCGAAGCGCTCGAAGAAGTTGCGCAGGATCGAAAACGCCCGCGAGCGGCCGGACGTCACGATCCTCGTCGACCACTACGACGAGGACTGGCAGCAGCTCTGGTGGGTCCGCCTGCGCGGGCACGCCCGCGTGCTCGACGACGGTGACGAACGCGCGCACGCGTTGACGCTGCTGCAGGAGAAGTACCCGCAGTACCGCAGCGAGCCGCCGGACGGGCCGGTCCTGGCCGTCGACATCACCGACGTCCGCAGCTGGAAGGCCTAGGCGGACGCGGCGAGCAGCGCCTCGCCCTCGCGCAAATACCGTGTCGCCCCGACGCGCCGATAGAAGACAAGCGCCGTCCGCACCTCCTGCTCCACGCCCGTCTGGAGCCGGTAGAACGCCTCCGTGGACGGGTCGCCGATCTCCTGAAAGATGTCGGCCGCGCGCACGAAGTCGCCGCCCGCGATCGCGCGCCCGGCGAAGAGCCACGGCGTCTCGAGGTGCTCGTCCTCAACGGCCGCGAGCACCTCGTCGCCACGGCCCAGTTTCTGGGCGACCCACGCGAGGGAGTGCAGCTGGACGACGACCCAGCCAAGGTCGGGGATTCCACGAATGAACTCGAGCGACTCGTCGAAGAGCTCCGCCGCCCGCGTTCGGTCGCCGATAGTCATGTAGACGAACGCGGCCCCCAAGAGCGTCGAACCCGTCAGTTGCGGATCGCCGACGGGGCGCGCGACGTCCAGCGCTCGCGCGGCATCCTCGGCGGCGGCCGCATCCTCCCCGCGTGCGGCGCGAACCGACGCCCGGGTCCCGTACGAGCTCGCCGCCTGGTAGTGGGCCTCGCCGCCGAGCCCGTCGATGAACGCCGTCGCGCGCTCGACGACTTCATCCCATTGCCCGTCGCCGAAGAGCGGACCGATCATTGGCCCGCCCTCGAACCACCGCATGAAACCTCTGTGTCCGTAGTGCTGCGCCAGCCGGTACGCCTCCGCAAGGTCCACCTTGGCATCGGCCAGCCGCCCGACCAGGAGCTTCATCGTCGCTCGGTTGTTCCAGCCGCGCACGATCTCGTCCGCAATGTTCAGCCGCGTCGACAGCTCGATCGAC
>JBKPRD010000192.1:0-4060 GCA_046734415.1 Actinomycetota bacterium | reverse complement strand
ATCTCACGGCCTTGCTTGCAGCCCTACTTTCCCGATGCGGAAGCAACCGACATCGAGTGCTTCGTGGGACGCGCCCTGGTACATGCATCAGCCGTGCGCGGAACCTCTCGACATGACACAGCGTCTCTCGTCCGTACGCTTGCGGGGTTATCGCCCGTACTCGGCGCGGGCGGCCGACGTGGGCATCAGCTAGCCCCAATCCGAAATAACTGAGGGCGCGAACGAGTGGCCGAAATGCATCAGAGGGGCGAATCCACGGATCAAAAGAGTCGATGTCCCCACATCCCTCTCCGATTCGAGGAGGCCCCTCTGATGCGTTTGAGCGTAGGCACGTTGCAACAGGTGGTCAAGCGGGATTTGCCGATCGCGTTCGTTCCTCAGCAGCTCACGTCGTACGGTGGCCTCGAACTGCTGCGCCGCTACGTGCGCCGGCTCGAGCTGCCGCGGCGGCTGCACGCCGCGTGCGCGGCGCTCGGCGGTGACTACGGCGGCGCGCGACTCGCGCTGCTGCTCCTCGCCCTGCCGTACGTCGGCGCCCGGCGGCTGGAGCACCTGCAATACCTGGTGGGCGACCCGCTCGTGCGCCGTTTTGCGGGCCTGGCGCGCGTGCCGACGGCGCGCACCGTGAGCAACTGGCTGCGGCGCTTCACGCAGGAGACCCTGCGGCCGCTGGTTCGGCTCAACCAGGAGCTTGTGCTCGACACCCTGGCCCGGCTCGACATCCCACGGCTGACCCTCGACGTCGACGGCACCATCGTGCGCACTGGCGCCACCGTCGCCTGGGCGTTTCGCGGCTTCAATCCCCACCATCGCAAGGACCGCAGCTACTACCCCCTGCTCGCCCATGTCGCCCAGACCGGCCACATCCTGCGCGTCAAGAACCGCCCCGGCAACGTGCACGACTCTAAGCAGTCCGCCGCGTTCCTCCGCGAGCTCATCCACGCGGTCCGCAGCCGCCTGGGTCGGCGCTTGCCGCTCGAATTCCGCATGGATGCCGCGTTTTTCCAGCCTGATGTGCTGCGGCTGCTGGCCACCCGGGGCTGTGCCTATGCCATCAAGGTGGGCTACTGGAGCTGGCTGCCGCTCAAGCAATTGGCCGCCGAGCGGCGGCAGTGGCACGCCCTGGCCCCCGGCGTGACGGGCTTCGAGCACCGGCTGGCCATTCCCCAGTGGAACCTCCGCCTGCGGGTGATGATCTACCGCAAGCACGTTCAGCACGAGAGCCCGAAGAACTTCCAGCTCGATCTCTTCACCCCCGACGATGGGCATTTCGAGTACTACGCCGTCGCGACCAATCTGCCGCTGTCGCTGCCGGCGCTCTACGCCTTCATCGGCGGCCGGGGTGCTCAGGAGAAGACGATCGCCGAACTCAAGGGCGAGTTCGCGCTCGATGTCGTCCCGACCCGTCACTACGGCGCCAACTGCGCCTGGCAGCAACTCAGCATCCTCGCCTACAACCTCGCCCGCAGCTTCCAGCTCGACACCATCGCCACTCCACGGCGCCGCTCGCGCAAGCGGACCTACGCCTACGTCGTACGCAGCATGCGGACCTTGCGCTTCTTGCTGATCACCCGGGCCGGCCGGCTGACCCGCATCGGCGGGCGCAACGTCCTCCGTCTCGCACAGGACCCGGCGATTGAGGCCCTCTACGCCCGCATTCAACATGCGCTCGCGGCCTGAGCTATTTTCGGATTGGGGCTAGCAGCCCGTGGTGGAAGTCACTGCGGTGAACCCGTTGCGGCGAGAGCGAAGGGCGGGAGGCCGCCGCGCTGCAGAGATCGCGGGACGCGGAAGGATGGCGCGAGAAACGTCCGAAGCGTGGCCACGAGCCACGAGGCGGTCAGCCACAGCGCAAAACAAGATCGCCGGCGGCCCTGAAGACCACGCGGCGTCCCCCGCCCGAACGCGCGCCGCATCAGGAGCCCGAGATTGAATGCGCCCGCGTGGACGATCAGCCGCTTGAGGATGTTCGGATGCCCGCGCAAGTGAACCCGGCGCAGTCCGCCGGTGTCATAGACGTGAGCAAAGGTCCGTTCGACGTACTCTCCACGGCGCCGCATCAGCCGCTTCCCACGCGGGCCGCCGACCCGCCGGCGATTGCCGTAGACGGGTTGCTGAGCCGCAGGTTCCTTGGTCCAGCCCCGGCGGCCGCGCTCGGGCTCGGCGAGATAGCCCCGGAGACCGAGCGCCCGGAGGGTGAGCAGGGTGTCGTTGCTGTGGTAGCCCCGATCGCCGATGAGGGCTGTCGGGACGCTCGCGTCGACAGCCGCCAGTTGCTCAGCCGCCGTCAACGTCGTCGCGAGCAGGCTCGTCGTGTCCCCGACGTCGGCGCCGTGCAGGGTCACGGCGACCAGCGCGCCGGTGTCCAGATCGACCGCGTGCTCGACCTTATGGGCCAGATGCGTGCGCCCGTCTTTCATCTGGGTGACCTTGGCGTCCGGATCCGACGGATTCACCCACTCCGCGTTGGCCGTCCGCTTCGTGCGCCGGCGATCGAGCCGCGCCAGCGCCTCGCGCGTCGGCGTCTTGAGGCCCGAGGCCTTGGCCAGCCGGGTGAGGAACTGCTGGTAGCTCTCCCCCGTGTCCCGCCGCACGATGCTCCGCATCGCGGCGTTCGCCTCGAGAGTGGTCGCATCCACCGCGAGCGTCTTGCCGCGGAGCAGGTGGGCCTCGACCAGGCGCTCTTGCACCCAGGTGAACACGGCCTGATGGGCCTCGACGTCGATCAAGCGGCGCGTGCGGGAGATCGTCGAATGATCGGGGGCCGCCTCATCCAGCCCCAGGCTCAGGAAGTGGCGCACCGCCAGCGAGTCCGCCGCCCGCCAGGCGATCCCGCGCTCCGAGTCGAGGCCTTCGAAATAGCCCACCAGCAACAAGCGGAAATACCGGCCGGGGGCGAGGCTGGGCCGGCCCATCACCGGCGCGTAGAACGGGCGACACTGCTCCTCGACAAACCGATCGAAGCCGGCGGCGTCGAGGATCTCATTCAGGCGTACGTAGAACGGATGGCCCGGCGACATCGGCAGCTCAGTCGTGGGAATCCACAACGGCGCTTGCTCGCTCTTGCGTTTGCCCATCGCCATGCCTCGCAGTGTACGATCCTGCACGCTCGTGACGATGTCCTTTTACCGACTTTCACCACGGGCTGCTAAGGGGCAGGGGAAGATCGAGAGGCGTCGCGGCTTTCGTCATCCTGAGAAATGGTACATCCAATGCCATCTAATTGGCGGTTCCTGCCGGACCGCTCGCGTCCTCGGCCGCCTCCCCCTGGGGGCCAGATGACTTGGGCCGGGTATGTCACGCTCGCACCGGGTGGTTCGATTCGATGCACGATGTCGTCGCGTCGCGAAGTCGTGGCTGACCCTCATCGCGGGCGCTCGTCGCCAGCCATACGAGTACTGCAGATGAAAAGGAAGTAGGTGTGGGTCGCGGAGTGATATAAGGACGGCCATGGCGGACAGCAGCCAGTTGCGCAAGCTCGTCGCGTATAACCAGTGGGCGAACGATAAGATCCTGACGGCGATCGACGGGATGACGGCGGAGGAGCTCGCTAGGCCGGTCGACGCGTACTTCGGCACGATCGCCGGCAACCTCCATCACGTGCTGTGGGCGACGCGGATCTGGCTCGCCCGTTGGAGAGGCGACATGCCGCCAGGCCGCAACGATCCGATCAAGGGCTCGTGGCGCGAGGCCTACGCCGAGACCCACGCCGACTTCCGCGCGTTCGTGGAGTCGTTGACCGATGCAAGCGCCGATCGCGTAGTCGCGTACAAGGACACGAAGGGCAACCCGTACGAGATGGTGCTCGCGCAGCTCATCACGCATGTAGTCAATCACGGGGCGCATCACCGCGCGGAGACGGGGATGCTGCTCGAGCGGATCGACCGCTCGCCCGGCGACATGGACTACGTGTACTACTGTCTCGGGCGATAGCTCATTGAACGGGAGCTCGTGCGGATCGACAACCCCACCAGATCGCTTTCAGCCGAGTCGACACGGTGCGGCGGCTTAGCGTGACTGCTCGCGCAATCTAAGGCCCTCGCGTGGCGGGCTCCCGGGC
>JBKPRD010000191.1:0-13228 GCA_046734415.1 Actinomycetota bacterium | reverse complement strand
GAGCCCGGCTTCTGGGAGACAAACGGCTACCACAACTACGGCGACCCGTGGCAGGAACAGCGGTACTCGGGCGACTGAGCTGGCAGCTCGCGGACGTCATCGACGTCGTGGTTGAGACGCCGCGCGTCAAGACGATCGTCTTCGACGTCCCCGGCTGGCCCGGCCACCGCGCCGGTCAGCACGTCGACGTTCGGTTGACGGCCGAGGACGGCTACCAGGCCGAGCGCAGCTACTCGATCGCCTCGGCGCCGAACGGCAGCCGCATCGAGTTGACGGTCGAGCGCCTCGACAACGGCGAGGTCTCGCCCTACCTCACAGATGAACTCCGGCCTGGGGACCAGATCGAGCTGCGCGGGCCCGTCGGCGGCTACTTTGTCTGGGAGCCGGCCAACGGCGGCCCGCTCCTCCTCGTCGCCGGCGGATCGGGCATCGTGCCACTGATGGCGATGATCCGGACGCGTGCCGCAACCGGCAACGACACGGAGACGCGGTTGCTTGTCTCGTCACGAGCCTGGGACGATGTCATCTACCGGGACGAACTCGAGCGACTGAACGGCAACGGCCTCCAGGTCGTGCACACATTGACCCGTTTTCAGCCGCCGGGCTGGAGCGACTATGCACGCCGCGTCGACGTCGAGATGCTGGCTGAGGTCGGCCCCAGCCCGGACGAGCGGCCGCGCGCATACGTCTGTGGGCCGACGCCGTTCGTCGAGGCGGTGGCCGAGGCGCTCGTGCGGCTCGGGCACGATCCCGGAGCGATCAAAACCGAGCGCTTTGGACCCACGGGACGCTGAGATGGACGAGCTGATGCTGGACGGCAACGCCGTCGCGGGCCTACTCCAAGAGGCATTCGCAGTCGAGATGACAACCGCGGTTGGAATCTGTGGCGGCTGCGGCGCAGCCGGGCCGGTCGGGGCCGTGCACGTCTACCGAGGCGCTGGAACCGTGCTCCGCTGCCCGCATTGCGACAACGTGCTCGCCAAGATCGTCAAGAATGACTCGCGGGTTTGGATCGACCTCACGGGAATTCGAACCCTGCAAGTCGCCCTCTAGCTTGGCACGCTAACCGGTGTTCCGCCTCGAGGGTTCGGACGTGTGACTCAGCTCTCCCGGTGGTCACAGTCAATCGAAGAAATACTCGACCTAGCGAAAGTGACCGAGCCTTCGACAGCGCCTTCGCCGGGCTGACCACCGAATTTCACAGCCTCTAGGTGACGTGCCTACAGAGGTTGTGAGCGGCTGAGGGGTTCTATCCGGCCCTCCTTCGAGGCTGTGGGTCTCGCCAAAGACCTGCACCGAAGGGGGCTCGGATGTCGCATCGCCGTAACGCGAAGCCGGACTGGCCGGCCGCTACGCGCTCGTCTGCTCGATCGAGCAGGGGATGACGCTGAAGCAGGCCGCGGCCTGCTTCAGCGTGTCGCCGGCGACGGCGCACCGCTGGTGGCACCGCTGGCTCGAGGCGGGCGAGGTGCGCCGGCTTGTGTGGGCTCGAGCCTGGGATCCCCGTCGTTGCCCGAACCGAGCCCGTTCTCGCATCGACCTCCGAGACGTCCGGTCGGTCCAGTTGTAGACCCAGACGGTGTTGCCGCCGAGGGCAACCGACTCGGGCCCCACTTCCGACCCTCGTCACCGAGGCGATCCTGTTCGTCGCGGGATCGATCCGGACGAGCGTGTTCTGGCGGACGGTCAGATCCGGCCTCGGCCGACCATTGCGGCCGCCGAGCGTCAGGGCGAGCACGGCCGCGACCGGCAGCGACGAGCGCACCGAGGGCGACGATCAGGAGCGGCGGCGGTCACGAACGACGACGACGTCCCGCAACCCGAGCGCGTCACGGGCCGCCTCGACCAGCTCGACGCACGTCGAATACCGGTCGCCGGGCTCTTTAGCGAGTGCGGTCGCGACGACCCGGTCGATAGCCGGCGGGAGGTCACGGTTCCGCTCGCTCGCCTTCGCCGGCTGCTCGTGCACATGTGCCCAGAGCGCGGCCAGCTCCGAATCACGCGGGAGGGGGACCTCTCCGGTCAGGCACTCGTAGAGGAGGCAGCCGAGCGAATAGACGTCGGCTCGGCCGTCGACCGGCTCGCCACGAATCTGCTCGGGCGCCGCGTAGTCGACGGTCTCGATCACCCGACCCGTCAGCGTGTGAGCGCTCCGGTCCGACGCAGATTTCGTCAGCCCGAAGTCGGAGGTAGACGTGCTCCGCAGTGTCGAGCAGAGCGTTCGACGGCTTGACGTCTACGAAGACCCGAGTCAGGTGTCACGGGTTAAACTCGAACCGACCCCGCGCATGGGTCTCACCCCTGACACCCTCTTCGCTCCCGCCTCCGAGGCGCCGATTGCGTACATGCAGCGCACGCGCGACTGGTATCTGGCGCTCGGCTACGGCAATCCCTATGAGTGGGCTCACTTTCTCGACGTGCCTTTTCAGCCGTTGAAGAAGCCTCTGAGCCGCTCCCGCGTGGCTTTGATCACCACCGCCGCGCCGTATCAGCCTGGCAAGGGCGATCAGGGCCCGGGCGCGGCGTACAACGCTCGAGCGAAGTTCTTTTCTGTGTACTCAGGCGACACCAGCGCGGACCACGATCTGCGCATCGCGCACGTCGCGATCGATCGCAAGCACACCAGCATGGAGGACAGGGGCACCTGGTTTCCGCTGCCGGCGCTGCGGAGCATCGCGGCGTCAGGAAGAGTGCGGCTAGCTTCCCGCTTTCACGGCGCGCCTACCAACCGCAGCCAGCAGCACACCATGTGTACGGATGCCCCCGAGATCCTCGGGCGCTGCGTGGAAGACGGGGCGGACGCGGCCCTCCTCGTGCCCAACTGTCCGGTCTGCCACCAGAGCGTGAGCCTGATCGCGCGGCATTTGGAGGCAAACGGCGTTTCCACCGTCGTGATGGGTTGCGCAAAGGACATCGTCGAGCATTGCGGGGTGCCCCGGTTCCTGTTCAGCGATTTCCCCCTAGGGAATAGCGCTGGCCGCCCGCACGACGTTGGCTCGCAGGCTCTGACGCTCGAGCTCGCCCTAGGCCTGCTCGAGTCCGCCCTGGAGCCGCGCACCACCATACAGTCGCCGCTGCGCTGGAGCGAGAGCGCGGAGTGGAAGCTCGATTACTGCAATGCCGAGCAGTTGAGCCCAGAAGAGCTCGATCGCCTGCGCGCGGAGTTCGATCGGGGGAAAGAAGCGGCGCGGGAGATACGCGAGTGCAGGTTGATGGCGTAGCGCGGTTACCCCACTCGGCTGCTCCGTTTTAGCCGGAAGGAGCTAGCCGGACTCGAACCGGCGACCTCCCGTCGCCGCGAAGATGCTCACGGAGCTGGTTCGCCGGTAAGAGGGGCGTGTAGCTCTAATGCGCGGGCGTGAGGTGCCGTCGTACCCACGTTGCCGCTGCCGGTACTGCGCGCGGATCGGTGGGTTTGCTGTCAAACAAACCGTGGCCCGCACCCGGATAGACGATGATCGTCCAGTGCTTGTGCAGCTTCGCCTTCATTAGCCGGAGCGCGGCTGCGCTTTGCCGAGGCGGGACGTTACGGTCTGCACCACCGAGTAACCAAAGCGCCGGAGCCTTCAGTTTTCGGAGCGCCGGAGCCGGGTCGTAGCCACTCCGTTTGACCGATGCGAGCTTCTTTGCGATCTCCTCCTCGGAGGGGCGCGGCTTTCCGCTTTCCTCGCCACCGGTGAAGCGTTCGTACTCGTGGACAACGCTGTACCGAAGAATCCCTGGGCTGGCGAGGGCGATGAAGGCGACGTGCCGGGAGTCGACGGCCGCTTGCGGAGCAATCCACCCGGCCTGGCTCGCCCCGGTGAAACCGACCTGGGCGGGATCGATACCCGCAAAGAAACGGGCCGACTCCACTGCGCCAACCGCGTCGGCCGTCAGCAGCTCGAAGTCGCCGTGGTCACCGGGACAGCAATCTCCTTCCGACTCGCCAACTCCACGCTTGTCGTAACTGAAAAACGCGATCCCGCGGTTCACAAACGCGGCCACCAGCGGCCCGAAGGACAGCCGCGTCACCTCCCCAGCCGCGTGTACCCAAATGATCGCGGGATGCCGTCCTGGGCGGAGGGGCAGATAGATCGTCCCGCCTGCTTCGCGCCCGCGCAGGTGAAATGGACGAGCACCTTACGGTGATCACCCGCGACGGATGGCTTTCCGAAGCTTGCAGATGGATTCGAGCAGTCGACCCGCTGAGACGACTGGTGTGACCCACTCCATGCCGAGACCAGAACCGCAATCGCTGCCCCAGCGATGACGACGCACATCCGGCGCATCGCGAGCGGAGTATCCGCGATTGCGCCAGCCGTTACAAGTCATCCGGGAGCCTTGCAGACGAGTTCGCCGAACGGTTCTACGACGAGGCCCGAAAACTGGGAGGACGAGTGAGCAAGCCAGTGCCCGGCATTACGATTCGCCACGCGCGCAAGTGCCCCGCATACCGAGATCGCGAGGCCGCCTGCGCCTGCAAGCCCGCGTATCAAGCGCATTGCTGGGACAAACGCGCGGGCAAGCGCATCCGTAAGACCTTGCCGACCCTCGCCGCGGCTAGAGCGTGGAGACAAGACGCGCTGCCGGAACTGCGGAGAGGCATGATGCGTGCGCCCTCGCGGACGACGCTCGGGCAGGCGTTGGATGAATGGCTCGCCGGTGCGAAAGACGGCACGATTCGCAACCGATCTGGGGATCGCTACAAACCGTCCACCCTTCGCGGCTATGAGGAGGCAATGAGACTGCGCGTCCTAGAGGATCTCGGGGCGCACAAGCTGTCCGAGATCAGTCGGCTCACGCTGCAAGACCTGGTAGACCGCCTGCTCGCCGACGGCCTCGACCCGAGCACGATCAGGAACACACCCATGCCGGTCCGCGCTGTCTACGGCCGGGCGCTCAGCCGTGGCGAGGTCGCTGTCAACCCGACATCCGGACTGAGGCTGCCCGCAGTGCGCGGCCGACGCGAGCGGATCGCCTCCCCGACTGAGGCTGCCGCCCTGCTCGCAGCCATTGAGGACGAGCGCGACCGCGCCGTCTGGGCGACTGCTCTCCTCGCTGGTCTGCGTCCCGGAGAGCTTTCGCGCGCTCCGCGCAGAATGACGTGGACCTCCAGGCCGGAGTGATCCGCGTGGAGCGGTCCTGGGACAAACACGAGGGCGTGATCGAGCCGAAGAGTCGCGCGGGCAATCGCACCGTCCCGATTGTTGCGGCGCTCCGCGTTCACCTTGCCGCCCACATCCTCCGCCGTGGCAATGCCAGCGGTCTCTTCTTCGGCGAGGGCGAGCAGCCGTTCGACCGCTACCGCCTGGTTACCCGAACACTGAAGGCGTGGAAGGGCTGACCTCAAGCCGATTGGCCTCCACGAGGCGAGGCACACCTGCGCGAGCATCTTCATCGCGGCTGGGGTGAACGTGAAGGCGCTAAGCGCGTACCTCGGACACGCAAGCATCACGATCACGCTCGACCGCTACGGGCACCTGATGCCGGGCAACGAAACCGTCGCAGTCAGGCTCGTTGACGCCTACCTCGACGCGGAGGCTGCGAAGGTGCACTGACAGGAGCGGTGGCGCTACGTGATCTTCGGTCCCAAGTCTTTGCCTGGGAACGGCAGCTCGAAGATCTTGCCCTGCGGCCACGTGCGGTAGCCGTCGAGCCGTTCGACAAGCTCGGGGATCACGTCGGTTGCCCTTTCAGCTTGTAGCTCGCACGGCGCCTCGATCTCCCCGATCATCGCCTGGTCGAACGGCGCTCGCCCGGTGGTCGCCGATCCTGTCTTCCCGAAAGCCCCCGGCGGCACGTTGCAGACCCTTTGCTTCCTCAGGATCTAGCTGTGGATCCGGCGGCGGCGCGGCATCGGCGATGGTTCCAGTTTAGGACCCGTCCTCGGTTTGCGCGACAGTCGTGCGACAGTCGTTGTCGCACGCGGGCGGATTCCACCGTGCCCGGGCGGATTTATTGGCGTTACCCCGCCAAGGCGCCGGAACACATGTCCAAAGAGCCTGCTAAATGGGCTGTTTTCCTTAACGGAGCGGCGCAGGAGTCGAACCTACCCAGCGTGGGGCTACCACGCCTGACCGGTTTTGAAGGTCTCCTGACCTACCTTCAGTTGGCTCCGGAAGCGGGGTTTCGGCCCCGCTTCCGTCCTCTTAGGTACAGCTAGATCCGCTCAGGTCGGTACCAACTTCGGTACCAAGTTCGGGCCGACGCTGGGACTCGCACCCGCCGGGCGAGCTGTGCTGGCCTGCCCGCGTGCGACGCGACGCCACAGGGCGGGACGGGGCGGCTCGTGAGGTGGTGGGGCGGCGCTGCGGCCGCCCCGTCCGCCTAGAGCAGGTGGATGACGAGACTCGACTTGTTCGAGTTCTCGCCGCCAATAGGTGTGCTCCGCATAACTCCCTGTGCGCCAACATAGGCACCTGTCCCGCCCACGACCGGAATATTCAATGGGGCATCGCCCTCACTGCGGACAGGGGCAAGAAGCTCGATCACCCCACCTGGCAGGAAGAGCGAGCCATTGCAGAGGAACTGAGTCTTCGTAACCACCGTGCACATCGCCGCGATGTGACCGACCGCCTTGCCACGCCTGGCCCCCACCCACCTGTACAGGATGCCGCCGAAGGCGAAACCCTGACCAGTTGCTGGCGGGGCATCGCTCGTCTCATCCCAGCCGCCCGTGGGCGTGAACGACGTGTCGACCTCAAGCAGACTGAACGTCTGCGGCTTCACGGATGCCGCCGACGCCGCAACCCCAACCGATAACGCCAGCGCCGCACACAACACCAACACCGTCCTTGTTCTCACCTGGTCAACCTCCCTCTCCCATGTATAGGCCCACGATTTGTTGTCGGGCGACCCTACGCCGCGCCGAACCGCGCCTGCCTAGTCCATGCGCGTCAAATGCCATGAGAGCAGCCTTCGTCCTTGCAATGCGGCACTCAGAGGAGGAGACTCCTCTGTGTGTTGTAAGCCCGGGATGGAAGCTGCGGCGCTCCGGGCTTCCCTTCCCAGTCGGCAGGCTGGATAGCGGACCCATTCGGCATTCCGCCGTCCCGCTCTCGACTCTTGCGCTCCTGCTGCCCTTCAAGGGGTTGGCGTGGAGCATCTCGCTCGGCAATTTCAGAGGCGGCCCGACCTTCCCGGCGCTCTTTCTCGGCGTCGTCGCCGGCCTCCTGGCCGCACACCTGCCCGGCTATGGAGAGACACAGGGCGTTGCCGTGCTGACAGGCGCCGGCTGTGTCTCGGTTCTGCGGCTGCCGTTGGCATCGGTGATGATTGCGTCCCTCCTCTGTGCGAAGGGAGGGCTTGCATTGACACCGCTCGTGGTCGTATCCGTTGTTGTTGCCTACATCGCCACCGAGGCCCTGACCGCGTACGTCGATTCGCGAGTCGCGCCGCGAGCTGCAGACACCGTCGCCACGGAAAGCCCCGCTCCGGCAACCCTCTAATCGGACGATCGAGGAGACCGACGATGCCCCGGATACCGAGAACGAACCCGATCGAACGACAGATGTCCCGCTTCCTCCGCGAGCCGCCGTCGGTTCGCACTGCCTCTAGCGTCATCGTGGTGGCGACCGCCGTGGTCGTCGTCGCCGGAGGTGTGCTCATGCGCTTCCTCGACCACGACGAGTACTCGAACGTATGGGTGGGGATGTGGTGGGCGCTGCAGACCGTGACCACCGTCGGCTACGGCGACGTGACGCCCCAGCACGTCTCCGGTCGAATCGTCGCAACGTTTGTGATGCTCGAAGGAATCGCGGCGCTGACGATCATCATCGCCGCGATCACTTCCACGTTCGTCGCCCGTGCCGAGCGCGAGGTTGCCGACATTGCCGCCGCTCACGTCGACGAGGGGGCAGACTCCATCCAGGCTCAGCTCGACCGGATCGCGCTCCAGCTTGAGCAGATCCAGACGGCTCTCCGGCTGAAAGGGTCATGAGCGCCAACACAATCACCGAAGGCCAGAGCACGCCCCCGCCCGAGGATGACGCCGAGGCGTTATTCCAGGCACCAGTGCTGTTCCGTGCCCTGTGGGCCGACCCGAAGAACATGGCGGAACATCTTGCGCTCTGGTCGCTCAAGTACTTCGGGCCACGCGCGGGCTCCGCCGTCGATCGGTTACAGGCGTCGCATCCGAATGCGTCACAGGATGAGCTGGAACGCTTGGCGATCCAGCACCAGACACGTGTGTGCATGACCGAAGGCGCCTTCGTCGGCGGCCCATTCATCGTCCTCCTCCCGATCGCGTTCTGTGCCGCCCTCCTGGCCCAGGCGCAGATGGCATTCGAGCTGGCTGCGATCAACGGCTATTCGCCCACCGACCGAATGCGCGCGGCCGACCTCCTCGTCGTTCAGGGCGCCTACAACACGACCCAAGAGGCCGGCGCCGCACTCGACACGGTGACCCGAGGCGGCCGTGAGGGCGGAAGACTCCCGCGCGGGGCACGCTGGACGATGCTCAAGCGGATGGCCTTCCTGCTCGGCCTCCTCGCGGCGCCGGGGACACCGAAGCCACCTTGGTTCATCTCGGTGGTGCGATGGATCGCGCTCGGAGCGACGTTCATCGTCGGGCTTGTCCTTCCACTCGTCTGGGTCCCCTACATGGCCGTTTCGATGCGGCGCGCAGCACTGCAGATGGGAGAGCGAGCCCGGACCTACTACGCAGATGAACGGACCGCAGAGACCGGCGTAACCGTGACGAGGGCGCCAATGACCATCAGCGTAGGGGTCGCCGCCGGGTTCGTTCGAATGCTGCTCCTGATCGCCGTCCCGATCGTGATAGCTATCGTCGCGCTCCTCACCGAAACGGACATCGGAGGCGGCAAATGGGTGACCGCCCTCATCGCGCTCCTGGTCGTATCCGCCCTCGCTACGCTGCTTTGGCTTTCATTCCGCTGGGTGCGGCGAAGGAGGAAGCGCAGCCGCCTGGTAGAGGCGACGTAGCTCTCAGCAAGATGACGACAGCGGCGCAGCGGCCAGCCGAGGAGCACCGCGCCACGTCCCGGCGCCAGATTCTGGCGCGTCAGGGGCATGCGCTCGTGCGCGCGATCCAGGAGGGCGATGAGGCAGCGGTCGAGTCCGCGGTTCTCGCCCTCAGCCGGTCGCGGCGGATCTTCGCTCCACTCGTGTTCGCCATCGGTGCCTTCGTCATGCTCTTCCAGGGCGTCAAGCTGCTCGTCTCGAATTGGCGCCTGACCTTGATCCAGATCCTCCCGGCAGTCTGGATCACGGTCGCGTTTGTCGATCTCAAGGCGCACGTGCTTCATGGGAAGGAGCTCCACAGCTGGTCTCTGGCCATGGCTGTCGCACTCGTCGCCGCGATCACGCTCGTGTCAGCAGCCTGCTACTACCTGAACGCGGTCTTCGCGTTCGCGATCTCGCAACCAGGGAAGCCGCAGATCCGCCTCGGGTTCGCACTTGCGCGACGCCACCTTCCGATCATCCTCGGGGTTGGACTCGTCATCGGCGTTGCCCTGGGGTTCTCGACGATCGTCGTGCCGCACTGGGGCCGAGGGTGGTTTGCACTCTCGCTCGGCATCGTCATCGGCGTGATGATGCTGACCTACGTCACCGTTCCAGCGCGGCTAGTGGGGATAAAACCGACAGGGTCGCGCCGCGACAAGATGGCGGCGGCCGCGGTCGGCGGAGTGCTCGGGGCGCTCGTCTGCACACCGCCGTACGTGATCGGAAGGATCGGGATCCTCATGCTCGGATCGCACATCCTCTTCCCACTCGGCATCGTGCTCCTCCTGGTCGGGCTCGTCCTGCAAGCAGGCGCGACCAGCACCGTAAAGGCGATCAAGATGAGCGCCAAGCTCGCCACCGGCAAGGCCTCCCGTCCGGAGACCCAATCACCGGTTACGGCTGGGGGACCATGACAACCTGCAGCACGCGGGCAGCCTCACCTGCATCTTGTTTATCGCGCGACTCGCGCGGATCACCCGCGTCGTCATGACGACGCGTGCAACGACGCTGCGCCTGTGAGAGTGAGCATCGCCGTCGCTGCAAACGGTCGCGATTCGTAGTCGCGTCGGTTGTTGGGCGACTTGCACCAGTAGCGGCGGCCGTCGTCGGCCAGGACCAGGAGGCTGCTCGAGCTGCCGCCGCTGCTCCCCGAGCGCCCACCGTCTCTTACAGCGAGCGCAGTACGTCGACGACCTTGGAGTGTCGAGCCTAGGGGGTGCGTGGAAGGTGGCCCAGCAGGCGTTCGAGCGCAACGGCGTAGAGCTTGCCGTTCAGCTTGATCGCCCTCACATGGACGGTCCTGCCCACGAGGACTCCGGCAAGCCCCCTGCGGATTAGCCGGAAGCTCGTCCTCCTCGTGACGATGATCGGTGTGCCAGCCGAATCGATGACCAGGTAGTGGCGCCTTATGCTCACCCTGGTGACCTTCCCGGTCAGCGTGACCGGCGTGCCGCCGGACGGAACATCGGCGAGAAGTGTCGGCGTGCCCGGGTCTGCCGAGCGCGACGAGGTCGCTGCATACGCGGATCCGCCGCCGAGCGCAGCGATGACGAGGAAAACCGCGACGCCTTGCGCCAACTTCGACCGGCTCTTCGAATTGCTACCTCGTCCCTGACGGCTGAGCGAGCCCGGAGCGCGCGCGGTACGCGTATCGAACAACATGGGCTTGCTCATAGCGCTGCCTCCCTGGATGTGTTGACGCGAGGATGGTCACGAGCCCGGAAGCCGAATACATCGTCCGAAACGGATGATCTCCCGTGGGCGAGTTGTCCTTAGAGTTCCTGACCACCATGCCGAGAGGCGACGTCGGGGGGTGATCCGCAAGACGGTGATTGCCGTGCTCGGGCTGGCCCTCCTCGCGGTCGTGGGGCTCGAGCTGACGCGGACGCCTGAGCAGCAGCGTCCCCGACCGCGCTTCGCCGTTCACGCCACCTCGAGGTCGACCCCGCGAATTCCGGCCGCCCACGCCGCAGCCACCGCTTCCAACAGGCGTGAGCTGAGGATCCGGCTTCGCGAGGCAAAGAAGAACGAGCTGAGCGTGCGGCTGCGCTCGGAAGCCACGGCGTTCTCGCGGTCACTCCGCGACGGGCAGCCCCTTGGTCGGATCGTGATCCCGCGCATCCATCTGAGGAGCGTCGTAGTCGAGGGAACGACGGAGAGCGATCTCGCGAAGGGCCTCGGCCATTACAACACAGACTCAGGCCTGGGCACGGCGCTTCCCGGCATGGGCGGAGTGATCGCAATCGCAGGGCACCGAACGACCCATCTCGCGCCGTTCCGCCACATCGACAATCTTCGCTCCGGCGACAACATCTACCTCCGGACCGCATACGGGACCTTCCGCTACACCGTTTACGCACACCGAACCGTGGCTCCGGACGAATGGTCGATCCTCCGTAGCCGCCCGTTCGAGAAGCTCGTCCTTAGCGCGTGCCATCCCCTCTACTCGGCCAGCCACCGCTGGATCGTCTTCGCACGCCTCCGGGGCGAAAACCGACCGGATCCGCAAGTCACGACCGTGGACTGATTCACGCCCGTGACCCCGCCCGTTCCTCGGCCGTTCCTCTAAACCGAGCTCGCGGGCCTTTCGGACGCGACTCAGCCGTACAGGCAAAGCGACCAGCACCTCGGCCTCCAGCCGGCGCTCGCGCCGGTCGAGCCAGGCACAGGAGTGCCAGACCTGACCAGTCTTAGGCCCGAGCTCATCCCTGAAGGTCAGGACAAGCTTGGCATACCTGGCCGCTTGCCACAAAAAGCACCCTGCGAACACGGGGCTGAGCGAGGACACAGCGCGAAGCCCGCTGGTCGAGGCGAAGCGCCTGCTCCTCGCGATCCTGGCCGCCTCGACGATTGCGCTCGATGCGCAGTCTCGCGCCACGGAGTTCCGGCAGGCAGGGCTGCACGTGGTCCTGGCCAGCGTGCTCGTCTGGCTGCCGGCCACCGTCTACTTCATCATCGGCCCATCGGGAGACGCGCTCGTGGGTGACGCGAAGCGCTGGCTGCTCGCCAACCAGCGCACGGTGAGCTTTTATCTCGCCCTGAGCTTCGGCCTGCTCTTCACCGTCGAGCCCGCTGTCAACCTGCTGGCGTAGCGGGAGCGGCGGGCTGGCCAAGGGTCATCACGCAGGGCACCTCTCCGAGAAGCGCGGCCACCGTGTCGAACAGCGGGTAGGGCAGCAGGAACGGGCTCCAGGAGATGACCACCCAGACAGCGCCCAGCCACCAGCCGACCAGAACGAACCAGACCACGCGAACCGGCATCGAGAACGGCCTGCCGCGGCGCTCGATCCAGCCCGGCGGCAAGTACGGCCGGACACGCTCGAAGAGCGGCTTCCTGTCGGACGCCGCCGCCCGGGCGTCCATCTTGTCCTTGCCCGGGGGGTCCTGTCCGAGGGTCGAGGTCCAGATCCCGAGGCGGTAGATCCACTGCGCGATCGGGGCGCCGACGATCGTGACATGGACGACGTAGCCGCCGAGGAAGATCAGGAGCGGCAAGACGGTCCCGAAGGACATGAACCAGCCGTACCCGACCCAGTGCCCACCGGTCGCCGCCGCGCTACGAGCGCGCTGCCGCTTCGAACGCCCTTCGACGCGCGAGTCGTCCACGAAAACGAAGGCGAACACGGCGCACGAGGTTCGACATCGTCCTACAAGGATGAGCCGGTTGCCGGCGCGGCCGACATGGTGGGCCAGATAGCGGCTACACCACGGCAGCTGAGGGTTACGGAGCGGCGCAGGAGTCGAACCTACCCAGCGTGGGGCTGCCACGCCTGACCGGTTTTGAAGGTCTCCTGACCCAGCTCCAGTTGGCTACGGAAGCGGGGTTTCGGCCCCGCTTCCACCCTCCGAGATGCGGGGTGCGCTGAGGTCGGTACCAAGTTCGGTACCAAATTCGGGGCCGACAGCGCAGTCGCACGTCGGGCGGCGCTCACCTGACCAGGGGCCAGCACAGCGGATCGGACGCAGGTGACCGACCGAAAAGTCGGGGTGGGTGCAACCCTCCGCCAGTCTGCACGCCTGAATCCCTCGCGCCCGCGAGGCGGCCCGCTTCGGCATGCTAGTGCACTCTGCCGGGTTTGAGCAGGGCCTACGTAAGGGCGGGAGGCGGCTGGTCTGCCGCCTCCCATCAAGCTCGCGCCCGGTGCTCGCTACGCTTTTGTCGCCTTACCCTCGACCGCGGCCTTGCCGGTGCCGATCGCGGCCTTGCCGTTGCCGATCTGGATCCGGTGCGGCATCTCGACCGCAGGCTTCTTGACATGGACTTCGAGCTCGCCGTTGTCGT
>JBKPRD010000190.1:0-16767 GCA_046734415.1 Actinomycetota bacterium | reverse complement strand
GCTCGACGTGGGTGAAGCCCATGTAGGTCGCGTACTCGGCGAGCTCCTCGGCCGCCTCGAGGTACGTGAGCGGACGGTTCCCCTCGACCGGGTTCAGGCGCCAGGAGCCGAGGTGCACCTCGTAGATCGAGATCGGCCTGCCCCACGGCTCCGACGCGCGGCGGCGCTCGATCCACTCGCCGTCGCCCCACTCGTAGCGCGACTCGAACACGACCGACGCGTTCGCGGGCGGGCGCTCGGTGCGGAAGGCGAGCGGGTCCGCCTTCAGCCGCAGCTTCCCACCGCGCGTCCGGATCTCGAACTTGTACCGGACTCCTTCCGCCGCGCCCGGGACGAAGAGCTCCCAGAGGCCCGATGAGCCGAGCGAGCGCATCGGGTTCAGCCGCCCGTCCCAGCCGTTGAAGTCGCCGACGACGCTGACCGAGGAGGCGTTCGGCGCCCAGACCGCGAAGGCGACGCCGTCGACGCCGTGGAGGGTGCGCGGGTGCGCGCCGACCCGCTGGTACAGCTCCTCGTGCCGGCCCTCGGCTGCGAGATGGACGTCGAGCTCGCCGATGGTGGGCAGGAACGAGTACGGGTCGCGGAGGACGTACGTGTCCCCGGCCGGGTAGCGCACCTCCAGCTCGTAGTCGAGCGGGAGCGTCGCGCCCTCGATCGTGCCCTCGAAGACGCCGTCGCCGTCGCGCTGTTCCAGCTCCACGTCCATCGGGAGCACCCGCACCGACGCCGCGTCCGGCCGGTAGGCGCGGATCAGGACCCCGCCCTTCGCCGGGTGCGCTCCGAGGACGGAGTGCGGGTCGGCGAGCTCGTACGGCGGCTGCGTCAAGTGACGACCGGCTCCTCCAGCATCCGCAGGATTCCGGCGACCGGGATTGGCAGCCAGTCCGGCCGCAGCTGGAGCTCGTAGCGGAGCTCGTACACCGCCTTCTCGAGCTCGAAGACCGAGAGCAGCTTCTCGAACTGCTCCTGACCCGCCGGCACGATCGACGGATCGACGGTCTCGAGGTAGCCGTCCAGGTACTCGCGGCGCGCGCGCTCCTCCCAGCCGGCCGGCGCCTCGGCGCCGCGGAGGAAGGAGACGGCCGACGTCGCGTACGCGAACGAGCGCAGCATCCCCGCGACGTCGCGGAGAGGCGACCGCTTGCGCCGCCGCTCCGCCAACGACCGCGCGGGCTCGCCCTCGAAGTCGAGGATCACCCAGTCCTTCCGGTCCTGCCCCCAGAGCGTCTGACCGAGGTGCAGGTCGCCGTGGTTGCGGATCGCCATTCCGGTCGTGCCGGCGTGCGTGAGCTGCCGCAGACGGTCGCGGATCTCCTCGCCGCGGCCGAGGATCGGCTCGAGCGCCTCGACGTCCTCGGGCAGCGTCAGGAACAGCTGCTCGATCTCTTCGTCGACGCTCGCAGTCAGCAGGCCGAGCGACTCCAGGCTCGGATGCTCGGGCGCGAAGTTCGGGTCCTCAGGATCGGAGGCGAGGGTCGCGTGCATCGTCCCGGTCACCTCGCCGAGCCGCCGGAGCCGGCCGAGAAAGCGCTCCGGCGCGCCGGCCAGCTCGTCCAGCGCAAGCTCCCAGCCGCCGAGGCCGTCCGGGACGAACTCCTGGACGATCCCGAGCGTCGCCTCTAGCGGTGGGCCGTGGTACGAGTACCAGCCGCCGAGCGGCGAGACGTTGGCGAAGCCGTGCTCGGTCAGGAACCGCAGCATCTCGAGCTCCGGGTTCATGCCGGGCTCGACCCGCCGGAAGGCCTTCAGGAACAGTGCGTCGTCGAAGACGACCGAGGTGTTCGACTGCTCCGCGTCGTTCAGCCTGACGGTGAGGAGCTCCGAGCCGAGCCCGGCGAAGCCTTCGACGCTGTTGAACTCGACGGTTCCGCCTCCCGCGGTCCGCTGTGGCTTGCCGGTCCGGATCAGGTGCACGAGCTCGCGCGCGACCGCCGGCTCCGCGAGACCGTCGACCGTCTCTCCGACGAGCAGCTGGTAGACGTCGTGCGTTCCCTCGGGGAAGACCATCTCGACGAGCGCGAGCGTGAGGCCGGGCAGCTCGACCTGGTCGAGGATCGCGGTGCGCGCGACCTCGCGATCCTTGGACGCGTACCAGCGCTGCGTCGTGACGTGGTCGATCAGCTCCTGTTCGCTCAGGCCGAGCAGCGGGCTCATTCGGCTTCCTTTCGGAGCTGGAACCAGAACCACCCGCGCGGCGCGAGGGTGAGCAGGTAGGGCAGGTCGCCGATCGGCGGGAACTGCGAGCGCCCGAGCATCTCCTCCGGGACGTAGCCGGCGAACTCGGAGAGGTCGAGCTCGACCGCCTGCGCCGAGCGGGCGAGGTTGTGCACGCAGAGGATGATGTCGTCCGCGTACCGGCGGATGTGCGCGAAGACGCGGGGGTTCTCGGGCCTCAGCGGCTCGTACGTGCCGAGCCCGAAGACCGGGTGCTCCTTGCGGAGCGCAATGAAGCGGTGGAGCCAGCGCAGCAGCGAGGTCGGCGTGCGCAGCGCCGCCTCGACGTTGACCGCCTGGAACCCGTAGACGGGGTCCATCAGCGGGGGCAGGTAGAGCTGTGCGAAGTCCGCTCGCGAGAAGCCGCCGTTGCGGTCGCCCGTCCACTGCATCGGGGTGCGGACGCCGTCGCGGTCGCCGAGGTAGACGTTGTCGCCCATGCCGATCTCGTCCCCGTAATAGAGCACGGGCGCACCCGGCAGCGAGAAGAGGATGGCGTGCATCAGCTCGATCTCGTCGCGGCCGTTGTCGAGCAGAGGCGCGAGCCGGCGGCGGATGCCGAGATTCAGCTTCATCCGCGGGTCCTTGGCGTACTCGGCGTACATGTAGTCGCGTTCCTCGTCCGTGACCATCTCCAGGGTGAGCTCGTCGTGGTTTCGGAGGAACAGTCCCCACTGCGTGGTCTCCGGAATCGGCGGCGTGCGATCCAGGATCTCGAGGATCGGCCTTGCCTCCTCGCGGCGGAGGGCCATGAACATGCGCGGCATCACCGGAAAGTGGAACGCCATGTGGCATTCGTTCCCGTCGCCGAAGTACTCGACCACGTCCTCGGGCCACTGGTTCGCCTCGGCGAGGAGGACGCGGTCCGGATAGCGCGCGTCGATCTCCGCGCGCACCTCCTTGAGGTACTCGTGCGTCTCGGGCAGGTTCTCGCCGCTCGTTCCCTCGCGCTCGTAGAGGTACGGGACGGCGTCGAGGCGGAACCCGTCGATCCCGAGGTCGAGCCAGAAGCGAAGGACGTTCAGCATCCCCTCCTGCACCTCGGGGTTGGCGTAGTTCAGATCGGGCTGGTGCGCGAAGAAGCGATGCCAGTAGTAGGCGCCGGCGGTCGGATCCCACGTCCAGTTCGACGGCTCGCTGTCGATGAAGATGATCCGCGAGTCGAGGTAGCGCTGGTCCGTGTCCGACCAGACGTACCAGTCGCGCTTCGGCGAATCCGGGCCGGAGCGCGACTCCTGGAACCACGGATGGTCGCTGGACGTGTGGTTCATGACGAGGTCGGCGATCACGCGCATACCCCGCTGGTGCGCGGCCTCGACGAACGACTTGAAGTCGTCGACGGTCCCGTAGTCGGGGTGGATCGCGTAGAAGTCGGCGATGTCGTAGCCGCCGTCCCTGAGCGGCGAGGTGTACATCGGCAGGAGCCAGATGCAGTCGATCCCCAGCCACTGCAGGTAGTCGAGCTTCTCGATCAGCCCGCGGAAGTCCCCCGAGCCGTCGTCGTTCGCGTCGAAGAAGCCGCGGATGTGGATCTCGTAGAAGACGGCCCGCTTGAACCACAGCGGGTCGGACTCGAACCAGTGGCCGGGCTCAGACACCGCGGTTCCAGCCCTTTGCAGCCGTTTCCCCCAACCAGTGCCTGGCACCGGAGGCGTGCCGTTTGCGCGACTTCTTCTCCACAACCCTCACCGGGTCTCCACCCGCAGCACGTGTGCCCTGCCCGGACCGAGCCTGACGTAGTTGCGCCCGATCCGCCAGTGGAACTGCTGGTCGGTGAGGAGCTCCGTCGCGCTGTAGGCCGGCGGCACCCCGAGCCAGACCGGGACGATGACGACTCCCTCGTGCTCTGCCCGCGGGTCGAGGTTGACGCACACGAGCACGATGTTGCCCTCCGCGCGCTTGGCGTACGCAATCAGCTGCTCGTTCTCGGTCTCGAGGAAGTCCACGTTGTCCAGCCGCTGCAGCGCGAGGTTCTCCCGCCGGATCCGATTCACCCGGCTGACGAGCGGCAGGAGCGGCCCGTCCAGCTTGCGGTTCTTCACCTCGTACTTCTCCGAGTCCAGGTACTCCTCGCTCCCCTCGCGCAGCGGCACGTTCTCGAAGTGCTCGTACCCCGAGTAGATCCCGTAGCTGGGTGACAGCGTCGCCGCCAGCACGAGGCGCGCCTCGAATGCCGGACGGCCGCCTCGCTGGAGGTATTCGTGGAGGATGTCCGGCGTGTTCACGAAGAAGTTCGGCCGGAAGAACTCCGGGAGCGTCGAGCGAGTGAGCTGCGTCACGTACTCGGCCAGCTCGGCGTTCGTGTTCTTCCACGTGAAGTAGGTGTACGACTGGCTGAAGCCGGCCTTCGCCAGCGCCGCCATCATCGTCGGCCGCGTGAACGCCTCGGAGAGGAAGACCGTCTCAGGCTCGACGGCGCGGACCTCGGCGATCAGCCACTCCCAGAACGGCAGCGGCTTCGTGTGCGGGTTGTCGACGCGGAAGACCTTCACGCCGTGGGCGACCCAGTGGAGGACGACGTCGCGGAGCGCGTTCCAGAGCCCCTGCCAGTCCTCGCTCTCGAAGTTGACGTTGTAGATGTCCTGGTAGCGCTTCGGCGGGTTCTCGGCGTACTTCAGCGTCCCGTCCGGCCGCCGGTGGAACCACTCCGGATGCTCCTTCAACCACGGGTGGTCCGGGGAGCACTGGATCGCGAAGTCGAGGGCGATCTCGAGCCCGACCCTCTCCGCCCGCGCAACCAGCCGGTCGAAGTCCTCGATCGTGCCGAGCTCCGGGTCCACGGCCGTGTGCCCACCCTCCTCCGAGCCGATCGCCCACGGGCTGCCCGGATCGCCCTTCGTCGCGGCCAGGGCATTGTTCCGGCCCTTCCGATTCGTCCGGCCGATCGGGTGGATCGGTGGGAAGTAGACGACGTCGAAGCCGAGCTCCGCCAGGTCCGGCAACACCTTCTCGACGCCCTTGAAGCCGCCCCACGACCGGGGGAAGAGCTCGTACCAGGCGCCGAAGCGCGCGAGCCCACGGTCGGCGTCGACCGCGAGCGGGTGGACCAGCCGCGTCGGCTCGGAACGGTCCCGCTCCGTCGTCGCGAGCCCGGTCTCGACGTCGAGCTGCGCGACCTTCATCAGCGCCGCGCCCTCCTCGAGCTCGCTCGTCAGGTCGGCCTGCCCCGCCTCGACCTTGCGCCGCAGCTCGTCCCGCCACGACTCGAAGCGGTCGACCCATGCCTCGATCGTGAACTCCCACCGCCCGCACGTGTCGACGTGGAAGGAGCCGGTCCACCGGTCGGGCTGGTCCGGCGCCTTGCGCATCTCGACCTCGTTCCACTTCGAGGCGCCGCGCCGGCGGGAGAGGATCGCCGCGCCGAGCAGCTCGTGCCCGTCGCGGAAGATCGTCGCCCAGACCTCGACCTGATCGCCGACCGAGCGCTTCACCGGGTACCGGCCGCAGTCGATCTGCGGCCACACGTCCTCGATCTGGATGCGGGATGGTCTCGTGCGGGGTAGGGGCATCGCGTACCGTCAGCTTTCAGCGAACAACGAGTCGAAAACGTATGCATATCCGGAGATCGAGCGGTGTCCAGCTGCACGTGTCGTCGCTGCCGGGCGGAAGGCTCGGCCGGGAGGCGTACCGCTTCGTCGACTGGCTCGTGCAGGCCGGCCAGTCGTGGTGGGCGCTGCTCCCACTGGGCCCGCCCGACTGGGCGGGCTCACCGTACGCGCCCTCCTCGGCGTTCGCCGCCCACCCGGGCTACCTCGAGAAGCCGGCCGCGCGGGTGGCCGCCGCCGGGCTCGAGGCGTACGTCGCGCGGCAGAGGTACTGGATCGCCGACTGGGCAGCCTTCGCCGGCGACGGCGCCGTCGCCGGCCAGGTGCGCTTCGACCGCGAGTGGAGCGCCCTCCGAAGCTATGCCGCCGACCGCGGCGTCCGGCTCTTCGGCGACATCCCGATCTACGTCGCGGCGGGTGCGGCTGACGTCGGCGCGCACCCTGAGCTCTTCCAGCGGGGCGTCCGCGCCGGCGCGCCGCCCGACGCGCTGAGCTCCGTCGGCCAGCTGTGGGGCAACCCGCTGTACGACTGGGCGGCCATGCGCGAGCAGGGCTACCGCTGGTGGATCGAGCGTCTCCGCCGCACCTTCGAGCTCTACGACCTCGCCCGCATCGACCACTTCCGCGGGTTCGTCTCCTACTGGGCCGTGCCGGACGGCAACAGGACGGCCAAGCGCGGCCGGTGGCGCCGCGGCCCCGGCGCGGAGCTCTTCCGCACCGCCGAGCGCGAGCTCGGCGGGCTCCCGCTCGTCGCGGAGGACCTCGGCGTGATCACCCCGCGCGTCGAACAGCTCCGCGACGAGCTCGGGATGCCCGGCATGGTGGTCATGCAGTTCGGCTTCGGCGGCCCGCCCTCGAACCCGCACCGGCTCGAGAACCACCCGCGACGAAGCGTTGTCTACGTCGGCACGCACGACTGCGACACGGCGCTGGGCTGGTGGCAGACCCTCTCCGCGCGCGACCGACGCACCACCGGGCTTCCGGGGATCGAGCCGCACTGGGAGCTGACCGACGCCGCGCTCTCCTCGCGGGCCGAGCTCGCGATCGTCCAGGCGCAGGACGTCCTCGGCCTCGGCGGCGAAGCACGCATGAACATGCCCGGAACGAGCAACGGCAACTGGCGTTGGCAGCTCCGACCCGGACAGCTGACGCGGGGGCACGCGGCGCGGCTCCGCGAGGCGACCGCCCGCACGGGCCGACTCCCCGCGCGTTAGGCGTTCACCGCTACGACACCGGTCGCTCACCGAACCGGTGCGAGCACGCCGTCTACCGTGTCCGAAGGAGAGACCGGATGCGGACCACGCCCACGCCGCTCCTCTGCGAGCTCCACGCCCACTCGACCTGGAGCGACGGCGACCTGTCCCTCAGCGAGCTCGTCGACCTCTACGGCGAGAACGCGTTCGACGTCCTCTGCGTCACCGACCACGTCGGCCGAACCGGCTGGGAGGACCCCCGCTGGCGGGTGCGCGGGCCCGCTGCCTTCGCGGACTACCTCGACGCGCTCGACCGGGAGGCGAGCCGCGCCCGCGTCACGTACGGGCTGCTCGTCGTCCCGGGGCTCGAGCTGACCTACGACGACCACGAGCCGCACCGGGCGGCGCACGCGGTCGCGATCGGCCTGCGCACGTTCGTGGGGATGGACGCAGGGCTCGAGCACGCGCTCCGGGACGCCCGCGCGGCCGGGGCGGCGCTGATCGCCGCCCACCCGTACGCGTCCACGGACGCCTCCGACTCGATCCGCGCGACCGCGCGCTGGGCCGCCGCGGGCCACGCGCTCGCCGACCTCGTCGACCGCTACGAGCTCGTCAACAGGCGCGACGTGTTTCCCTGGGTCGCCCGGGCCGGCCTCGCGGGCGTCGCCACCGGGGACTTCCACCGGCACGAGCACCTGACGACCTGGAAGACGCTCCTGCCCTGCGCCCGCACCGAGCGCGGGGTCGTCGAGTATCTGCGCTCGGGCCTGCCCGCCTACCTCGTCGACTTTGCGGAGCCTGCTCCCATCGAAGCTGCCGCCTAGCCTCACGCCGGCCTCCGGGAGGACGGCCGGCTCGCTTCCGGCTCGGCGAGGCGGTGCGGATCGGGCTGTTCGCCCGGAGGCTCGACGACCGGGACCGGGCGCGCAGGAGCGTCGGCCTGCTCTGCGCCGCCGGAGCGGCCGCGGGCCTGCTGCCGGGCTGGCCGGCGCTAGGTCTTGGCGACCGGCTCGAACTTGTAGCCGACGCCGTAGCGGGTCTGGATGAACGTATGGCTCGCGGCGGACCGATCGAGCTTCTCGCGAAGCTTCTTGACGAACACGTCCACGGTCCGGTCGCGGTGGGTCTCTCGTCGTCCCCAGAGCCGCTGCAGCAGCTCGTCGCGGCTGACGACCCGGCCCCGCTCGAGGGCGAGCGCGTAGAGGAGGCGGAACTCCGTCGGCGTCAGACCGGCGCTCTCCCCGGCCACGTAGGCCTGCACCTCGCGCGGGTCGATCCGGAGCTCCTCGACCTCGATCGCCTCGCCTCGCGGCGCTTCCGGCGGCCGCACGCCGCGCCGGGCGGCGGCCCGTACCCTCGCGACGAGCTCCTTCATCGAGAACGGCTTCACGAGATAGTCGTCGGCACCGATCTCGAGCGCATGCACCCGGTCGTGCTCGGTGCCACGCGCGCTGACGACGACGATCGGGGTCCCGATCCCCTCGGCCCGCGCGGTCTCGATCACGCTCCAGCCGTCGCGCTCCGGGAGCATCAGGTCGAGAACGCAGACGTCCGGGTTCTCGTAGCGAAGCCGCGCGAGCCCCAGCTCCCCCTTTGTCACGACGAGGGGCTCGAACCCCTCCGCCGTCAGGTGGGTCGCCATGCCCTGCGCGATCACGTCGTCATCCTCGACGATCAGGACTTTCGCCATCGCGCCGAGCTTAGCGGTGGCTCCGGAACCGATCGGCGGCGAGGTGCCGCGACTACGATTGCCGCGTGAAGGCCGACCGGGAGCGCGAGCTGAAGCTCGAAGTCGATCCCGGCTTCGCGCTCCCCGACCTCGGGGGACGGCCGCTCGAGGCGCGCACCTTCACCTCCACGTACTTCGACACGCCCGGCCGCCGCCTGCTCGGCGCCGGGATCACGCTCCGCCGGCGGGTGGAGAACCGCGTCGGCCTTTGGCAGCTGAAGCTTCCCTCGGATGACGGCAGGTTCGAGCTCGAGGAGCGCGGAGGGCCGGCGAAGCCGCCCCAGACTTTTCTCGAGCTGCTGCCCGCGTTGCTGCGGGGCGGTACGACGCTCGCCCCCGCGGCGAAGCTCCGCACGCGCCGGACCGGCGTCTCCGTCGGCACCCGGCCAAACCGCGTCGAGGTCGTCGTCGACGAGGTCACGGTGCTGCAGGACGACCGTGTCGCCGGCTCCTTCGCCGAGGCGGAGGCCGAGGTCGTCGCCGGCGACGGCTCGCTGCTCGCGTCGATCGGCAAGGCGCTGCGGAAGGCAGGCGCGCGGCCGGCGGACAGCCGGTCGAAGCTCGCCCGCGTCCTCGGCGCCGAGGACGAGACGCCGGCGCCGGCCGCAGCCCCGCTGGAGAGCCTCCGGAGGCTGCTCGCCGCGCAGTACCGCACGATGCTGACGAACGATCCCGGCCTCCGGCTCGGCGAGGACGCGGAGGCGCTCCACCAGCTGCGGGTCGCGACCCGCCGCTCACGCGCGCTTCTGCGGGCCGCCCGCGGCCTGGTCGCCCCCGAGTGGGCAGAGCCCCTGCGTGACGAGCTCGCGTGGCTCGGCGGCCTGCTCGGGCCGGTGCGCGACCTCGACGTCCTGCTCGAGCATCTCGACACGGAGGCGGCAGCCATGGGCGACGACGACGCGCGGGCGTTCCGACGGCTGCGGGCGCGGCTCGCCGTCGAGCGGCAACAGGCGCGCGATTCGCTGATCGAGGCGATGGGGAGCGACCGCTACTTCCGACTCCTCGACACGCTCGAGGGAGCAGCGGAGGCGCCGGCGGGCGAGCTGCCGACGCCGCTGACGGAGATCGCCGCCGGGGCGTTCGCACGCCTGCGCAAGGCGGTGAAAGCCCTCCCGGCTCGACCGGCGGACGACGAGCTTCACCGGGTCCGGATCAAGACGAAGCGCGCCCGCTACGCCGTCGAGCTCGCGGCACCCGAGCTCGGCAAGGCGGGTGACCGAGTCATCGAGCGCGCGAAGGTCGTGCAGGACGTGATCGGCGAGCATCAGGACGCCTGCGTGGCCGAGGACCGCCTCCGCGCCCTCGCCCTCCGCGGCGGCGGCAAGACTGGTCTCGCCGCGGGCCGGCTGATCGAACGGCAGCGGCGCCGCAAGCGAGACGCTCGCCGGGCTCTCCCGGGCGCGTGGCACAAACTGGACAGGACGGGTCGGAAGGCGTTCGGATGATCCGGGCGGCGGGCGGCGTCGTCGTCAGGAAGAGGCGCGGAGGTCACGAGGTCGTCCTCGTCCACCGCCCCGCGTACGACGACTGGACGCTGCCGAAGGGCAAGGCACGGAAGGACGAGAGCGACGAGAACTGCGCAGTCCGCGAGGTGCGAGAGGAGACCGGACTTCGCTGCAAGCGCAGCCGCGAGCTCGCCGGCCTGTCGTACCTCGACGCGGAGGGCCGGGAGAAGACGGTGCGCTACTGGCTGATGCGCCCGTTCGAGGGGACGCTGCAGCCGTCGCACGAGGTGGACGATGCCCGCTGGGTCTCCTTCGAGGAGGCAGACCGGCTCCTCACGTACGACCGCGACCGCGCCGTCCTGCGCTCTGCCGTGCGCGCCTGATGCGCGTCCTCGTCGTCCGGCACGCGTACGCGGCCGCACGGCGACGTCGTCGAGGAGCTCTTTCCCGGCCGTCCGTGCAAGCAGGGGGCGACCCGGATCGTCGAGGTGGAAGAAAGCGAGGTGCGGCCGGAGCGCTACCTGCGGCCGGCCTGAACCGCCGGCAGCCGGTCGAGCAGTTCGAGCGCGAGCCCTTCGCGGAGCCCGCCGCGGCCGACTTCGAGCGGAACCGCGAGGAGCCGCTGGACCTCGAGCAGGATCGCGATCCCGGCGGGAAGGGCACGGGCGCGCCAGACCTCGACCCCGTGCGCCGCCGCGATCTCGCTCGCGGGCGCCTTGCGCAGCACGCGCTGCGCCCTGTCCAGCTCCTCCGGCCCGAGCGTCGAGCCGACGAGCTTCTTGACCGCGCGCGCGGTGCCGCCAACGGCGATCGCGTCGGTCGGCAGCGGCGGCGTCAGCCGCGCGAACGCCTTCTCGGCGTGCGAGCGCAGCACCGACAGCTCCTCCTTCGTCGGCGGATCCGAGCAGGGGGCGCGGGCGCTGAGCCGCAGCGAACCGAGGTCGACCGAGCGAAGCCACGCCGGCCCGTGCTCCGCCGTCCCGACCGCGATCTGCGTCGACCCGCCGCCGACGTCGCAGACGGCGACCGCGCCGCCGGGCTCGGCGGCTGCGATCGCGCCCTCGAACGCGAGGCGGGCCTCCTCCTCCCGCGAAAGGACCCGCGCCGGGGCGCCCGCCGCGCGCGACAGCGTGTGGACGAGCTGGTCGGCGTTCTCGGCCTGGCGGCCGGGGGAAGCGACGACGACGTCGATCAACGCCGCGCCGGCGGCGCGTGCGATATCCGCGAAGCCGCTGAGGCACTCGGCCGCCTCCGCCAGCTTCGGCGCCGACACGACACCGTGCCGCTCGACGTCGGCGCCCAGCCCGACCATGCGCTTGCCGCGCCCGACGACGTCGAGGCCGTGCCGGGTGCGGGTGGCGACGAGCAGGCGAATCGTGTTCGACCCCACGTCGACGACTGCGACGTTCATTGACTCGACATTCTCACCTCCACCCCGGCGGTCAAGCGGGGACGGACCGGTGAAAAGGTGGTAAACGCTCAGCCGGCGCGGCGCGGGCGCCGCCGGCGCCGGGCGGAGCGCATCAGCGCCTCCTGGGCCGAGCGCGGCAGCTCGCCCTTCTTCGGCGTGACGCGCTTCCAGGATCCGTCCGGGTGGAGCTCCCAGGCGGTCGTGTCCTCGAGCAGCGCATCGAGCGTGGAGCCCAGGCGCTGCTGCAGGCGGGCGTCCTCCACCGGCGCGACCGCCTCGAGCCGATGGTCGAGGTTCCGCGGCAGGAGGTCGGCGCTGCCCATGTAGTACCGTCGCTCGCCGCGCGCCTCGAAGTGGAACACGCGGCTGTGCTCGAGGAAGCGCCCGAGGACACTGCGCACCCGGATGTTGTCGGACAGGCCCTTCACGCCCGGACGCAAGGCACAGATGCTGCGGATGATCAGGTCGATCTTCGCGCCGGCCTGCGAGGCGAGGTACAGCTCCTCGATGACCGCCTTGTCGCTGAGGTTGTTCACCTTGATCCGGATCCGCGCCTTCTTCTTCGCGGCGGCGGCGCGGGCGACAGTGCGGATCTCCTCGATCAGGCGGTCGCGGAGGTTGAAGGGCGCGACCAGCAGCTTGCGGAACTCCTCCGGGCGGCCGAACCCGGTGACGTAGTTGAACAGGTTCGCCACGTCCTCGGCGATCTCGGGATCGGCGGTGAAGAGCCCGAAGTCCTCGTAGACGCGCGCCGTGATCGAGTGGTAGTTGCCCGTGCCGATGTGGACGTAGCGCTTCAGGCCGCCTGCCTCCCGGCGGACGACGAGCGTCGCCTTGGCGTGGATCTTCAGGTTCGGGAAGCCGTAGACGACGTGGACGCCCGCGCGCTCGAGCGCCTGTGACCACTCGATGTTGCGCCGCTCGTCGAAGCGAGCCTTCAGCTCGACCAGGCAGACGCTCTGCATTCCGTTCTCGGCCGCCTCGACCAGCGCCGGCACGAGCGGCGTCTCGTCGCTCGTCCGGTAGACAGTTGCCTTCAGCGCGATCACGTCCGGGTCGCTCGCGGCCGTCCTGACGAAGGCCTCGAAGCTCGTCGCGAAGGAGTCGTAAGGGTGATGGACGAGCACGTCCGACTTCGCGATCTCGCTGAACATCACGCTCGGTCCGACGGCGAACCGGGGAAGGGTGACCGGCACCCAGGGCTCGTCCCTCAGCTCCGGCCGGTCAAGGCGGGCGATCTCCATCGCGTCCGCCAGGTCGAGCAGCCCCGAGACCGCGTAGATCTGGTCGTCGGCGACGCCGAGCCCACGCTTCAGCCGCTCGAGCATGGCAGGCGAGGTCGAGGCCGAGACCTCCACGCGAACGATGTCGCCGAACCGTCTGCGGCGCAGCTCGAGCTGCACGGCCTCGAGCAGGTCGTCTGCCTCATCGGAGACCTCGAAGTCGGCGTCGCGCGTAAGCCGGAACACGGTCGGCTCGCTGAGCTCCATCTGCGGGAAGAGCGAGCCGAGGTAGTGCGCGATCACCTCCTCGAGCGGGACCCACACACGGCCGCCGACCTCGACGAAGCGCGGAAGCCCCTCCGGCACCTTCACGCGTGCGAGGCGCTCCTCCGCGGTTTCCGGATCGCGAACGAACACCGCCAGGCTGAGCGAGAGCGCCGAGATGTACGGGAACGGCTGGCCGGGCCCGACCGCGAGCGGCGTCAGCACGGGATAGACGTCCTGCTCGAACTTCGCGGCGAGCTCGGCGGCCTCCTCGTCCGTCAGGTCGGCGACGCTCGCGACGACGATCCCCTCCTTGGCGAGCGCGGGGCACAGCTCCCTGGACCAGAGGCTTGTCTGCCGTTCCATCAGGACCTCGACGCGCTTGCGGATCTCGGGGAGCATCGAGCGCGGCGTCCGGCCGTCGTCGGAGCGGACGTTCAGGCCCGACGCGGCCTGGTCGAGCAGGCCGGCGACCCGGACGGCGAAGAACTCGTCGAGATGGGTCGAGAAGAACGCGCAGTACTTGACGCGCTCGAGCAGCGGCACTGTCGGGTCCATCGCCTGCTCGAGGACACGAGTGCTCCAGTCGATCCTGGAGAGCTCCCGGTTGAAGAGGCGGTCGGCCGCTCTCGGCTTCCGCTGCGCCGCGGCCTGCTTTGGCCGCCGCTGAACCGTCGCCACTACTTCGCCCGCGCTTCGAGCTTGTACCCGACTCCGTGGCGCGTGTGGATGAACGAATGCCGCGGGGCCGGGCGATCGATTTTCGTGCGGAGCTTGCGGACGAACACGTCGACGGTGCGGTCACGATACCGCTGGCGACGGCCCCAGATCCGCTGCATCAGCTCCTCGCGGGTGACGACGCGCCCGCGCTCGAGTGCCAGGGTATGCAGCAGCCGGAACTCGGTGGGAGTCAGGTCTGCGGTCATGCCGTCAATGTACGCCTGGACGTTGCTCGGGTCGATCGTCAACTCCTCGATCTCAATCTTCTCACCTCTGTCCGGCGCCTGCGCGCGGACCCCGCGTCGCACCGCGGCGCGAACGCGAGCGACGAGCTCCCCCATCGAGAACGGCTTGACGAGGTAGTCGTCGGCACCGAGCTCGAGAGCGCGAATCCGGTCGCCCTCGGTGCCCCGCGCGCTGACGACGACGATCGGCGTCCCGATCCCTTCGCCGCGGACGGTCTCGATCAGCTCCCACCCGTCGAGGCCCGGCAGCATCAGGTCGAGCACACATGCGTCCGGGCGTTCGTAGCGCAGCCTGGCGAGACCCTTCTCGCCCTGCTCGACGACGAGCGGGTCGAAGCCCGCCAGGGCGAGGTGGCTGGCCATCCCCCGCCCGATCACCTCGTCGTCCTCGACGATCAGCACCTTGGCCATGGCTCGGTGTCATCATCGTGGCGAGGACGTGGAACGCGGGTGCCACAGCAGTGAACATTCGGTGAACAGGTGGTGATCGGCCGCTTCCGCGGCGGGAGGCGCACGCGCGACGCCGAACAGCCGGGCATGGCGGTCGAGGCCGCACGTGGACGGTTCCTCGTCGAGGAGAGCCCGGAGATCGTGCTCGTCCTCGACGAGCGGGACGTCGTCGTGGCGGCCAGCCGGCGGGCACGGGAATCGCTGGCGATCATCGAGGAGGGGCAGCCCGTACCCCCGGAGCTGCTGCACGAAGACGCGAAGCGGTTGCCGGTCGTCATCCCGTACCAGGTCGACGGGCGACAGGAGCGGCTGGTCTACCTGAGTAGCCATACGGGCGAGCTCGCCGCGTACGAGGAGCTGCGCGCCGGATTCACGGCCGCCGTCTCACACGAGCTGCGCACACCTCTGGCGCGGCTCCTCGTCCTGCTGGAGACGGCCGAGCTTCCGGGGGTGGACACGGCCGAGGCGATCGCGCAGGCCCGGGCGGAGGTGGGGCAGATCGGCGAGCTGATCGACGACGTCCTCTTCCTCAGCGAGCTCGAGACGGGGCGCGAGGTCGTGTCGCTCGGGACGACGCATGCATGCCCGACGCTGCGCGAGCTCGCCGAGGAACTCGAGGAGCGGGCCGCTCGCGCGGGCGTGCGGCTCGTCGTGGAGTGCGCCGGCGAGGTCGAGGTGCCGATGCGCCCGCGTATGCTTCGCGTGCTGGCGTCGAACCTCGCCGAGAACGCGATCCACTACGCGGGCGAGGGGGCGACGTTCGTGCTCCGCGCCGTGCGCGACGAGGGGCGGGTCCTCCTCCAGGCCGCCGACGACGGCCCGGGAGTCGGCGACGACGACCTGCCGCGCCTGTTCGAGCGCTTCTACCGCGCAGACCACGCCCGCTCGACGCGCGGCACCGGTCTGGGTCTCGCGATCGTCAAGCACATCGTCGTCGCCGCCGGCGGGACGGTGGAGGCCTCGAGGACGCCGGGCGGCGGCCTGACGGTCACCTGCACGTTCCCGGGCTAACCGGAGCTTCACGCTGCGTTCACCCTCTCGATGCCCACGGCAGGCGGGAGCAACGTCACACTCGAGGCCATGGAGCCTCAGCGCCCCGACGCCGGCACCGCCCTCCTGCTGACGCGTGAGGAACGCGCCGCGCTGGCGCGCATCCTCCACGTCGTCGAGGACGAGTGGTGGCTGGACGAGGTCGAGCGCGCCCTGCTCGAGCGACTGGAGCCGGGCAAACCCGTTCTCACGCCGGCCTGAGCCGCGCCGGTAGCGCGCGGGCCGATCCCTGTGCAGGGGCGTCTGCGCGTGCAACCATCTCAGGAGGTCGTCCGGTCGTGCCGACGAAGATAGGAGTTTCGTGTCTCGGCGTTCCCGCTTCCTCGCGGCCTACGCGCTGCTCGCGCTGGCGGTCGCTCTCAGCGCCACCGCCTCCTGGCGGCTCGCCGCCGTGCACCGTTCCGGTCCGCTTGCGCCGGGCGCCGTCGACCTCGTGGAGCGCTTCCTCGCGTCGGTTCAGCACGGCGACCTGAAGACGGCATGCCGGCTCTTCTCGGCGTTGCCGGCGTGCGACCCCACGCTGCACCCGCCCCCGCTGCGCAGCTACGAGGTCTTTCCGGCCGAGGAGGCAATCGGCGGGGTGGACGTGCCGGCGACGCTCGACGGCGAGTACGTACTCTTCTCGATCGCCCCCCGGCCGGGCGGTTACCGGATCGTCGACGTGATCGCCGACCCGTCCGCCTTTACCAGTCCCGCGGCGCAGCTCATCGCCTGAACGCAAACGAGCGGGCGCCCCTGCGGCAAGGGCACCCGCTCGTTCCGAGCGCAGGAGGGTGGTGCGCTAGGCCTGGACCTGCTTCAGCGTCTTCTCCGCTGCGAAGAGGACGGGGCGAGGAATCGGGACGAACAGCAGCTTCGGCCCGAACTTCTGGCCCTGCGTCAGGGCGTAGAAGACGAACTTCCGGAGCTCTGGCGCCTTGTCCGTCTTCGTCGGCAGCAGGACGTACGAGAACGTGCAGATCGGGTACGCCAGCGCGTTCGTCTTCGGCGGGTTGACGATGTGCATCTCGTTGCCCGCCGGCACGGTCTTCACCGTCGAACCGGCCGCCGCGATCGCGCGCAGGCCCGGAGTGATGAACTTGCCGGCTGCGTTCCGCACCGAGGCGAACTTGATGTGGTTCGTCAGCGCGTAGGCGATGTCCACATAGCCGATTCCGCCCGTCGTGTTCTGAACGACGCCGGCCAGACCGGAGCTACCGCGGCCGCCGATGCCGGCCGGGAAGCTGACGGTCGTCGAGTTGCCGACCTTCGACTTCCACTCGCCGCTGACGCGCGAGA
>JBKPRD010000189.1:0-12024 GCA_046734415.1 Actinomycetota bacterium | reverse complement strand
CGGCGTCATCACGTCGCGAATCTTCTTCCCCATGTGAATCCCCCTTTCGCAGCAGACCGTTCCCCTGCCGGAAACGCGGCAAACTGACCGGAGTCGTGTCCGACGCCGCCCACTTGCTGGTCGACGCGGCTCCCGCATTCGCGAACGAGCTCGAGGCCGCGCTGCGTGAAGCGGATCGCCCCGACCTTGCCGATCAGGTGGCGTCCCTCGAAGTGAGGCAGGTCTGTCGGTGCGAGGTGGAGGGCTGCGCCAGCTTCTACACCGCGCTGCCGATGAAGCGGTGGTTTCGCCGCGGGAAGCAGGTGCCCGTCGGCGATCTCGTCGTCGACACGATCGACGGCGAGATCGTCTACGTCGAGGTGCTCGACCGGCCGGACCTCAAGGCGATGCTCGCGCCGCGCTAGTCGGCCTCGGGAACGTCCTCCGCCTCGCCGTCGTCGTCGGGGTCCGGCGTCGGCGAGTCGTCCAGCTCGTCGTTTCGATCGTCGTCCCGGGGGTGCGTATCCTGACCTTCCATGAAGGTCGTCCTACCCGACAACTCCGAGCTCGAACTTCCCGACGGCGCGACGGGCCTCGACGCCGCGCGCGCGATCGGCTCGAAGCTGGCGAAGGAGGCCGTGCTCGTCCGCTCGAACGGCGACCTGCGCGACCTGCGCATGCCGCTTCGCGACGGCGAGCGGATCCAGATCCTGACGACGCGCGACAAGGACGACCCGGACGCGCTCTACGTCCTCCGCCACTCGACCGCCCATCTTCTCGCCGAGGCCGTCCGCCGGCTCTACCCCGGCGTGAAGATCGCGATCGGGCCGCCGATCGAGAACGGGTTCTACTACGACTTCGAGTTCCCGGAGCCGATCCACGAGGCCGACCTGGAGCGCATCGAGGCCGAGATGTTTCGGGAGCTCGACGAGGGCCGCGAGTGGTGGCGCGAGGAGGTCTCGCGCGACGAGGCGAAGGAGCGCTTCGCGGACGAGCCGTACAAGGTCGAGCTCGTCGACAGCGCAGAGGGCGACATCTCGCTGTACACGCAGGGAGACTTCACCGACCTCTGCCGCGGGCCGCACCTGCAGGACTCTTCGCCGATCAAGGCGGTCAAGCTCACGGGCCTGGCCGGCGCATACTGGCGCGGCGACGAGCGGAACACGCAGCTGACGCGCATCTACGGCACGGCGTTCTACGACAAGGGCGACCTCGCGGCGCACCTCGCCGCGCTCGAGGAGGCGCGCAAGCGCGACCACCGCGTCCTCGGCCGCCAGCTCGATCTCTTCCACCTCGACGACGTCTCGCCCGGCTCGCCGTTCTGGCACCCCAGGGGGATGGTGATCTGGAACGCGCTCGAGGACATCCGGCGGCGCGAGAATGCGAAGCGGGGCTACCTCGAGGTGCGGACGCCGCTGATCTACGACCAGTCCCTCTGGGAGCGGTCGGGCCACTGGGAGAAGTTCCGCGAGCACATGTTCCTGATCCCGGAGGGCGACCGGACGTTCTCGATCAAGCCGATGAACTGCCCGGGGCACATGACGCTGTTCGCGTCGGCGCTGCGGAGCTACCGCGAGTTGCCGCTCCGCTACGCGGAGGCGGCGCCGCTCCACCGCAACGAGCTCGCCGGGACGCTGCACGGGCTGACCCGCGTCCGCATCGTCACCCAGGACGACGCCCACATCTTCTGCACGCGCGAGCAGATCGAGGACGAGATCTTCGGCTGCCTCGACTACGCCAAGTACCTCTACGACCTGTTCGGGATGGAGTCGCGGTTCGAGCTCTCCACGCGGCCCGACAACAAGCTCGGCACCGACGAGGAGTGGGACTTCACGGAGGCGGCTCTGCGCTCGGCGCTCGACCGGCGCGGACTCGAGTACTTCGTCGGCGAGGGAGAAGGCGCGTTCTACGGGCCGAAGATCGACCTGCACATGACCGACTCGCTCGGTCGCTCGTGGCAGATGGGCACGATCCAGCTCGACTCCCAGCAGCCGGCGCGGATCGGCTGCCGGTACGTCGGGGCGGACAACACCGAGCACACGCCGTACGTCGTCCACCGGGCGCTGTTCGGGTCGTTCGAGCGCTTCATCGGCATCCTGATCGAGCACTTCGCCGGCGACTTCCCTCTCTGGCTCGCGCCCGTGCAGGTGCGGATCATCCCCGTCGGGGGAGGGCACCGGGCGGCGGCACGCGAGCTGCTCGACGCGTTGACGGAGGCGGGTGTGCGCGCGGAGGTCGACGACCGCGACGACACCGTCGGCAAGCGGATCCGAGACGCCGAGCTCGAGAAGATCCCGCGGGTCGTCGTCTACGGCGACCGCGAGTCGCCCGAGGCGCTCGCGGTGCGCGAGCGCGGCGGAGAGCAGACGACGAAGAGCGCTGAGGAACTGATCGAAGAACTTGGTACGCTGTGACCCTGCTCAAGCAGGGACACCCGTTCCTCACCTCCCCGGTCTGACCGCGTGGGGGTTCAACCGAGTCGCTGGACTGAGGTTTTCGGGGCCGCTGCTTGCAGCGGCTTTCTGTCGTCTAGATGAGGAGAACAAAGCGAGCTTGGTGAACATCCTTTGAGACCGCGGCGGAGCGTGGAGCCTCCTGTTCGCCCGGCCTCCCAGAACCGGATCAACGACCAGATCCGTGCGCCGCGGGTGCGGCTCGTCGACGACGACGGGAGCCAGATCGGAATCAAGCCCGTCGCCGAGGCACTCGACTACGCGTACTCGAAAGGCCTCGACCTCGTCGAGATCGCCGCGCAGGCCGATCCTCCGGTGGCGAAGGTCATGGACTACGGGAAGTACCGGTACGAGCAGGAGCAGAAGGCGAAGCAGGCGCGGAAGCACCAGTCGCAGATCCACGTCAAGGAGATCAAGCTCAGGCCGAAGATCCAGACCCACGACTACAACACCAAGAAGGGCCACGTCGAGCGCTTTCTCAACCAGCGCGCGAAGGTCAAGGTCACGATCATGTTCCGGGGGCGGGAGACGAGCCACCCGGAGCGCGGGCGGGACCTGCTGACGCGCTTGGCGGAGGACGTGAAGGAGATCGGCGTCGTCGAGCAGCCGCCGCTCCTCGACGGGCGGAACATGGTGATGGTCTTGGGCCCGACCAAGAACGCCGGACTGCAGCGTCCGGCACAGGAATTGGGAGATGCCGAAACAGAAGACACACAGCGGAGCCAAGAAGCGGTTCAAGGTGACGGGCGGGGGGAAGCTCCTGCGCCGCCGCGCGATGAAGAGCCACATGCTGGAGAAGAAGTCGCCGAAGCGGAAGCGCAGCTTCCGTCGGGACGCGCCGCTCGCGGCTAGCGACGTCAAGAACGCGCGCAAGCAGCTGGGGATCGGGTAGGCCGTGCCTCGCGTCAAGCGATCCGTCCACGCGCGCAAGAAGCGCCGGAAGGTCCTCGGGCAGGCGAAGGGCTACTGGGGCCTCAAGTCCAAGACCTACACGCACGCGAAGGAGCAGGTCGAGCACTCGCTCGTCTACGCCTACCGCGACCGCAAGGCGCGCAAGCGCACGATGCGGAGCCTCTGGATCATCCGCATCAACGCGGCCGCTCGGCAGCATGGGCTCTCGTACAACCAGTTCGTTGCCGGCTGCCGCAAGGCGGAGATCGAGCTCGACCGGAAGGTGCTCGCCGACATCGCGGTCAGCGATCCGGACGCGTTCGGGAAGATCGCCGAGCAGGCGAAGGCCGCGCTCAGCGCCTAGCTCCATCGTTGTTTTCGGACATGTCAGGGGTCTGACCCCTGACATGTCTTTTCGCGTGACGATTCCGTAACTTCTCGTCCCGTGATCACCTCCGCTGCCAACCCGCGCCTCAAGCTCGTCCGCAAGCTGGCGAGCCGGCGGCAGCGCGACAAGCTCGGCCTGTTCGTCGCCGAGGGGGAGGATCTCGTCGACGGCGCGTTGGCGGCCGGCGTCGAGCCCGTCGACCTGCTCGTCGCCGGTGAGACCGTCGACGCCGAGCTGCTCGCGGAGGTCTCGACGCTTGCGCATCCGCCGCGGGTGATCGGGGTCTACCGGCGGGAGGACCTGCCGCGCTTCGAGCAGCGGCCGGTGGCGCTCGCGCTCTGGCACGTGGCCGACCCCGGGAACGTCGGGACGCTGATCCGCACCGCGGACGCCTTCGGCGCCGCCCTTGCCCTGTCGGAAGGTTGCGCAGACCCGACCGGACCGAAGGCCCTGCGCGCATCGGCCGGGGCGATCTTCCGGGTTCCGCTGGGCCGGTTCGAGGAGCCGGTCGGCCGACGCGTCGCCCTCGTTGTCCATAGAGACAACACACTTCACGAGCTCGAGCCGGCCGAGCGGGTCGTGTTCGTGCTCGGGGCCGAGCGGGAGGGTCTGCCGGACGAGGTGGTCGCGGCCTGCGATGCCGTCGTCTCGATTCCCATTGCCGAGACGGCCGAGTCGCTGAACGTCGCCGTCGCCGGCGCGATCGCGCTCTACGAATGGAGCCGCGGCGCATCGGGTCAGGCTGAAGCCTGACCCTCTTACCAGGCGCCTCCGCCGCCCCCGCCTCCGCCGCCTCCGCCTCCGCCCGAGAAGCCGCCGCCGCCCCCTGAGCTCGGCGGGGACAGCGCCGAGCCGAAGCCGGCGCTGAGGTCGCCGATCGCGAGCGCGCTCGGCCCCGAACCGAGGTCGCTGGTCGGGCTGATCCAGTAGATCGTGCTCTGGTCGTGCAGCTCGGCGGGCATGAGCAGGTGCGCGCCCTGGAGCACGCGCTCGGCGATCCCGAACGTGATCCCGTAGACGAGGAACCGTTCCCAGAGCTCGAGCGTCGCCGGCGGCGCCTCCTGGAGACGCGGGAAGTCCGTCAGGTAGCGGCGGAAGGCGTCCCAGCGCTCCGCCTCGGTCTGCCCGTCCTTCGAGCGCCGCCGCCACAGCCGCCTGCGGGTGAACGCGATCACGAGCAGCGACTCGTTCGCGACCGCGCAGCCCCCGAGCGCGACGAGCACGACGTCGCTCCAGCGCGGCGCCGCAGAGCGCCAGCCGTCGATGCCCACCCACAGCAGAACGAGGGCGGCGATTCCGAAGAGGACGAGCCCGAGGGCGAGCAGCCCGGCGCCGGCGTCGACGAACCACTTCTTGCCGTCGATCGCCTTGCCGACGTTGTTCTTGAACGAGGTAAAGCGCTTGGCATTTTCCGTTCGATCGTCCTCGATCTTGTCCCGCAGCTCGCTCAGGCGCGCGCCGTCGGAGTCGAGCACGCTGTCGATGACGCTCGCGACCGGCTGCTCGAAGTTCCGCAGCGACATCTCGGCGTCGCCGAGGGTGAGCATCAGGTCCGCCACGTCCTCGTGGCGGACGCCGCCCCAGACCTTTCGCTCCGTCGTCACGGGCGCTGACTTGTAGCGTCCGCGGCGGATCAGGTCGAAGAGCGTGGCCGTGAACTCCTGCGAGCCGGGCGTCTTGTCCTGGCGGAGGAGCGGTGGCACGAGCGCGGGCTCGCTGTCGGTCGGCGGCTCCTGCTCGTACTCCCGGTCGTAGCCCGTCCGCCGCTCGTGCCCGTAGAGCAGCCAGACGAGCAGCATCCACGCCAGCGCCGGCCCGATGCCGAGCAGCGCGAGGAAGCCGAGGGTCCGCCCCAGGTGGTGCTTCGCGTCGTCGAGCTTCGCCTGGTCGTGGAGGAAGGCCGCCTGGTCGTCGGCCTCTTCCTTCTTCACCTTCGCGAGACCCGGGCCGGGAACGACCTTTGCCCCTGCGGTCGAGCGCAGCAGCGCGCGCGGAAAGGTGACGCGCTGCTCGACGAACTGGTTCGCCGACACGTTGACCGCCCTGAGGAGCGCTGCCCGAGGCGTCCGCTCGACCACACCCTTGACCCATGCGGGGTGGCCCCAGACGTTGTACGCGGGCCCGAGTCGGGCCGGCCTCGGCAGCGTCAGGCTCGCACTCAGCCGGGCGAGTGGCGCGCTCCAGCTCGCTCCCCAGACCTTCAGGTTGACGTCGACGATGTCGTCATAGGCGACGGCGAGGCCGCGGAAGCGGTACGCGACGGTATAGGTGTGCGGCTCGCCCTCGGCCTGGAAGTGCCAGACGATCCGCACCTTGTTCTTGTGCAGCTCGTAGTTGAAGGTGTGCGGCGTGTCGATGCTGCCGAGCTTGGTCGAGCCGCCGCGCCGGTAGGGCTCGCCCTGCTCGCCGACCTGGATGCGGTCGATCGCCTCGCCCTTGCGGAGCGGGACGTCGCGGTACGCGCCGTGGAAGGCGCCCTCGATCGTGACGTGCTCGGCGACGAGGAGCGAGCCGTCGGGCGCGACGCGGACGGCGATGTCGGCGGCGGGCAGCGAGTAGGCGCCCGCCACCCCGGGCAGGGCGAGGGCGGCGAGCGCCGCCGCCAGCAGCAGCGCCTTCCGCACGCGTGCTAGCTCGCCGGAGGCTCGGCGGCCGAGGGCGCTGCGGGCGGGGGCGGCGGGGCCGGCGTCGCGGACTGGCCGAAATCGACACGCGGCACCTGCCGGGTCGCGTCCTCGGTCTGGAAGTACTCCCGCGGCCGGAAGTTGAAGATGCCGGCGATGATGCTCGTCGGCACGGTCTCGAGCGCGTTCTCGTAGCTCAGCACCGTGTCGTTGTAGACCTGGCGCGCGATCGCGATCGACTGCTCGACGTCGGAGAGCTGCGCCTGCAGCTGCTGGAAGTTCTCGGTCGCGCGCAGCTGCGGGTAGGCCTCGGCGACCGCGAACAGGCGGCCGAGCGCCGCCGTCAGCGCGTTCTCGGCCTGCGCCTGCTCGGCGACACCCTGCGCCTGCTGAGCAGCCACGCGCGCGTTCGTCACCGCCTCGAACGTCTCGCGCTCGTGGGCGGCGTAGCCCTTGACGGTCTCGACGAGGTTCGGGATCAGGTCGTACCTCTTGCGCAGCTGGACGTCGACCTGGGCCCACGCGTTCTCCGACCGGTTCCGCAGGCGGACGAGCTTGTTGAACATCGCCACCAGCCAGAGCAGCAGGAGGACCAGGACGACGACGATGGCGATGACGACCCAGATCACGCGGCCAACCCTACGTCAAACACGCCGGACCAGCCAGATCGAGTCCTCGCCGCCGTCATAGGGGCGCCTGTCGAACCAGCCGTAGCACGCCTCGACGCGGAAACCGGCTCGCTCGATCAGCGCCTGCCACTCGGGCTGCGAGAGCCAGGCCAGGGCGAGCCGCGGCTTGCCTGCCCCGCCGCGTACGGACAGCGACAAGGTCAGCGTGCGCTCGTCGGTGTCCCAGTCGGCGCGCTCCCAGATGCCGGGCTCGCGCTCCAGCCAGCGTCCGTTCGTCTCCTCGACGTCCTCGGCGGAGGGCTCGAAGACGTCGAAGACGAGCCTGCCCTCGGGCACCAGCACCTCGCGCGCCGCGCGCAGGGCGGACAGGCGCTCGTCGTCGTCGGCGAGATGGAGGAACGCGCGGAACGGACAGGTGACGAGCGGGACGCGCTCGGCGACCGGTGGGTCGCGCAGGTCGCCGACCCGCAGGTCGAGCAGGTGCTCGACGCCGACCTCGACGGCCCGGGCGCGGCAGACCTCGAGCATCCCCGCCGAGGAGTCGATCCCGATCACCCGCACGCCGGCCTGGGCGGTCGGGACCGCGATCCGGCCGGTGCCGACGCCCAGCTCGACGACCGTTCCGCCGGCCTTCCGCGCCTCGGCGACGTAGAACGGAATGTCCTCGACGACGCTCCGGCTCCAGGGGTCGTAGAAGTGGGCAATGCGGTCGTAAGGGCTCCGATTGCCGGTGCTAGATTCGTTCGATGGGCTGGGCGGCGGACTATTTGGTCGAGGCACGGGCCGCGATCGTAGGCGCTCAGACCGAGCAGCAGCTGGAGGACGCGCGTGTGGCCTATCTGGGCCGCCGGAGCAGGCTGAACGAGGGGCTCCGCTCCGCCAAGGACCTGTCGGTCGAGGAACGGGCCGAGCTGAACCGGACGAAGGCAGAGCTGGAGCAGCTGGTCGAGACCGCGCGGCAGGAGCTGCGCAGGGGGGAGCTCGATAGGTCGCTCGCCGAAGAGCAGATCGACGTCACGCTGCCCGGCGAGCGCATCGCGCGCGGCCACTACCACCTGCTGACGCAGATCCGGCGCGAGGTCGAGGACGTCTTTCTCGGGCTCGGCTACGGGATCGTCGACGGCGACGAGGTCGAGGACTCGTGGCACCTGTTCGACGCGCTCAACATGGGGCCGGCGCACGTGACCCGGTCGCCGCTGCACACCCTGTACCTGAACGGCGACATCGTCCTGCGCACGGAGACCTCGCCGTCGCAGATCCGGGTGATGGAGTCGCAGCCGCCGCCGGTGTACATCGTCTCACTCGGCCGTGTCTACCGGCGTGACACGACCGACGCGACGCACTCGCCGATCTTCCATCAGGTCGAAGGGCTCGTAGTCGATCGCGGGATCACGCTCGCCGACCTGAAGGGGACGCTGCGATACCTCGCCCGCGCACTCTTCGGGGAGGACCGCGAGGTTCGCTTCCAGACCGACTTCTTCCCGTTCACGGAGCCGTCGCTGGGCGTCTCGATCTCCTGCTTCCTGTGCGGCGGCGCCGGCTGCAGCGTCTGCAAGCAGACCGGCTGGATCGAGACGGGCGGGTCGGGTGTGGTCGATCCGAACGTGCTCGAGAACGTCGGCTACGACCCGGAGCAGGTCTCCGGCTTCGCGTTCGGCCTCGGACTCGAGCGGATCGCGATGCTGCGCCATGGCGTCCCCGACCTGCGGATGTTCTTGGACCCCGACCTGCGGTTCCTCCGCCAGTTCTGATGCTCGTTCCGCTGACCTGGCTGCGCGAGTACGTGCAGGTCGACGTCCCACTGGAGGAGCTCGCCGACCGCATCAACACCTCGGTCGCGGGCGTCGAACGGATCATCCGCCGCGGAGTCGCCGACGAGGACGGCAACCTCGGCCGGTTCCGTGTGGGTCGGGTACTCGAGGCTGTCAAGCACCCGAACGCCGACCGGCTGCAGCTGACCCAGGTCGACGTGGGCGAGGGCGAGCCGCGCCAGATCGTGTGCGGGGCCTGGAACTTCGGCGCCGGCGCGACAGTCGCCGTCGCCCTGCCCGGCGCCGTCCTGCCGGGCGGCCAGAGGCTCGAGCAGGCGACGCTGCGCGGGGTCGTGTCCGACGGGATGATCCTCTCCGAGCGCGAGCTGGAGCTCGGCCCGGACCACACCGGCATCCTCGTCTTCTCCGACCCGCTGGAGCCGGGCACGCCGCTCTCCGACGTGCTGCCGCTCGACGAGACCGTGCTCGAGCTCGAGACGACGCCCAACCGCCCGGACCTGCTGGCCGTGTACGGCGTCGCCCGCGAGGTGGCGGCGCTCTTCGATCGCCCACTGCAGCCATGGCCGGGGAGAGACCCCGGACGTGTCGCAGACGAACAGGTGCACGTCGAGGTGGAGGACGAGGAAGGTTGTCCCCGCTACATCGCCAGGCTTTTCCGCGAGGTCGCCGTCGCGCCGTCGCCCGCGTGGCTGCGAGCGCGCCTCACCTTCGCGGGGATGCGCCCGATCTCGAACGTCGTCGACGTCACGAACTACGTCATGCACGCGCTCGGCAACCCGCTGCACGGATTCGACTACGACAAGCTCGCCGGCAACCGGATCGTCGTCCGTCGTGCGCGAGCCCATGAGCGGATCACGACGCTCGACGGGATCGCCCGGGAGCTCGACGAGCGCGACCTGGTGATCGCCGACGCCGAGAGGGCGGTTGCGGTCGCCGGGATCATGGGCGGCGAGGAGACGGAGGTCAGCGAGGACACCACGAGCGTTCTGCTCGAAGCGGCCAACTTCGAGCCGGTCTCGATCCTGCGGACATCCGAGCGGCTTGCGCTTCGCACCGACGGCTCGAACCGCTGGGAGAAGGGCGTCGACCCGTACCTGGCCGAGCACGCGGCGCTGCTGGCGACGGAGCTCCTGGTCGAGCTGGCGGGTGCCCGCTGGAGCGGCGACGTCGACCTGCAGGGCGAGCTTCAGCCGCGGCCCCGAATCGAGTTTCGCCCCGACCGTGCCGACGAGCTGCTCGGGCTTCAGACGCCGGCGGACGAGCAGCGCGCGACGCTCGAGCGCCTTGGCTTCGAGCTCGACGGCTCGACCGTCAGCGTCCCGACCTGGCGGGCGCGTGACGTCACGCGCGAGGCCGACCTCGTCGAGGAGGTCGGACGCTTCCGACTCGACGAGGTGCCGCTCACCCTGCCGCTCCGCCGCGAGATGTTCGGCCGCCTGACGCAGGAGCAGCGGCTGCGGCGCGTGGTCGAGGACGTGCTCGTCGGCGCGGGGCTGTCGGAGGCATACACCTCGACCCTCGTCGCGGACGACCCCGACCCGAACGCGCTGCGGCTGCCGGTGCCGCTCTCGGCTGAGCAGGCGGTACTGCGGACGACGCTCCTGCCGAGCCTCGTCGAAGCCGTGGCGAGGAACATGGACGCGGGCAACAAGGAGATCGCGCTGTTCGAGATCGCCCGCGTGTTCCTGCCGCCGCCCGACCCTCGTCCGACGGAGCGCTGGCACGTCGGCGGAATCGTCGAGGGCGGCTTCGCGGCGGTGAAGGGCGTGCTCGAGACCCTGTACCGGGCGCTCCGGGTCGAGCTGCGGGTCGAGCGGGCGCAGGAGCCGTTGCTGCATCCCGGTAAGGCCGCGCGGACGGAGGCCGGGTGGTTCGGCGAGCTGCATCCGGCCCGTCTCGAGGGTTCCTGGGGCGTGTTCGAGCTCGACCTGACGACGCTGTTCACAGGCGTCGATCCGGTTCCCGTCTACGAAGACGTGATCACGTTCCCGCCCGTCCGCCAGGACATCGCCCTCGTCGTCGAGGAGAGCGTGCCGGCGGGAGTGCTGGTCGAGGCCGCGCGCGAGGCGGCCGGGCCGGAGCTGCGCGAGATCCGTGTCTTCGACGTCTACCGCGGCGAGCAGATCGGCGCGGGGAAGAAGTCGGTCGCGCTCGCATTGGCGTTCCAGTCTCCGGAGCGGACGCTCGCGGACGCGGACGCGGCCGCGCTGCGCGAGCGGATCGTCGCGAGCCTCGCCGAGCGCTTCGGCGCCGAGCTGCGCGCCTAGCCGGAATCCGATCCGGCATCTGCTACGTATGTGGGGAGGATGCGGGGTCTCGCCCTGATCGCCGTGTTCGCCGCGCTCGCCGTCACGGGCGCCGCCGACGCGCAGAGCCCGACGCTGTTCGGGACGGTCGGTCCGGGCTTCTCGATCCGCGTCGCCGACGGAGCCGGCAACCGGATCACGCGGATACCGCCGGGCACGTACACGGTCAAGGTCAGCGACCTCGCCGCCGAGCACAACTTCCACCTCACCGGTCCGGGCGGGTTCGACATGTCGACGACCGTGGAGGGCACCGGCACCGCGGAGTGGACGGTGAACTTTCAGGTCGGCACCTACCACTACCAGTGCGACCCGCACTTCACCCAGATGAAGGGCGACATCACGGTCGAGGCGGGCGCGCCGCTGCCGGAGCCCGGGACGACGACGACCACCACTACGACGACGACGACCCCGACGCCGGCCCCGCCTCCGCCCAAGAGGCTGGTCCGGCTCACGGCGAGAGTGACGGGCGCAGCCATCTCCCTGAAGACGCTCGGCGGCGCGAAGGTCCTGAGGCTCAAGGCCGGCCCGGTCGTCATCGGCGTCAGCGACGTCTCGGCGACGAACAACTTCCACCTGGTCGGGCCCGGCGTGAACCGGACGACGACGCGCGGCGGAAAGATCAAGGTCTCCTGGAGGCTGAGGCTGAGGCGGGGGACGTACGTCTACCGCTCCGACGCCGCCCCGCTGAGGCTGCGCAGCACGTTCAGGGTCTTCTAGCCCGGCGCTCCAGCTCGGCGTTGAGCTCGGCGCCGAGCAGTAGGGCGACGGCCGAGTAGTAGAGCCATAGCAGCAGGATGATCGCGCCGGCGAGTGATCCGTAGGTGCGGTCGTAGGAGCTCGAGTAGCTCGTGTAGAGCGCGAACAGCGCCGAGGTCGCGAGCCACAGCAACCCGGCGAGCAGCGAGCCCGGCGTGAGCCACTTCCAGTTCCGCGGTTTCCGGTTCGGGGCCAGCCAGTACACGGCCGTGTTGGAGAGCAGGAT
>JBKPRD010000188.1:0-5133 GCA_046734415.1 Actinomycetota bacterium | reverse complement strand
GACGACTACTGCCGCGCGCTGCCGCCAGAGCCACCCGGAGAGCCGACTGATTCCGGTTCGTTCGAGACCGCGAAGCGCCTGCTTCGCGACTACGAATTCGCGGATCCCGAGCGCATCCGGGCCTACTACCGAGCCGATGCGTCGCTGGTGGGTCGCGACATGCTGCTCGAAATTCGCTATTACGCCCTGCGAGTGCGGGTCGGCGTACGCATCGGCGTCGTCTTCGATGAGGTCCGCGAGGTCGGCGATCGGAGTGCGCGTATCTGGGGCTGGGCGTACCAGACCCTCGAAGGGCACCTGGAGCGCGGTCAGATGGATTACCAGGTTTGGAAATGGCTCGACACGGGCGAGGTGGAGTACCGGATCCACGCCCTGGCGCAGGTCGCCAAGACGCGCAACCCCGTCCTCGACCTCGGCTTTCGCCTCGTCGGTAGGCGTCATCAGGTCCGATTCGCCCGTCGCTGCGCCGAGCGCATGAAGCAACTCGTCGAGTCGCATCTCGATGGCGGCCGGCCCGAGCCGGCGGTGAGACAGCGAAACGCGATCCTGGAGTCCCCGAGTTCGGCACTCCGCTGAAGCAGGCTCGTCGGAGGCCCTTAAATCAGCGCCGCGCGGTCAGGGCGCGCAGGACCACCTCGATCGGGGAGCTGTGCTTGGAGCCAGTTTCGATTGCTTCCCGCGTCTTGCGTACCTCGGCTGCGAACTCACCGATGTTCTCGCTGAACTTGGCGACGTTCTTGCTGGCCTCGGCGAGGCTCTTGCCGGCGTTGCCGCTCCCGTTGCCAACGCGCATCCCCAGGACCGTGCGACCGGCGTAGCGCTTGGCACCCAATGCGACACCTCCGGCCAGCCCCGCAAGGGCCGCGCCCCCAGCCACTGCCGGCCACTTGACCTTCTCCGCGGCTGACGAGATCGCCTCGGCGCCACTGTGCGTGCCTTCGGCGACAGCGTCCTTGCCCTTCGACGCAATCTGCTTGACGGCGGGGGCGCCAGAGCTCGCGTTCGCGGATGACCGCTTCCGGGGGCCAGCGCTCGCGCGCGAGCGTCCGCTCCGCGAAGCTCCTGACTTTCGGTTCTTCGCCCCCGTCTTGCGTCCCTGACGGTTCGAGCTCGATCCCCTGGAGGATGCCGACGCGGGGGTCGAACCGCTTGAGCGCCGCCGCCTCCCGCCATTAGGTGACGACTTCCTTCTAGTGCTTGTCTGGGCCATTCGGGCCGTCCTTTCGCATCCGTGCCGATCCCCGCCCTGCACTCACTTACCCGCATTTGCGGGGATAAATCTCGTTCCTGACTCCGTCGAGGGATACTGCGCGGGCGGCATCGGTGGGCGGACGGCCTTGGCTTTGTCCGAACACTCGTTTGGTTGGTGTCTCGGCGGGTAAGCAGCTGGAGCGAGGCAGCTTTGCTTCGCCCAACGCGAAGCACCTGCCCGTCCAGTCTGGGAGCAAAGGGGCGAGGGACCACCCCGGGTCACCTTGCACGGCCCAGGCGGGAGATGCGAGACAGGAGAAGTAAACGCATGGAAGCCGCAACGAAGTCCGGTGCTCTGCGCACCGATTCAGTCCGCCGCCAGGGGCGTATTCGCCGCCTGACGACCGAGACCAAGCAGGCGTTCAAGACCACCGAGTTCTGGGGGATGGTCGGCGTGATCGCCGCGATTCTCGTCAGCGCCGCCGTGATCAAGGGGGGCGACACCGACGGAACCGACGAGTTCATCGCCCGCCAGGCATGGCTCTACGTCGCAATCGTCGCCGGTGCCTACTTCATCGGTCGCGGGCTGGCTAAGTCCGGGTCGCGCGATCCGTACACCGAGAACCTCGCGGAGGCCGATCGGAACGGTCGCTAGAGGATGCTTCCCGGCCGGGGCCCAAGGGCCTCGGCCGGGTCATTTCTTTCGAGACACCGGTAGCAGGCGGCAAACGATGTTCGTGATCTGGAAGCGATCTGAGGAGCGCACACAGGTGCGCTTCATGCCTGGCTGCCTTCTCTGGTCGATCGTCCTTTCGATCGCGCTCACCATCTTGCTGAACCTGCTGATCAGATTGTTCTAGCGACGAGCTTGGTGCACGGCGCTACCAGGACCCCTCGCTCGATTCACCACGTCTCGCCGGCCGGGCTCCTTTTCGGGTTTGGTTGCGGCCCGCGCTGGATAAAGCAACAGGACCAAGGAAAGGACACCAGCTCGCAAGGAGGCGAGGAGATGAATCCCAACGTGACCGCAGAACGCGGGTCTGGCGATTCGCCCGACGAGCGATCGCTCTCCGAGCTGACCAAGCAGCTCACGGAGCAGACCTCGGCGCTCGCGCAAAAGGAGATCGAACTCGCCAAGGCCGAGCTCACGCTGAAGGGCAAGCGTGTCGGAATCGGCGCGGGCGCGTTCGGCGCCGCAGGCCTCTTCGGGCTCTACGCGCTGGGTGCCTTAACCGCCACCGCGATCCTGGCGCTTGCGATTGTTCTCGACGCTTGGCTCGCTGCTCTGCTCGTGGCCGCGGGCTACGGAGCGGTCGCGGGAGTCCTGGCCCTCGCAGGCAAGAAGAAAATCGAGGAGGGAACGCCCCCCGTTCCGGAGCAGGCGATCGAAACGACGAAAACAGACGTCGAGTACACCAAGCAGCGCGCGAAGGAGGCACGGCAGTGACCGAGGAGCAACGTTCACCCGAGGAGATCCGCGAGGACATCGAAGAGACGCGCGAGCAGCTTGGCGACACGGCTGCTGCGGTCGCCCAGAAGACGGACGTCAAGCAGCAGGCAAAGGCGAAGGTGAGCAGCGTCAAGGAGAAGGCGAGCGCGAAGGCCGACTCTGTCAAGCAGACGGCGACCGCGAAGAGGGAAGAGGTGGCGGATAAGGCTCCCGACTCGGCCGGAGCAGCGGTCCAGCGGGCCCAGCGCTTCGCCCAGGAGAACCCGGCTGCGCTTGCGGTCGCCGGAGCTTTCATCGCCGGATTTGCAGTCGGAAAGCTTCGGTCCCGCTAGCGCGGCGGTCCTATGACACACCAAGGGCCCTCTTTCGAGGGCCCTTGGCTGGTAGCGGGGCCCGATCGTTTCTCGCTACGACCGTCCGAGGATCTGGGAGCGGACGACACTGCCTGCCTGGCGCTGTCGCGAAATAGCCGCTTCGCATGGAAAGCAGCGGTTCCCGCGAGATACTGCGCGGGCGATGTCGGAGGAGAACGTGAAGCTGGTTCGCGGCTACTACGAGGCAGTCCAAGGAGTCTTCAGCGCGTACTGGGAAGATCCCGGCTCCGCGGCGGACACGCTGGAGACGGGGGAAGTTCCCCCAGTGGGGGTCGAGATGCTCCGCTATCTGCACCCGAATGTGGAATGGAAGACAGCCCTGACCGGCGTCACCTATCGCGGCTACAACGACTTGGCTCGCGGCTTCGACCAAGTTGTAGACGCGGCGCAGAACTACGGAATCGAGATCAAAGAGGTAAGTGATCTTGGAGGCGATCAGGTCCTGGCGGTGGTGGAGGCCGGGATGCGAGGAAGGGCGACCGACATCGATGTCAAGGCGGGGATCTTCATCGTGGTTACGGTGCGGAACGGCCTGATCACCCGGATGGACGAGTACGTGGATCGGGCCGACGCCCTCGAAGCCGCCGGGCTGTCGGAGTAGCTCCGAACCGCTGCTTTGGACGAGAAGCGGCGCTTCGCACGGGAGGAGCGCTTTCGATCGGGCGCTCGTGAGCATCGCGAGCCCCGACCTCGGCACTCCCATCCTCGTGGGCGAGCTACCTGTACAGGCTCTCTTGAACACCAAGGGCCCTCTTTCGAGGGCCCTTGGTTGGTAGCGGGGGCGGGATTTCGTCTCTTGCTACGACCGCCCGAGGATTCCGGAAAGCCGATCTTCATCCGAGCTAAAAGCGGTGCCGCCGTCGCTGAACAGTTCAGCCGCTCACGACGCCTCCAACGAGCATTCCGGATCCGAGGTGCGTGCCGAGCACCGGCCCCACCTCGGTGCAGAACAGCGGACCCGCACCGAAGATCTCGGTGCCGTAAGCGACCAGATGCTCGGCGTCCTCGGGTGACTGGGCGTGTTGGACGACCCAGTCCCTTGCTCCGCGGTCGTGCAGTTCGTGCAGATATTCGTTCATCCGCTCCAACGCCCGGGTCTTGGTTCGGACGCGACCGACCGGAGTGATCTCGGTGCCGAAGGTCAAGATCGGCTTGACCTTCAGAACCGTCCCGAGCATCGCCTGGGCGGCCCCAATCCGCCCGCCGCGGCGCAGGTATTCGAGAGTGTCCAGGGCAAACCAGATTTCAAGTCGCTCGCGGGCTTGGTGAACGGCATCGACGACGGCACCCAGCTCTCCGCCTTGCTCGGCCGAGCGTGCGGCAGCCACGACGAGGCAGCCGAGACCCCCCGCGCCGGTCTGGCTATCGATCACCTCTATGCGCCCGGGATGCCCTTCTCTGGCCAGGGAACGCGCCGCCTCAGTCGCGCTCGCGCACGTCCCGGAGATGCCGGCGGCTATGTGAACGGAGACGACGTCGCGCCCCGCAGCGACGAGCGGCTGGTAGCAGGCGAGAAAGTCCCCCACCGAAGGCTGCGAAGTCGCCGGCAGCGTCGGGGACTCGCGCAGCCGCGCGTAGAAGCTGTCGAGGTCGCGGTACTCGTCCTCGGGCCGAAGGTCTCCATCCCAGCCCACGTACAGGTTGACCTCGCAGATTCCCCAGCGGTCGATCAGCTCCCGAGACAGATAGGGCGTGCTGTCGGTCACTACGGCGACAGTGGGCCGCATGCCGGATGTTCGGATGTCTCGGGCGGTGCTCACGCGCGCGCGAAGCCTACGGCTCCACCCGCAGAAGCAGGCATACGGCTTGAGTTGGGTTCTCGCGCCGAGCCTGACTACCATGGCTCGCGGTGGGTTACTCGGAAGTCAAGCTCCTAAACGGCGACGTCTTTGTGGTGGAGGGAACGTTGGACGAGGTCGAGGGCAAGCTTTCCGATGCTGCTCGATCGGGCCAATCGCGTCTCGCCTGGTTCACTGAGTACGGAGCCGATGGTTCAGTCGGAGTCAACCCGGCCCATGTCGCGGTTTTGAAGGTCAAAGAGATGCCGGAGTAAGTACTCGAAGGCCCCGCTTTGGACGAGGAGGGGCTACTACTCGGGCCTTGGAACTGCCCGCGCAT